>NZ_CP124614.1:2433216-2737368 GCF_029958905.1 Vibrio sp. YMD68 | reverse complement strand
ACCTAGCCCTATCAAGTAGCGAATATCAAGCCTACATCGAAAAGAAACAAACGGCGCGTAAAAAATTACCGTATGGAGATGAAATTTCTGTCGAGCAGATCGTCATCAACAATAATACCCATTATAGCGAAGCGCTATTACGTTCGCGTCTTGGTTTAGAAGAAGGGAAAGCGTTAAGTACGGAAGAGCTTGAGCAGAGTGTCCAAGACCTTTATGCGTTAGATCGGTTTGAATTGATCACCTATCAATACGAAAAAGATGAACTCGGTAACGATCTATTGGTTATGGATGTCAATTCGAAAAGTTGGGGGCCAAACTACGTTAACTTTCGCTTCTTCTTAGAAGATGATTTCACCACCGATAGCCAGTATTCATTGGGGGTATCGAGCAACTTTACTGATCTTAACTCAGAGGGTGCAGAACTTTTGCTCAACCTTGAAATGGGCACTGATAAACTGATAGGCGCTGAGCTGTATTCGCCGTTTATGTCTAGCCAGAAAATCTTTACAACGTTAGGGGGGAGTTACAGCAACGACAAGCGTAATATGCCAAGTAATGGAATTCATGATCCGACGTTAAGCGCATCCGAAAATTACCTGCCAGTGACTTATCGGGAATGGACAGGAGAGCTGGCTATCGGGTATCAAGAAGCCTTGTGGCGAGAGTTTAAGTTAGGCTTACGCTACATACAAGGCTATGCCGAATTATCAACCTTGCCGTCATGCGGTGATTTTAACTTTACCCGGCAAGGTGTTTTTACGGGTTATCGCTATGATACGTTAGATGATTTTAGTCTACCTCGCTCTGGTATCTATGCGGATATTGAGTATTGGGTCTCTCAAGATGAAGTAAGAGGGCAGGAGCGGTGTTTTGCTAGTTCTGCTAACCACGCAGAAGATACTGTTGACGACATTCGTGCAAAATTCATAGGGGCTTATACCTATGATCGTCATACTTTAGTCGCGAATATGGATCTGGGGTTAACCAAGAGTCAGAGTATGGTGTTGCCTGTCGATCCGAAAGAAATTGGAGGCTTTCTCAAGCTGTCTGGCATCCCAAGAGACAGTTTGATTGGGCAAAATATCGCTTTCACCAGTTTAGTCTATCGATACCGTTGGTTTGATAATGATTTTGGTTTGTTTAGCTCCCCATTTTATGTGGGTAGCTCCATTGAGTATGGTGGGGTATGGTCTGATCCTAATATTAAGATTCAAGATGCGCCTTTGTATCAAGCGGCTTCTGTCTTTGTTGGCGTTGACTCCCCCATTGGACCTATTATGTTTGGTTATGGGTTCACAGAAGAACAATTCAATTCCGTATATTTAATTATTGGAACCACATTTAAGTAGCAAATATGCGAAGTTAATTTCTTAAAATCGTCCAACTTTAGTCTTAACTTGCTATGTTGGTCAAAATGATAAGATTTTAATTTTAAGTTAAATTTGCTATTCTACCGCCCACAGTTTGGCCTCTCTGGCGCTGCTTGTTTATCTTCTACATCATCATTATGTACATAGATAAACAGCTGAATTGGCAATGGAGAGCCAAGTTTCCAAGGATGTTCACTCCATCATCGATCTAAATAGATAAGTGATAATAAATGGAGGAACCGCAATGAGAGGAAAAAAGTCGTGCTTGAAGCCTACCGTAAACACGTCGCAGAGCGTGCTGCCGAAGGAGTTGTTCCTAGACCACTAAATGCTGAGCAGGTTGCTGGCCTAGTTGAACTTCTTAAAAATCCGCCCCAAGGTGAAGAAGAGTTCATTCTTGACCTATTAGAAAACAGAATTCCCCCAGGTGTTGATGAAGCGGCTTATGTAAAAGCTGGCTTTCTAACTGCTGTAACAAAAGGCGAAGTTGAGTCACCTGTTGTAAGCCGAGCAAAAGCGGCTGAGCTCCTTGGTACGATGCAAGGTGGCTATAACATCGAATCGTTAGTCTCCCTTCTCGACGATGCAGAACTGGCTCCTATTGCGGTGAAAGCACTGTCTCATACTCTATTGATGTTCGACGCGTTCTACGATGTAGAAGAAAAAGCGCAAGCAGGTAATACGTCTGCGCAGCAAGTGCTTCAATCTTGGGCTGATGCTGAGTGGTTCACATCAAAAGAAAAAGTAGCGGAAAAAATCACCGTTAAAGTCTTTAAAGTGACCGGTGAAACCAATACCGATGACTTGTCTCCAGCGCCTGATGCTTGGTCTCGTCCTGACATTCCAGTGCACGCAAAAGCGATGCTGAAGATGGAACGTGATGGCATCACTCCTGACGTACAGGGCAGTGTTGGTCCAATCAAGCAAATCGAAGAACTTCAGAAAGATGGTATTCCACTGGCTTACGTTGGTGATGTTGTTGGTACGGGTTCGTCTCGTAAATCTGCAACCAACTCAGTGCTTTGGTTTATGGGTGATGACATCCCTTACGTACCAAACAAGCGCACTGGTGGTGTTTGTCTAGGCGGTAAGATCGCACCTATCTTCTACAATACAATGGAAGATTCTGGTGCACTGCCGATTGAACTCAACGTACAAGACATGAACATGGGGGATGTCATTGATATCTTCCCTTATGAAGGTGTTGTTCGTAAAGGTGATGCAGAAATCTCAAGCTTTAAGCTAAGTGATGTATTGCTTGATGAAGTCCGTGCTGGTGGTCGTATTCCACTGATTATCGGTCGTGGTCTAACGAGCCGTGCTCGTACTTCTCTTGGTCTAGAAGAGACAGATCTGTTTGCTAAACCGATTGATCCTTCTGCTTCTAATAAAGGTTACACGTTAGCTCAGAAGATGGTTGGTAAAGCGTGTGGGGTTGAAGGCGTGCGTGCAGGCCAATACTGCGAACCTAAGATGACAACGGTCGGATCTCAAGATACAACCGGCCCAATGACGCGTGATGAGCTAAAAGATCTGGCTTGCCTTGGTTTCTCTGCAGACCTTGTTATGCAGTCTTTCTGTCATACCTCTGCATACCCTAAACCGGTCGATGTTAACACTCACCACACTCTGCCTGATTTCATCATGAACCGTGCTGGCGTATCGTTACGTCCGGGTGATGGTGTTATTCACTCGTGGCTAAACCGTATGCTTCTACCTGATACCGTCGGTACGGGTGGTGACTCACATACGCGTTTCCCTCTTGGTATTTCATTCCCAGCAGGTTCTGGTCTTGTTGCTTTCGCGGCAGCAACGGGTGTTATGCCACTTGATATGCCTGAATCAATTTTGGTTCGCTTTAAAGGTGAAATGCAACCTGGTATCACACTGCGTGACCTAGTACATGCCATTCCACTTTATGGCATCAAGCAAGGTCTATTGACGGTAGAAAAAGCAGGTAAAATCAACGAATTCTCTGGTCGCGTACTAGAAATTGAAGGCGTTGAGCACTTATCTGTTGAGCAAGCGTTTGAACTGTCAGATGCATCAGCAGAGCGTTCTGCGGCAGGTTGTACGGTTAAGCTTTCTCAGGAATCTATCGAAGAGTACTTAAACTCGAACATCACGATGCTTAAGTGGATGATCGCGGAAGGTTACGGTGATGTGCGAACTATTGAGCGTCGTATTAAGGCGATGCAAGAGTGGTTGGCTAACCCTGAATTGCTGTCTGCGGATTCTGATGCTGAATATGCGCATGTTATTGAGATTGACCTGGCTGATATTGACCAGCCTATCTTGTGTGCACCGAACGATCCTGATGATGCTCGTCTGCTGTCGGATGTTCAAGGCACAGAAATCCAAGAAGTGTTTATCGGTTCTTGTATGACGAACATTGGTCACTTCCGAGCGGCGGGTAAGATGCTAGAAGAGTTTAATGGCTCTTTGAATACCCGTTTATGGGTTGCACCACCAACGAAGATGGACAAAGATCAACTGACTGAAGAAGGCTACTATGGCATCTTCGGCCGAGCTGGGGTTCGTATTGAAACTCCGGGTTGTTCACTGTGTATGGGTAACCAGGCACGTGTTGCAGACAAGTCTACAGTGATGTCGACCTCAACGCGTAACTTCCCTAACCGTTTAGGTAATGGCGCTAATGTTTACCTTGCTTCGGCAGAGCTTTCAGCGGTTGGTGCGATTCTTGGTCGTATCCCAACAAAAGAAGAGTACCTAGAGTTCGCTCAGAAGATCGATGCCACAGCGGCAGACACTTATCGCTACTTGAACTTCCATAAAATGGGTCAGTACACTGAAAAAGCAGACACGGTTATTTTCCAAGAGCCTGCTTAATGCTCATGGATAAGCGTTGATTAATTAACGCTTATTTACTCATGATATATTCAAAGCACTTGCGAATTTCGTAAGTGCTTTTTTATTATCAGAAGCATTCTTTTTGTGGCCCGCAATATGATAGCCCTAGAGAGTTTCCCATTCTCTCTATATACTCTGCGCCATTCTTAGCCCCACTAATTTATCGGAGTTTGTATGGAATTTGAGTTCACACGCAATACATTAATGGGCGAGTACTATGTTAAATGCAGTATGGGGCATGAAATAGTAGGTCGTTGGCTGCAAGATGAGATTGGTCGTTCACGAGAAAAAATAGAAAAAGTTGAGCAGTTAATTGCTCAATCTAAAGCCTTACCAACCAAAGAACATAAGTTACTTGGGCATGAGATCTCTATGACCATTTTAGCGGACGAAGTTCTCATTCAAGAAAATGTTCTAAGCCATGGGGATGAATTGGACGAAGAGAGTGAATATCACTTTTATAATAGTGAAAGTACCGCTGGGTGTGGTATTGATGATTTCGAGATCTTGATTGAGCGTTGGATTGATTTTTTGGGTTTTTAAACATCAGGATGAAACGAGTCCTAGCATTTGCACCGTAGTGGTGAACTGATATGTTAATGCATTGTTATTGTGAAAGTGGCGCACCAGTATGGTGCGCCACTTTTGGTTTAAAGACTCTAAATATAACAAAATCGTTTAAAAACAGTAAGTTAAATAGTTGGCACGTACTTTGGATTATAAGAATCAACAGTTAAAGGATTAATGACTTAGAGAGGGTACGATGAAACTAATTAACGCAATAATCAAACCATTCAAACTTGATGATGTACGTGAAGCTCTGGCTGATGTCGGTATCGAGGGAATGACAGTATCGGAAGTGAAGGGCTTTGGCCGTCAAAAGGGACACACGGAATTATATCGAGGCGCGGAATATCAGGTTGATTTCTTACCTAAGGTCAAACTTGAAATAGCCACTCAAGCAGAAAATGTAGACCGCGTAATTGAAGCCATCACTAAGGCTGCTCAAACTGGAAAAATTGGTGATGGAAAAATATTTGTGTATGACTTAAGCCAAGCGGTTCGTATCCGTACTGGTGAAATGGACGCAGAAGCACTTTAATGATCTCAAGGACTGGAGAGTAATATCATGGATTTATTAACAACGGTAACAGAACTACGTTACGCACTGGACACTTTTTTCTTCCTCATTTCTGGCGCACTGGTTATGTGGATGGCAGCGGGCTTTGCCATGTTAGAAGCGGGTCTGGTTCGTTCAAAGAACACGACAGAAATTTTAACGAAGAACATTTGTTTGTACGCCATTGCTTGTACGACGTTTTTAGTCGTTGGCTACAACATTATGTATGTAGATAACGGTGAAGGTGGTTGGTTACCTTCATTTGGTACGCTAATTGGTACTCAGGGTGAAGGCGCTGACCACTCTTTAGAATCGGATTTCTTCTTCCAAGTCGTATTCGTTGCAACGGCGATGTCAGTGGTATCTGGTGCCGTGGCTGAGCGCATGAAGCTTTGGTCTTTCCTCATCTTCTCTGTTGTATTAACGGCCTTTATCTATCCAATGGAAGGTTACTGGACATGGGGTGGTGGTTTCCTTTCTGAAGCTGGCTTTAGCGACTTCGCGGGTTCAGGTATTGTACATATGGCAGGTGCTGCTGCTGCACTGGCGGGTGTATTGTTACTGGGTGCTCGTAAAGGTAAGTACGGTAAAAAAGGTGAAATTTACCCAATTCAAGGTTCAAATTTACCACTGGCAACACTGGGTACGTTCATCCTGTGGTTTGGTTGGTTTGGCTTTAACGGTGGCTCACAACTGATGCTTTCTGATTTTGAAAATGCGACAGCTGTTGGTCAAATTTTCCTAAATACCAATGCTGCTGCTGCCGCGGGTGCCATTGCTGCTCTACTTGTATGTAAGACGACATGGGGCAAAGCAGATTTAACGATGATCCTTAATGGTGCGTTAGCCGGTTTGGTTGCGATCACTGCTGACCCACTATCTCCATCACCTTTATATTCAGTCGCGATTGGCTGTGCGTCAGGTGCATTGGTTGTATTTAGTATCATTGCGTTAGACAAAATGAAGATTGACGATCCAGTTGGTGCCATTTCAGTACATGGTGTGTGTGGCTTCTTCGGTCTGATGGTTGTGCCACTGAGTAATGGTGATGCGACATTTGGTGCACAACTGCTTGGCGCTGCTGTAATCTTTGCTTGGGTATTTGGTGCTAGCCTAGTGGTTTGGGGTGTATTGAAAGCAACAATGGGCATTCGTGTTACAGAAGACGAAGAACTAGAAGGCATGGATATGCACGATTGTGGTGTTGGCGCTTACCCTGAATTTGTAACGGTAAAATAGTTAACCTGAAATAATCGACTTATCGGTAAAGCGAAACCTGTCTTTGTTGGCAGGTTTTTTTTGTATCAAAGAAAACCTGCCAACCTGACCTATCATTCATGTGGTTTCATGTCATTAAATTTGTGAAAAAAACTGTTACAAAACAAGAGAAAAAAAACTTTCACGAATATCCATTTTTTTTGACTAATATTATTGTAATAAATGTATTCATGCATATAATAATGCAACTGATAAACATTATCATTACGATGTAAAGGATTGAACTAATGAAAAAACTGCTTACTCTTTCTGCACTTGCTTGCAGCGTTCTAGCCCCAACAGCAATGGCCGCTGAAGAAGTTAACGTATACTCTTACCGTCAACCGTTCTTGGTTGAGCCAATGTTTAACGAGTTTACAAAAGAGACTGGAATCAAAGTAAACGTAAAGTTTGCTAAAAAAGGTCTGGCAGAAACACTAGCACGTGAAGGTGACCTAAGCCCAGCTGATGTTATTCTAACGGTTGATATTAGTCGTCTCGCTGAGTTAACGAATAAAGAGTTGGTTCAAGCGGTTGATAGCACAGTCTTAGAATCAAATATTCCAGCTCAGTATCAAGATGCTGAAAACGAATGGTTTGCACTAACAACTCGTACACGCTCAGTGTACTCATCTCGTGACCGTGTTGGTCGTTTAGGTGATGACTTTACTTACGCTGATTTAGCAAAACCTGAGTTTAAGGGTAAAATCTGTACTCGTAGTGGTAAGCACCCATACAATGTTTCTCTTGTTTCTTCAATGATTGCACACCACGGTGAAGCTGAAACGAAAGAATGGCTTGAAGGCGTGAAAGCAAACCTGGCGCGTAAGCCTCAAGGTAACGACCGTGCCCAAGTGAAAGCGATTAAAGAAGGTTTATGTGATGTTGCTCTTGGTAACAGCTATTACCTAGGTAAGATGGTTAATGATAAAGAGCAAAAAGCATGGGCTGACTCTGTTTACATTAACTTCCCGAACCAGAATGCTGAAGGCACACACGTTAATATCTCTGGCATGGCGATGGCTAAATTCTCACCAAATAAAGATAACGCTAAGAAACTAATGGAGTTTTTAAGTGGTGATAAAGCGCAAAGCATGTACGCTGAAGTAAACTATGAGTACCCAGTTAAAGCGGGCGTTAAACGTTCTGAACTGGTTGCTTCTTGGGGCGACTTTAAGTCTGATGATGTTTCTTTGGACGATATTGCCACTTATCATTCAGCCGCAATTCGACTGTTAGACGAAGTCAAATTTGACCTTTGATAAAGAGTAGGGGTATAAAGTACCCCTGTTTTTTAAAAGGATATGAGATGTATTTGTAATTGCGTTTATATTTCATACATCCTTGTTGTAGTTAGGCAATGAACGAAAAAAATATTCTATGGAAAACCAGTAGTGCAGGCCTGGCCCTGCTACTGGTTTTGCCGATCTTAGCGATCTTCTATACCTCAATGGGTGACACCGATGAGGTTTTTTCACATCTGATGTCGACGGTTATGCCCACGTATATTTACAATACGGTGGTATTGACGTTTGGCGTGATGTTACTGTCTTTGCTCCTTGGTATTCCGAGTGCGTGGTTTATGGCCATGTGTCGTTTACCTAGTGAAGGTATTTTACAGTGGGCCTTAGTGCTTCCCTTGGCCATGCCTGGCTATATTATTGGGTATATTTTTACCGACTGGTTTGATTTTGCTGGGCCTATTCAGATCCTTCTGAGAAATCTAACTGGATGGGGGCCAGGTGAATATTGGTTTCCAGATATTCGTACCTTAACGGGTGCGACGGTTGTTCTCTCCTTGGTGTTGTATCCATACGTTTATCTTTTGTGTCGGGCTGCATTCATGGAGCAAAACGCTTCTCTGCTTCAATCGGCGAGACTGCTAAAGTGCACACCTTGGGAAAGCTTTAAACGCATTTCTTTACCTCTTGTTCGCCCTTCAATGGCGGTGGGTTTATCATTAGTTGCGATGGAAACCATTGGTGATTTTGGAACGGTAAACTACTTCGCAGTTAGCACGTTAACCACCGCTGTTTATGACACGTGGTTAGGGTATTCAAATCTGAATGCCGCTGCAAAAATCTCAGCGTTAATGCTCGTGATGGTAATTTTACTCTTAAGCACCGAGCGTTATAGTCGAAGAAAACAGAAGTTATTCCAAAATCAATTCAGTAGCCGAGAAGACATACGCTACCAGTTAAGCGGATGGAAGAAATGGGCGGCGCTAAGTTGGTGCTGGGGACTTGTCTCTGTTGCTTTTATCTTACCCTTATTGCAGCTTTGTATTTATGCGTTTAAATACTTTGAGCAGAGCTGGAGTTCAGAATTCAGAGAGTACGCGATCAACAGTTTACAAGTTTCAGTGATTGCCGCCATTTTGGGCGTCTGTGTTGCTTTGATCGTTAACTTTTCTCATCGAGTCACTCCAGGTCGTGGCAGTCTAGCGTGTATGCGTTTATCCTCTATGGGGTATGCGGTTCCTGGAACGGTATTGGCCATAGGGGTTTTGGTACCTGTGCTCTTTATGGACCACTTTGTGAACGACATTGCTCGATTGATGGAGTGGCAGCGCCCAGGATTGGTTTTCTCAGGATCGATGTTTGCTTTGATTGCAGCGTTGGTCGTTCGTTTCTCTGCGGTCGCCATTGGCAGTGTAGAGAGCAGCTTAAGCAAAATTCCACCATCATTAGACATGGCGGCGAGAACAATGGGCTGCAACTCTAATAAGATGTTGTGGCGAGTGCATTTTCCATTGGTGCGTCGTGGGGCTTTAATTGCCGGTCTATTAGTGTTTATTGAATCAATGAAAGAGCTGAACGCTGCAATATTGTTAAGGCCGTTTAACTTTGAAACCTTGGCAACTTATGTCTATAACTACGCTTCAGATGAGCATTTAGAGTTAGCGGCAATGCCTGCTGTATTATTAGTCCTTGTGGGGCTTATTCCCCTTGTTATTGTTAATCGTTCGTTGGAGAAAACACACTGATGAGTTGTGCGTTGTCGATTCAAAATTTAACGTGTAAGTACGATACTCAAACAGTGCTTGAGCAATTATCTTTAGAAGTGAAGCAAGGTGAAATCGTCTGCTTATTAGGGGCGAGCGGTTGCGGCAAAACCACACTATTAAAAGCGATTGCGGGTTTGTTGCCTTTAAGTTCTGGTGAAATGAGCCTAAACTGCATGACCATTGATGATGGTAAGAATTGGCTGCCACCGGAGCAGCGTAATATTGGGATGATTTTCCAAGATTATGCGCTATTTCCTCATTTAACCGTGAGCGAAAATGTTGGCTTTGGGCTGAGAGAACAGTCTAAGCATGACAAAGATCAGAAAGTGAAAGAGATGCTGGATCTTGTTCACTTAGCTGGGTACGAAGACCGCTTTCCTCATCAGCTTTCCGGTGGACAACAACAACGCGTTGCGATCGCTCGTACGTTAGCCTACAAACCCGATTTACTGTTACTGGATGAACCATTTTCTAATATTGACACTCAGGTTCGTCATGAGTTGATCGCTGAAATTAGACGTATTTTTAAATCCCAAGGTGTGACGGCCATTTTTGTAACCCACAGTCGGGAGGAAGCGTTTGCCTTTTCCGATAAAATGGCGGTTATGAACCACGGAATTATTGAGCAGTATGGAACCGCCACCGAACTGTACTACCATCCATCAAGCAAATTTGTGGCTGATTTCCTTGGTGGTGGAAGCTACTTACCTGCGGTGCGCTTGTCTGACGGTGAGTTTGAATCGGCACTCGGTGTGGTTGCTGCAACAGCAAGGCATAGCATCGATGCAGGTGGTGACTGCGAACTATTGCTGCGCCCTCAGCATGTTCAAATTGAAGCGGCTGAAGAGAGTGATGTGAGAGTCCTAGAGCAGCACTTTATGGGTGATCATTGCCGTTATGTTGTGGAAGTGAAGGGCAACAAATTGCTAGCAAGCTCGGTTCAGGCACTTTCGATTGGACAGCCTGTCACCGTCGCATTGCATGATGAAGGCATTTTAGCGTTTTAACGAAATATTTGACTTATAAGCGAATTCTCTTACCGCCATTGAGGTACGTTGTGCAGGCGACTCGTAGCAAAGAGGTGAAGTTACCAAGTTCACCTCTTCTCTGAATAACCTCACGGTAGATTCGCGTTAAGAATTCAGCAACCGAGATACCAGATTCTCCGGCGATGTCTTCGATCACTTTCCAAAATACAGCCTCGAGCCTGATACTGGTAACCACACCGTCGATTCGAACAGAACGAGATTTTAGTTCAAAGAGCGTGTCTTCTGCACCCGAATATATCTCGCACATTTTGTTCTCCTCCGATAATGGCATCACATCAGCTTAACGCTTTCTTCAGATAAAGCAGTACATCTTTAGTCTAAAGCAACTGTTGATTTAATTGTGCCAACCAAGCGGGATGAGCTGGCCATGCTGGCGCAGTAACAAATATTCCATCAGTAACTGCCTGATCCATTGGGATATCCGCATAGTGAGCACCAGCCAGTTCAACTTCAGGAGCACAGGCGGGATACGCCGAGATAGATTTACCTTGAATAATATTGGCGGCGCTCAGTAATTGGGCTCCGTGACAGATGGCAGCAATTGGCTTTTTCTCATTGGCAAATGCTTGGATAAGTTCAATCACACTGGTATTCATACGTAAGTATTCTGGAGCTCTTCCTCCTGGAAGTACTAGCGCATCGAATTGTGACGAGGAAGTATCGTCGTAATTAGCATTGAGTGTAAACAAGTGGCCTGGTTTTTCGGTATAGGTTTGGTCCCCTTCAAAATCATGGATGGCTGTTTTAATCGTATCGCCAACTCGTTTATCAGGGCAAACAACACTGACGGTGTGTCCAACCATACCTAACGCTTGAAAAGGGACCATAAGTTCGTAGTCCTCTACAAAATCACCAGCCAAAATTAGTATACGTGCCATATTCAAATTTCCATATTGAGTTGAATGAACTCTCAGGTTAACAATTTGTTTACATTCCGTGGTAGTAGTCGGTTACTACATTATGGAAACTGACAATAAAAAAGCCCGGCTTTCGCCGGGCAAATGTGTTCTTCACCTATAGGGTGCTCAATTTGAGCGTTAAGTAGGTAAAAGTGTTTACATCATTAAAGTGATAAAAACTCTTTCACCTGTTGAAGAACACGTTCTGCAGTGTCTTTGTCTTGCATTTCTGCAAAAATTCTTAATAAAGGCTCTGTGCCTGAAAAACGAGCAATGACCCAGCCACCGTTCTTAAAGTAGACTTTGGCACCATCGTCATAACTGACTTTTGCTATCTCGTATTCGAATTCTGGCAGCTGCTTTTCAACGTATATTTTGTTGTAAAGCGCCTCTTTTTCAGACGGCTTGAATGTACAGTCGCCCTCGGCCGTGTAGGCGTATCCGTATTTGCCGTAGATCTCATCAAGCATTTCTGACAATTTCTTGCCTGTCACTGAGATCATTTCAACTAATAAACTCGATGCAAACACGCCATCTTTACCAAGGATGTGACCTCGAATGGTCAAGCCACCTGAGCTTTCACCACCAATCAAAGAGTCATCCGCTTCCATCTGTGAGCTAATGTGTTTAAAGCCGACAGGAACCTCAAAGCTTTTCTCCCCGTGGTCTGCCGCAATTTTATCCAGTATGTGAGTTGTTGCGATGTTGCGAACCACAGAGCCTTTCCAGCCCTTGTACTCAAGTAAGTAGTAATACAGCAGGATAAGAACTTCATTAGGGTGGATGAAGTGACCTTTTTCATCGATGATGCCCAGTCTATCGGCATCGCCATCGGTGCCAATGCCAATGTCGTAGCCTTCAGCTGCCACCAAATGTTTCAGACGATAGAGTGTTGCCGCATTCGGCGAAGGCATTAACCCACCAAAATCAGGGTTCTTACCATCATTGATAACGTCCACATCACAGCGACCATTAATAAGCACCGTTTGAAGTGCGTTTTTAGCCACCCCAAACATCGGGTCAATGAGCACGCGTAGGTTGGCTTTTTTTATCGCTTCAATATCAATAAAATTAATAATTGAATCAACAAATGCGTTCATTGGATTGATAATGACCACCGACTTATCGTTCAGAGCTTGTTCGAAATCGACCGACTTCACATCAGCTAGAGTCAGTTGGCTGATTTGGTCTTCAACTTTCTGAGTGATGATCTCATCCGCGTCTCGTCCACCTTCAATGAAAATTTTGATGCCGTTGTAATCTGCGGGGTTATGCGATGCCGTGATACAGGCTGAATAAGCACAACCGATTTCTTTGGCTTGGAACATAACGATAGGGGTTGGGACAAATTTATCGATAAAGCTGACTGGAATATTATTCGCGGCTAATACTTCAGCAAACCAACGACCGGCTTTATCCGATAGAAAACGACGGTCATAGCCGACGATGAACCCTTTGTCTGCGACCTGTTCATTATTAATGATATTTGAAAGGGCTTGTGCGACGAGGCGAACGTTGTCTTTGGTAAACTCTTCGCCAATAAATGCGCGCCAGCCACCGGTACCAAATTTGATCATGATTGAATCCTTTTAGATTCTGAACATACCTGCCTCTTTTGTTGGAGGCAGGTGATGATCAGTCACGAGAGTGAATCTAGCGATTAGCCAAGAGTGACGATAACGTCGTTAACACTGCCATCAGCTTGAACTGGGATTGCACCTTCAACAGGTTGACCGTTAAGTGTCATTGACTTAACCCCTTTGCTTACTGAGCTTGGGTTTTCAACTTTGATGTTGTAGGTTGCACCACGCCATTGGCGAGTCACTTCAAATCCAGGCCAGTCAGTTGGAATACATGGATCAACAGTCAGACCCTCATAGCCCACACGAACACCGAGAATAAAGTTGGTTACTGCGAAGTAAGCCCAGCCAGAAGTACCTGTTAGCCAAGGGTGATTCGCTCGACCGTGATCTTGGTGATCACGTCCCATGATAAACTGAACGTATGAGTAAGGTTCTGCGATACGCTTATCGATCATGTCGTTTTGGTTGTATGGGTTAAGTGCATCGTAAAACTTCATTGCACGGTCACCACGACCTAGCTTCGCTTCAGCAACCCATGCCCATGGGTTAGGGTGAGAGAAGATAGCACCGTTCTCTTTAACACCTTGGTAAACGCGTGTGACAAAACCGATGTCGTCGTTTGGTGTTGCGAACGAAGGTGCGTTTAGGTGCAAGCCATACTCTGAATATAAGTTCTCATCAACCGCGTCCATGGCTTTTTCACCACGTTCTTGAGAAACCGCACCAGATAATACTGCAAGGGTATTTGATTCAAGGTGAATGCGACCTTCTGTCTGCTGAGCAGTACCGATCTTCTCACCGTTCTTAGTTAAACCACGAATGTACCAGCCACCTTCGTCATCCCATAGATGAGTTTCACAGGCTTCACGTACGTTCGCAGCCATTTCAGTGTATTTAGCCACGTCTGCATCGTTGCTACGGTATTTTGCTAAATCTAGGAACTCTTGCAGTGCCCAGAAGTGTAGGAACGAAACCATTGAAGACTCACCGCCACCTAAGTTCAAGCAGTCGTTCCAGTCTGCGCGCAGACCTTTACAGATACCTGTTTGACCCACGTATTCAGCAGAGAAATCAAGTGCTGCTTTCATATGATCATAAACGGTTGCTTCGCCGCCATCTGCGTATGGAATCACTTCGTCAAAGAAGCTTTCTTCGCCGGTTTCCATCACATACTTACAGATGGTTGGTACGATCCATAGGTGATCATCAGAGCAGGTGTCATCAATTCCGTGGATCTTGTCATCATCTGATGGCGTAGGAACGACCGTAGGTGATTTTGATGGTTCAACATCGGCTTTCTCAGGATCAAACCAATCTGGATCAAAGAGGTGCAGACCGTAGCCCGCTTTGACTTGACCGCGTAATAGATCAACCAAGCGCTTGCGCGTCATCTCAGGGTTCGCATGAGGCACCGAAATCGCATCTTGCGCGGTATCACGATAACCAAGACCTGTACGCCCACCGACTTCAATAAATGAAGCAAAGCGAGACCAGACGACACATGTTTCAGCTTGGTATAGGGTCCAAGCGTTGATCATGGTATCTAGGCCTTCATTTGGCGACTTAACTTGGAATTTTTCACAGCGTTCATTCCAGTGATCTTTTATACCAGCGAAAGCCGCATCAACATTGGCAACGTCTTGGTATTTTTCACGTAGACGATCGCCATTGCCTTTACCAATCCCCAGGATGTAAGCAAAACGAACTTCTTCGCCTGGTTGAATAGTAAACTGCTTATGTAGAGAGCCACAGTGGTTGTAACAAGTTTGAGCGCTGTTTGAGCATCGACCGTTTTCTACAGCAATCGGGTTCGCTTCATCACGGTAAAGACCTAAGAAGCTATCGCGTTGGCCATCGTATGAATCAGGGTCAAAGGTAGAAGCAAGGTAGTAGAAGCCTTCAAAGTCGTTGGTGTTGTAATAAAGATCGTATTCTAGAACGCCATCTTTATATGCTGTCCCAGCAGAATAAAGAGACATCTGGTGGTTTTGGTTATCCGATTGAATATGGCTAAATGAGAACTCAACAAATGAGAACGCACTGATGGTACGTGGCTTGTCAGAAGTGTTTTTAATCACAACATCCCAAACCTCTGCATCTTCACCTTTTGGTACAAAGAGCGTTTTCTCAGCAGTAATGCCGTTGTATTCACACTTAAATTTAGAGTAAGAAAGACCATGACGAACCTCGTAGTTCGCTTCGTCTAGACTCTTAGCAACAGGCTGCCATGAAATTGACCAGTAATCACCCGTTTCATCATCACGCAGGTAAACATAGTGTCCCGGGCGATCAAACGAAGCATTCGGTCTAAACTTAGTGACTCGGTTGTATTCCGGTGAGTTGTAGAATGAGTAACCGCCTGCATTGTGCGAAATGACAGTACAGAATTTTTCAGTACCTAGGTAGTTAGTCCAAGGTGCTGGAACGTCAGGTCTAGTGATGACGTATTCACGATTCTCATTATCGAAATAGCCGTATTTCATGGTTCTATCCTTTTATATAAGCTGTAAATTTAACAGCTAAACATCATGCTAGTGAAAGTGGTTAAGAGTCATAGTGACTCATCGATTTAGTCTTTTTTCCACGGTGAGCAATATTGGATACCGTGCTTATTAAGCAAGGGTAATTGCCCTTTTAACCGGGTTAGATAATTATTCCAATCTCGTTGAGGCTTGTTGGTCCAGCACGCTTCAGCCATAGCTGTTAAGCGTGGGAATACCATGTAATCCATGCGTTCTTGAGTGGTGACAATTTCACACCAAAGTGCACATTGAATACCGAGTATGCGTTTCTTTATTGGGTCGCTATCAGGAATCTCAGCCAGTGGTTCATAGCGGTAAGCTTGCTCTAGTGGCAGAACATTTGCCCAGTCAACACCGGGTTCTTCTGGCGCGTAATCTTGTGCCATATCGAGATAGGTATGTTGAGCCGGTTGTAAAACAACATCGAACCCTTGCTTAGCGCATTTCAGTGCCGCTTCTTCACTCAACCAAGAATAAATAACGGTTTCTTTACTGACTTTGTCCCCATGCTGAGCTTCTTCCCAGCCCACCATTCTTTTTCCTAGGGAGCGGAGTTTCGTTTCAGCAAAACGAAGCAAGTGTCCCTGTAATTCTTTCGTGTCGGTATAGCCTTGCTGTTTCATTAGTGCTTGGCATTTTGCGCTTTTTTCCCACACCCCATGAGGCACTTCATCAGCGCCAATATGTACCCACTTTGATGGGAAAAGTTCGGCCACTTCTTCAAGCACTCGCTCTAAGAACTCGTAAGTCCCCTCTAGGCCTGGTGACAGCACGTTATCCGTATAGTTTTGAATGCTGCGATATTGAGATTGATCAGCACGATCAACAAGAAGATCTGGCAATGCTTTGATGGCAGCGCGGCAGTGCCCAGGGACATCAATCTCAGGGATGATGGTAATGCCACGTTGCTCAGCAAATGCGATGACGTGTTTGATCTCTTCTTGAGTGTAATAACCACTATAAGCTTGATCGATGTGACTAAATTGAGGCTCTAGAGCTGACTGCTGTGACCGACTTGCACCGACGTCTGTTAACTGTGGGAAAGCCTTAATTTCAACGCGCCAACCTTCATCATCGGTAAGGTGCCAATGAAAGGTATTAAACTTATAGTGAGCCAGTTGGTTAATCAGACGTTTGACTCGTTCAACGGGATGAAAATGGCGAGAGCAATCAAGCATCATGCCGCGATATTTAAAACGTGGTGAATCGCTGATTTTTATGCAAGGTGCGCTGAGTTGGTTATCTTCACCCGTTGCTTTTAAAAGCTGCATAAAAGTGGCACTGGCATGAACAAATCCAGACGCTGAATTCGCTTCTAAACAGGCGCCTGTTTGGTCAATGGTCAGTTGATAATCACCCTCGTCAAGAATCGGATTTTTTCTATATCGAATATCGCCTTTGCCAATAGATTGCATACTAAAATCAAACAGCGTATTGAGCTCAACTTGCAGCCAAGTTGCAGCTTCTTCTGCTCGGCTAGTGAGAAGGGTAATTTGACTCTTTTTATTGAATACGTAATGACCCGGTAAAACGTCTAACTTTACGGGCTGTGGAATGATCGCGATCTCCGCAGCAGCCACGTCAGGCACTTCAGCGCGTTTTCTGTGTGGTGAAGCCAGCGCAATAGGGGTGATAGCAACGCTATGATGCTCATCCGTTTCGGCGTCAATGAGCACCGCACCTTTAAGGCCATCGGTATAAAAACGAAGTGGGGCAGTATTGATGCTAAATTCACAATAAAAGTGGGCATTCGCTTTGAGGGTTTCTTGTTTTGGTGTTAATACACAGAAACTTCCAATTTGATTCAATACCCCATTGGACAAACTATCAGGCTGGATAAACCTATCCATAATAAAATTGAACGACCAATTGTTGATGTCTTGATCACTTAAATTGTGTAGCGTAAGTCCAAATCGGCAAAACTGTTTTTGCTCCGAAAGTACTGCTAAATCGACGCGGTAACTCATCATGTGGATCC
This sequence comes from Vibrio sp. YMD68, assembly GCF_029958905.1. NCBI lineage: Bacteria > Pseudomonadati > Pseudomonadota > Gammaproteobacteria > Vibrionales > Vibrionaceae > Vibrio > Vibrio sp. YMD68. The sequence continues at coordinate 2,719,712 of NZ_CP124614.1, read as the reverse complement.
TCAGTACAGGTTGTGCTTAGTATTGCCAGCAAACATTAACGCCCCTTCGATGGCATCAAACTGTGGCTCAACGATCCACTGCTGAACAGGGGGGGACAACCATGCAACGATACGCTGTGCGATGCTTCCCATTAGGCAAATTTGATTTGCTCCCTTTTTGTTCAGCGCGATTAAGAACATTTCTATATCGTTGGCTGTTTGTCTGAGCATCTCGATGGCAAGTTCATCGCCTTCGTTTGCTAGCTGGAAAATAACCGGTGAAAACTGACCGTAATCCTTTGGAATTGCGGTCTTTGACCATTCAACAATTTGGTCTACGTCGTTATTAAAATGCGACATAACATGTTGAGATAGGGCGGTATCAGGGCGAATGCCATCTTGAGTCAAAAGCACTTGTTGAATGAGCCTTAAACCCATCACTGCGCCTCCCCCTTGATCTGAAATGGGAAACTCTCGACCTCCAACCACATGTTGCTGGCCATCTTTTAACAAAATGCCACAAGAACCCGTGCCACCAATCATGATTGCACCGTCTTGACCATTATGAGCACCGACGCAAGCTCCGTACGCATCGGTGTTTAATGTGATGCTGGCAAATGGGTGTTCCAGTGCCATGAAGCTCTGCCAAGCCGATTTTTGTTCTGCACCAGCAAGGGCTAAGCCGACATGCATGGATTGGTAGTCGGCGTCAGTTAGCCCACCTTGATGAGCCGCAGCTTCAATGGCATGCATAATAGACGACATCGCGACATCAACCCCTAACAGGATATTGGCACTGCCACTTTTTGCCTCGCCGACAAACTGGCCACTATGAGTGCGAATACGTGCACGACATGACGTACCGCCACCATCAATACCAACATAGAAAAGCGTCATATTATTTCTCTCCCGTTTTAGAAACAAAGTGCTTATATTGGTTGATTATGGCGAATAAATACCATGCTCCGTGTGGGATCCATTGTTCTCCCCAGCGCCAGTTTTGTAGCATGTCATCCTTTTGGCCGTCGGGATTGAAGGCGATGTCTTGTTCGTTATCAAAGCCTGCTGTGATGCCATTGCACACACCGCCTTTGGCATTGAAAAAGCCTAAATGAGGTAAGTAATCTGGATTATTGTGACCGTGACCGTCCAGCATGCACATGTTGTAAGGGTTAAGGCCAACGACCCAGTTAATTGCGTTTTGTGCGTAGTCAGAAAGTTGTTGTTTGAGTGCGTGATCGTCGATGTGTTGTTGTGCCATAAACGCCATGCTAGCCAAGGATCCTAATCGAGCGTTTTCACCTTGCCACCAGTAGCCACTTTCATTTTTTTGTGCCACGAAAAACGCATCACGTTTGTCACCGTCGACCGATTTTACATACTGTCTTGGGTAACCAAATGGGTTCGATACTTTAGTGGATATAGCAATCTCAAACTGACAAGCTGAGTGAATGACGTGCTTAATTTGCTCGACAAACTCGCTATCCGTTTCTATTTCAAGATGCTCACATAATGCAATAACGGGAAGCCCCGCTTCAGCGGCATGGAAGTATGGTCGGGATGCATCTTGGTTTGCAGACCAGAAATGTTCGATGTGCTGATCAGAGTGCTGTCTTGCGATCAAACGCTTTGCCCAAGCTCTCGATTCTGCAAGGTATTCTTGCTTATCTGTCGTGCGGAAAAGCTCGGTAGCGGCGACCAGTGCACAGTATTCATCAATGATATTTTCTTCACCATCATTGATGTATTGAGTGTTGTATTCGGTTAAGTGCCAGTAAGCGCTTTCTGCTGCCGCTAGGTAGTCTGCTTGTGTGAATTCGCCGTGAATATCTAAACGAGCCGCAGCCGCTAGAGCCGCAATAGAGATGCCACCGCCTTGACGGAAGCCGGCTTGATAGTCTTCACCTTTGTGCCCGTCTTGAGTCTCGTAGGCACAAATTTCACGTTGCTTGACGTCTTTGCTCCACTTGTCAAAAACGGTCATGTAAAAAAATCCCTCAGAGTTTTGCATCCGAACTAAAAAGTCAGCACCAAACAAAGCCTCTTCCTTAAGGCGAGTGCGAGAAAATGGAGCAAAACCTGAGTGATCTTCTAAAAGCGTTAACCCTTTCAACATGTTCCATACCACCATGGGTATTTGTTGAGGGTTTAAGTAGTTGGCGTAAGAGAGGTGGCTTAAATACTTGCTCACGTCTCCAGAAGCATCGTACCAGCCGCCATGCACGTCGGCAGTGACATTTGTGCCTAGCAGCGGTACATGCTTATCTTGCTGATCATAAATTCCACCACAACGTTGGGATTTAAAGTAATGCAGTACATCCGAAAATGTACGTTGCATCAGAATCCCTTCCGATATTTCAAAGCGTTCTGATTGAAGGCCTTCAAATTCGATGTAGTAGTGTCCAGGAGTAACACATTCTGAGAAGTCGATGGTGTAGAAATAGCCTTGATGCCATTGCGCACAACGCTCCCCGTTACTCACGGAAAGAGGTAAAACACTTTGATGGTCATTTGTACTCACAAGAGTGGCGGTCATTGAAGAAAGCGTTGAAGCTGTCGTCATGATGATGGCTTGCTTGGCACCCTGTGTTTCATAACCGATATGGTTAGTGAGTAACTGCATCAAATATCTCCGAATTCACAATGATTATTTTGGGAGTAAGTTGAGCCTAGTGCGAACACCAGGCCCTGGATTAAATATTACGATTCAAACAAGTAGCAACGGACAAAGTGATTGTCTGAAAGCTGAGTAACCTCAGGCAGATGCTCTGTACATTTTGACGTAGCATGAGTACAGCGGCCAGCAAATGGGCAACCAACAGAAGCGGGTGTCCAAAGAGGGATCTCACCTTTGTTGCCTTCTAACTTGGTATGGATCGACTTGCTAGGATCCGGCACGGCTGAAATAAGCAGCTTAGTGTACGGGTGCTGAGGGTTTGAGATAACTTCATCGGTATCGCCCCACTCAACCATGTGACCGACGTACATCACGGAGATATCTTCAGCAATGTAACGAGCTGTTGCGATATCGTGCGTGATGTAAAGAAGAGACATCTGTTTTTCAAACTTCATCTCTTCCATCAGGTTCAAAACACCAGCACGGATTGACACGTCAAGCATAGATGTTGGTTCATCCGCGAGTACCACTTCAGCACCAACGGCAATATTGCGCGCAAGGTTGACACGTTGACGTTGACCACCAGAAAGTTGATGCGGGAATTTAGCCGCGGTTTCTTTTGGTGGAATCAGTCCTACTTGCTGTAAGAGGTCATGGACACGTTCTTCCAGCTCTTTCTGATTACCCGGCGTTACCTTCTTATGAATCAGCAACGGTCGAGCTATATGGTGAAAGATATTGTGAGTCGGGTTTAAAGAACCAAACGGGTCTTGCCATACCATTTGCACACCTTCACGGTAGTGCATCAGATCTTTTCTGGCTGTGATACTTTGAATATCACGACCTTTATATTCGATCACGCCATTGCTAGGTGCGTACATTTTCGCGATCATTTTTGCTGTTGTTGATTTACCCGAACCGGATTCACCGACAACCGCTAGACCTCTTCCCTTGTACATTTTGAAAGAAACGTCGTTAATCGCACGCATTCTTGATTGTTTTATGGAGTTACTGTTTAGAGGGAAGTCTTTAACGACATTTTTCCCTTCAATTAGTAAATCACCGTATTGTTTGCTCATAATTGTCTCCAGAAACTTTTTTATTTTATCTTTTAATGCTTAGGCTTTAGCTTGAGCAATAGGCTCACCGTATAGGTGACAATTTGATAAACGATTAGGCTCTATTTGACGAAGCGACGTCGGTACCTTGGTACAGGCTTCGTGGACACGGTCACAACGAGCTTGGAAGCGACAACCTTGCGGAATTTCCAGCAAGTTGAGTGGGCTACCAGGTATACCCGTCAATTTCGTTTTAGGGCCAATTAATGGAGGGAAAGAGCTAGACAAACCTTTCGTGTAAGGATGATAAGGGCTTTCCAAAATTTCTTTTGATGGTGCGACTTCAATCAGCTCACCTGAATACATGATGCCAATGCGGTCTGAGAATTCGACCATCAATGAGATATCATGGGTAATGAACAAGATAGCGAAGCCAAACTCATCTTTAAGCGCGTAAATCTTTTGTAGAATTTCACGCTGTACGACCACATCGAGAGCGGTCGTTGGCTCATCCATGATGATCATCTTCGGGTTTAACGCGAGTGCAATCGCAATAACCAAACGCTGACGCATACCACCAGAGAACTGGTGAGGGTAATCATTCAAGCGACTAGGGTGAATGTCTACGATTTCCAGCAAACCTTCCGCACGACGTTTCGCTTGTTCGCGAGTCATGTTGGTGTGACGCATAATCACGTCGCAAAACTGCTCTTCCATCGTCAGAACAGGGTTCAGTGCGTTCATTGCACTTTGAAACACCATCGACATCTCACTCCAGCGGAATGCTTGCATGCGCTCGTCACTGTATTGAAGAATATCTTCGCCGTTGAAGATAACCTCACCATCGGTAATGAAAGCGGGCGGCTTATGAAGGCGCATTAGCGAGAATGCAACGGTTGATTTACCACAGCCGGATTCACCAGCTAGACCAAATACCTCACCTGGTGCGATATCGAAGCTAACGTTATTACAAGCGCGAACATCGCCAGCGTCTGTAATGTAGTCAACACATAGGTTACGGATAGAAATGATTGGTTCAGTCATAATTATTTATCTCCGCTCCAAAGTGCGTTTTGTGGTGGAAGTTCTGGTTGGCGCTCTGATTTATCTTGCTTAGCAAGTTTTTTCCAGCGCTTCATGCCTTTGTGTGAACGTAACTGAGGGTTAGCAATTTCATCCACTGCGAAGTTAAGCAGCGCAAGACCAGTAACCAGTAATGTGATAGCTACACAAGGAGCCAATAGTTCCCACCACGCGCCAATAAGCATTGATGAAGAGGTTTGGACGTTGTAAAGCATGATGCCCCAGCTGATGGTGTTTGAATCACCTAAGCCTAAGAACGACAAGGTTGCTTCCATCATGATTGCGTACATGACAGAGCCGATGAAACTTGCACCTACAATGGAAACTAGGTTAGGAAGAATCTCAACAAAAATGATACGGAAAGACGATTCGCCCAAAACTTCAGCCGCTTTAACAAATTCTTTTTCACGCAGTGCCAACGTTTGTGAACGTACGACCCTTGCACCCCAAGCCCAGGACATAAAGCCGATGACTAAGGTTATGGTCATTGGCCCTGCCTCACCAATAAATGCTGCGACCACGAAGAGTAATGGGTACTGAGGAATGACCAGCATGATGTTCATTGCTGCGGTTAGTACGTCATCCACTCGGCCACCAAAGTAACCCGCAGAGACACCAATAACTGTCGCAAGGAAACACACGGTAATACCCGCACCAAAACCTACCGCTAATGATACTCGTGCACCGTAGGCGACTTGTGACCAAACATCTCGGCCCATACGTGAAGTACCTAGTACATGGTCAGCCTTCTTAGACATGATCATTGTACGGCGATCGGTGGCTAGATTTTCTGCGACCCAACCATCAGGGTTTGCTTGTGCACTTTTGACAACGAAGCTTGGGTATTCATGTGGATTACCCGTTCTTTTGTCAGGAGCGTGTTTAGTGATTAACGGTGCAGCCAGTGCAATGAAAATGAACAGGCTTAAAATAACGACACCGGTTAGCGCCATTGGGTTGCGCCAAATGAGTTTTGCAAATTCTTTCATGATTATTTACCACCCTTACGTAGGCGAGGGTCTAAAACAACGTACAGCATGTCAGCAACTAGGTTAAAGAACAGCATGAATAGCGTCATGATAAGCAGTTGTCCTTGAAGAACCTGGTAATCACGAGCGTTAATAGCGTTAAATAGCACGCTACCAAGACCTGGATAGTTGAAGATGATTTCGATGATAAGTTGACCACCGATTGCCATACCTAAAGACATAGATAATGCGGTAACACTTGGAAGCAGTGCATTTCGAGCCGCATAGTTAAAGACAACGCGGTTTTCTGAAAGCCCTTTGCCTTTCGCCATCGTGATGTAGTCTTCAGCGAGAAGGTTAATCATGTTGTTACGCATGTTGACTAGGAAGCCACCAATTTGAACTACAGAAGCACAAATCAAAGGTAGAACAGCGTGGTAAGCCACATCTTTGATGAACTCCCAGCTCGTCCAGTCAGGTAATGTGCCTGCGGTATATGCGTAGCCTGTTGGGAACCACTTTAAGCCAATTGCAAAGGTAAATAGTGCAATCATCGCAATAACAACCTGAGGAACCGCTTGTAGAATAAGCATGCCTGGCGTAACAAAAGCATCGTATTTACTACCGCGTTTCCACGCTGCGAAGATCCCTAGAATCGAACCTAGTGAAAAAGAGAGAATGACCGCAGTACCAGCTAGAAACAGTGACCAACCGAATGCGCCACCTAGTAGTGTATTCACTGATAATGGGTAAAACTGAATCGATGTACCCAGTTCCCAGCTAAGAATGTTCTTCATATACGCTGCGTATTGGACTAGTAAGCCACCATCAACGAAGCCTAAAAGTTCTTTCATCGCTGCAATACGTTCAGGAGTAACTTGAACCGAAGCGTTCGCAAACATCATGGTAACTGGGTCACCAGGCATTGCTCTTGGAATAATAAAGTTTAACGTCGCTGCAACTAATAGTGCGACAAAATAAAATGACAAACGTCTAAAAAAATAACCCATAACTCACACCTTACTCACCCAGATTGTTTCCCTGTCCCTGGATTCAGGTCGCTCCTAGCGAAAATTTAGAGCGAAAAATCCCCTGACGACGAGCGCCATACTGTTTAACACAGAGTGGGGATTTTAGTTGGCGACGAACGGGATGTTCGCCGCTAGAAATGAACTTCTACTTATTTAACTGGTTTTAGGTCCAGTACGTGAAGTAGACGCTCAGGGATACCAGCCCAAATGTTTGGACGGCCTTTAGAGTTCTCTTCGTTCCACCAGCCAGTGAAGCGAGTTGTATTGTATTGGTACATGTAAGCACCAGACAGTACAGGAACCGTTACTTGGTCTGCAGCAATGATTTGTTGGATACCGTGAGCGATAGCTAGCTGCTCATTCTTATCAGCTGTTTTGTAGAAGCTGTTAAGTAGGTTATCTAACTTCTCATTTTTGTAGAAGTGCATTGCGAAACGTGGCATACCTTCACCGTCTTGCAACGCTGAGTTATATGCACTGTTCCAGTATGTGTACGGGTCAGCACCGTGGAAGTAGTTTGTGTAAGCTACATCATAAGTACCTTCAAGCATTGCTTGGTTGTACACAGAGAAGTCAGGCGTACGAGCACGAGCTTGGATGCCAACTTCAGTTAACTGCTCTACCGCTAGTTGAACTGTGTTGTTAAAGTCAGTCCAGCCATTTGGAGATTGAATCAGTAGTTCAAAAGGCTTACCAGAAGGAGTGTCAACAAAACCATCGTTGTTTACATCTTTAAAGCCTGCTTCAGCAAGTAGCTTCTTAGCGCCTTCAACGTTGTATGTGTTGTAGCCTTTGTATTTATTGTGAGTTGCTTCATCAGACCAAGCTTCGAATGTGTAACCCATGCCTGATGCGAAGTCGTTCACAGTACCGCCGCCGTAGAATGCGATATCAATGATAGTTTGACGATCAAGAGCCATAGAGAATGCACGACGGAATTCAACGTTGTTCAACGCTTCGTTCTTAGCTGCATCTGGGTTTTTGAAGTTCAGTACGAACGCTTGAGTACCTGCTGGCGGGTACCAGTAGTGGTGCGCTTCGCTTGCTGCTGCGTATGTACGATCGATGTCTGGAATGAATGAAGAAGTCCAGTCCATTTCGCTGTTGATGACTTTACCTAGGAATTGGTCGTTGTTTGCAATTTGCGGAACACGCAAACAATCAACGTCTAGGTTATCAGCATCCCAGTAATTTGGGTTAGCACATTGAACGTAAAGTTGTGGAGTAAACGTATCAACAACAGTAAACGGACCTGAACCTACAGGGTTTTCGTTAGTAAATGTTGCTGGCTCTTTAACGTCTTTCCATACGTGCTCAGGAACAACAGGTACTTTAACGATTTCGTAAGGTACGTTTGAGTTCGCTTCGCTTAAACGGAATTTAACTTGGTATTCATTCAGCTTCTCAACACCAGTGATCCAAGCGTTGATACCACTTTGGTCTAGTTCTGGTTTTGCTTTAACTAGGTTGAATGAGAATACAACGTCGTCAGCAGTGAATGCTTCACCATCTGACCATTTAACACCTTTACGGATGTCGAACGTTACGCTCATTAGGTCGTCAGACATTTCAAAGCCAGTCGCTAAACGGAAAACAGGCGTGTTGCCGTGCATTTCGTTAAAGATAACTAGAGGCTCGTACATGAAGTCTGTAGTGGTATGTAGGTTAGTCGCACCTAGGTACGGGTTAAAGTTACGTACAAAAGTCGTAAACTCTTTTGGGTGAACGGTGAGTTCACTGCGCTCAGCAGCAGTTGCTACTGATGCAAAACCCGTTGTCGCAGTTGCAATAATTGCAGTTGCTAGTACTGTTTTTTTTATATTGGCAAGCATAGCTGTTCCTTACTATTTGCTTTCGTTTCACTGTGGAAGGAATGTTATCAATTGATTAACACTCTCTAAGACCTACCTCCGTTCATCATTTATTAATCGGAGGAATCAATAAATAGGAGTGGCCTGTAGGCCTTAGGCACACTAAGAAGACACCGTAACGACAAAATTAGCAATTACGATTCCCGTTAAAAATGTTAAAACCTAAACTTCCTACGTCATAAACGTTAAAATATGCTCTTCTGCTATAAGATTGAGCAAATAATAGCAGTCGATCTAGGTCTCGTTTTAACGAGGTTCTTGAGAATAAGTTAGTGTTTACTATCTACTGAGTTATTATTTTTATTGATGGTTGGTTGTTGGCTCTGTTTGTGAGATCGGGGTCACTCGTAGAATCTTACGTCAATTTCGAGCGAAAAATTATTATGACGATTTGTTGTGATTCAGTTCGCAAATTGAACTGTTATTTTGGTTTTTGGCTGTATTTCATAGAAAATTAGCTGTTTTCAACTCGTTTTACATCGTGATTTTTATGCTGAAATTAGCTTAATTTATGATAAGAAAAAACAACAATTGGGCATTGTTGTTGCTTTTTATTGGCTCTAAATTTCTGCCTAGATCAGGCCAATGAAAGGTATGACCTAGAGGCGATATTCACTCTTATTTGCGTGTAGCAAGATGTATAGCACGATTTGGGCAAGGCAAGGCGTAGGTTTTCTCATCTGACGATTAACCTTAGGGCGGTCCAACTTGGTTAGTTACCGCAAGCGACGCTATAGACGTCATAGACTGGCTTTCACCACTAAGAAGCGTATGTACACGACAAGCTGAGATTGAATAAAACAAGAAGATATTGAATAGTCGCGATAAACATGGTCTGTCAAAAATGGCCAACAAAAAGGTCTGCGAATGTGCAGACCTTGGAAGGATAGTAATACAGCAGAAGAGAAGCTAGCTGGTTAGGAGGTGTTGTAGCTTATCTCTTAGCGCAATGATGTGTGTTCTCTCTGGACTTTGCTCCTGACAGTGCTCCAATATATATTCAATTGAGCTTAATACCGTTCTCCACCTTGGGGTCTTAGGTAACGTTTCTTGGCGCAAATACTTGTCCAAAGTTCGAGTTTGTAACGTGCTTCTGTCTAGATACACTCGCCATAGGCCGCTTTGTTCGGCGAAAGCAAATTTGCTCTGCCCTGTGACTCTCTCCCAATATTCAATCGCATTGGTCATCGCTTCGACTAAAACTTCTCTCATTACCTCTTGTTTAGATTTGTTCTCGCCCCCGACCCGATCGGCAATTCGAGTAAATTCACCACCAAGCTCTTTCAGTTGCTGCAGTTTATCTTTATCCCCTTCAAAGGCATAACTTGAAAGGGCTTCAACTGCGGTTTCTAGGTTGCCAATACGTGCCGCGTTAACACTGCCCCCAACGTTAAAGATATACATCGCTTTTAACCCAGACTCTTCGGGCAGCTTTAGTATGTCTGTCGAAATGTTTTGACGGATGTCCTCAACATAAATATCAATGTTGCCGCAATAGTGTTCTAGCTCAACGGTGAGGTATTTCGGGGCGATCATTTCATCCGCGTTTGAGCGTTTTAATTGCTCGGGGCTGCGTCTGAACAGCTTTGAAGCGGCTTCGTTAGCAAAGCGCACTTTATTATCGTCCCTCACGCATAAAATGGCTTCCGGGGCCGATTCTAATTGCTCTAGTAGGCGACCTTGAGTCTCTAACAAGCTTGCTTCAACCATCGCACGTCGTTTTAACTCAACTTGAAGCTGATCGTTCTCGATGCGTCGTTTTTCAGCTTGGCTTGCTGATAAGTGGGCGGTAATTCGAGCCGCTAGCTCTTGTTTGTTAAAGGGTTTAGACAGGTAGTCGTTTGCCCCAGCATCAAACCCTCTGACACGATCGTCGGTTTGGTTAAGGGCCGTTAACATAATGATAGGCAGCTCTGAGTGGTCGTATTGCTCACGAAGCTTTTCACATACGCTGTAGCCAGATAGCCCAGGCATCATAACATCTAAGAGCAGCAGTTCCGGCTTCTCTTTCTGCACTTGCTCTAGGGTTTCATGGCCATCTTTTGCTGTCCTGACTCGGTAGCCCTCAATACGTAGAAAGCTATCGAGAATACGTAAGTTCACCGGCTCGTCATCAGCGACTAATAGCAAGGGTCCTTGTGGGTTTTCAGGCAAACTACTTTGATCGGGCAATACCACTTCGTTGAGATCTGGTGCGTGGAAGTGGCTGGTTTCGCCCAACCCGGCAGCTTCTATTTCATGGTCAAGCGCCAATGGAAGGGTAAAGCTGAATGTGGTGCCGACCATGGGTTGGCTGCTGACATACAAAGAACCGTTCATAAGCTCAATTAACTGGCGGCTTATTGATAAACCAAGTCCTGTCCCTTGACGGTAACGGCTAGAGTCGCTTCCTGCTTGAATTAATGGTTCAAATATATGCTCGAGTTGATCCGCAGGGATCCCTTGACCGGTATCAACCACTTGGACACGAAGATTGTCATCAACTACATTGGCAGAAATAACGATTTTCCCTTCCGAGGTATACTTAATTGCATTGCCGATAAGGTTATATAGGACCTGTTCTAACCTCTGTGGATCAGCGGAAACCCAAAGCAGTTCTTCAGGCACTTGGTTAATGATTCTGATCGGTTTATTGCCAAGCAGGTGGTTCGATAATTCTAGAACCAGTCGAGTTGCGCTAGAAAGATCGACGGCACTGCAATGAATATCTAGGTTTCCATAGCGCATTTTATGGTAGTCAAGAAGGTCATCGACCAAGGTCGCTAGGCGTTGACCGCTACTGATGATGATATTGAGCTGGTATTTATGATCGGCGGTAATTGGGCCATTGGCTCCAGACACCAGAGACTCAGCAATGCCGACCATGCCATGCAGTGGAGTACGGAGCTCGTGAGACGTTGTGGCTAAGAATTCATCTTTAAGCTTATTGGCTAAGTGAAGCTCTTCATTCTGCTTTTTAATGAGGTGAATGTTGCTTTCTAGTTCGCTGTTTTGAGATTTAATGAGCTTCATTTTTTCTCGAATCGATCGTTGCATCCGTTCAAAGCTCACTGCCAATCGGCCAATTTCGTCTTTCCGCTCGGTATTGATCATCGTTTCATCGAGATCACCAGCGGAGACTTTCTCTGCTGCCCAGGTCAGTTTTAACAGTGGTGATGTAATAAAATTCGATAAATAATGCGAAGCGATAACCACGAGGACTAACGCACTGAACATGGCGATAACAAACAACTTCTCTAGCTGATGCACGCGAGCAAACGCTTCTTTTTCCGGTACTTCGACAACGATAGCCCAGTTGATGCTTTTAAACGTGATAGGGCTATAGGCTGCAATGGTTTTCTCATCTTGTGTATTGGTATACGTTCCAACCGCGGTTAAACCTTTGAGAGCTAGGTCAATGACTTCAATACTGGTTTTGATGTCTTCCTGCTGGAAAGCCAGAGAGCGGCTTTGGTGATCTTGCCCGACTAGCAAGGTTCTCATTGATGAGGTTTTATTGGTATCGGCAATCAGTTTAGTTATACCGTTATTGGGAAGGCGGAACATCGCATAACTGTGTAAATAACCTTGTTGAATAATAGGCGCACCTAACCATGCTACGGGTTTTCCGTCTGCAGAGGAAAAATCAGAAAGAATGACCGGTGTAAAATCAACATTGTTTGCGCGCTTTTCTTTGACCAGCTCTTTTAGTGTTTGAAAAGTCGTTCCTAAGTTCGAGTTTTGATATTTTCCGCTCAGTAGATTGGTGCCGTAATAGTCATTTTTTAAAATGGAATAGGTGACATTACCGGTGATATCGACAAGCAGGATGTCATCAAAATCGGAGCGTTTAAGTAACTCTTGATAGGCCCAGTGGTACCTTTTGTGAAGTAGACGATAGCGCTCGCTGCCAATGTAGGCACTGGATTGTGGCAGAATTGACGTTCTAATTTGGTCTCCAGAGCCTTCAATGTATCGCTGCTGGGCATGTTGGCGAGCCTGTTCGATGTCGGCGCCTAAGTTTTGGAAAGCGTTGACCAAACCATAAAAGCGCCCACCACTGGCATAAGCGAGTTCTGAACGAACAAAGCCCATCACTTCTGACTCTTTCGCATACAGATAATCAACAACTTGCTTCTGTTTTGTATCACGAACTGACGTCACATGAGACGTACTCTGTTCTTGTAAGTCTGTACTGTGAGAATGAATGAAAAACAGTGCCACGACGGTAAGAGGAGTGATACTCAAGACTAGAAACGCCAACATCAAGGTGTTTTGGAGGCGTTTGAATTTCTGTTTACGATAAAACCTGAACATAATAAGACGTTACTTTCCCTAAGACAGAGTGATGATTGTCAAAATCATCGAGCAAAGTAAAAACAGTTAAAATGACAAAATTAACGAGTTTTTTTACTTTGACAAGTAAGTCACTACTAATTCGTGTTCAAAGGCGCAGAAAAGTGCCGCTGCGCACAGTTTGGAGTCACCATTTCATCGCATTTAGGCTTTGCTTGCTTTGTAGATAGCAAACTTACTGGTCTTATTTAGAGTCTCACAATTATGGAATGCTTGTTGAATGATCGGTGGGTATTTAAGAAAACTGTTCGCAACAATAAAAAGTTGTCCTCGTTTTTTCAATTTTTGCGGAGCGTCAGCAAGCAGTGTTTCTGTCGCGCTATAGCTGGTCTCTAAACCTGAGTGGAAAGGGGGATTACTGATTATAAATTGGTAATCATTCGCGCAGTCTGAATAAACATCAGAGGCGAATACGCGACCAGAAAGACCATTAGCGATCAGCGTTTGTTGTGTCGATGCGACAGCAAGTGCACTGATGTCACACATTTCCAGGTTAACCTCCGGGTTAAGCGTTGCCATAACGGCTCCGAGGACGCCTGCACCACAACCAAAATCAAGGACTTTGCCTTTTAATGAGGGAAGTGTATCGAGGAGTAATTGGCTGCCAATATCAAATTCACCATGACTGAAAACACCCGGCAGACTTTTTATGGTGAGCTCTTGATCGTTATAACTGACCTGATAGGTTTTGAACCATTCGTTTAAAGAAAACGTCGCGGGTTGCTCGGTGCATTGTCCGAAGTAAAACGAGCAGCGTCTTGCTGAATCAAATTTGGTGATTGGGCCATAAGGTTTAAACATCTTTTCGATACTTTTAACCCCTGAGCGATTTTCTCCCACTACGACTATTTCTGTCTCTTTTCCAAGTTTACTCATCAACATAGAGAGTAAAAAATCCGCTTCAGCTTTTGCTTTGGGCCAATAGAGCAGAACCATATCCGCTTGAGTCTGATCAGTTAATTCAGCGCCAAAATAGCAATTAAGTTTGTCATAGCGTTTAACTTGTCGATAGTAACCATAGTTGGTGGTGTAAATCGACACAGATTCACAGTGGTCTGTCAATTCAAGTGGAAAAAGATCTTCCGCTTCGCCGGCAACAAGGACATGCTTTCCTTTGAAGTAAGCGAGTTGACGTTGAGCAATTTGACTAGGGGCGGTATAAGCAGACATGGTTGAATTCAGTAATAGATCAAGTGAGGGCTGATCTTCTCATAATCTGCCCTCAGCTAGAAGTGTTTCGTGTTCAGGGTTAGCTATTATCTTGTTTTGTTAAAAAGCCTTTGAAGTCTTCTTCATAGATGGTGAACAACACCATGGTGATAGCGAAAATAAGAGGGCCATAGATAAGGCCAATCAAACCAAAGAGTTGTATGCCACCGAGCAATGAAAAGAAAATCATCAGTGTGTTCATACCTGCGCTACCTTGCATCAGTAGCGGGCGCAATATGTTATCAATCGATCCAACAATGGCGACGCTCCAGATGGCTAAGAAAATTGCCCAGTTAGTATCACCGGTCAAGTAAAGGTAGATGGTGGCAGGAATCCAAATCAGTGCGGTTCCTACGACTGGAATGAAGGAGGCAAACCCCATCATGGTTCCCCAGAATAAGCCAGGGAAGCCCGCTAACCACATGCCTAAACCGCCCGCAATGCCTTGTGCAATCGCGGTGAGAAACGATCCCATAACCGCAGATTTAGAAACCTGTTCAATCTCAGCGAGTAAGCGATCTTCTTGGCTACGAGAGAGCGGTAATATATGACGAATCGCACTGATGATTTTGTCGTGATCGCGCAGCAAAAAGAACAGCACAAACAGCATTAAAAAGAAGTCCATTAGGAAACTTGTGGCGTCACCTAAAATTTTAGCGCTAATACCGACGATGTTCGATCCTAGTGATGTTGCAAATTGCCCAACTTTTGCTGCAATCTGTTGAGGATTAATTTCATCAAATGGTAGGTACGTGTTAGCAAAAGCGAGGGTTTTTACCACCAGAGGGTGATCGAATAATGTGTTGATTCCCCCGTGGGTCACCCACTGATAAGTACTTTGGGAAAATGTTGACCCTTGCTGAACAATGGCGGCAAAAACCACCAGCAAAGGCAGTACGATAATAAAGGTTAAGATGATACAAGAGAGTAGAGAAACGGTATTTTTATGTTTAGGGAGCTTTCTTTCAAGCCAATCGTGGATAGGGAACATCAACAGTGAAATAATAAAGGCCATCACGATTGAATTGACGTAGGGCTGAATCAATAAATAGCAGGCATAGGCTGAGGCGACTAATGCTGCAATTAGTACCCAGTGGCTAGAATTTATTTGGACTTTGTCTTTCACAACGGTGACCTATCTCTTTATGTGTAGAGAACCATAATGACGTTAAAATAGAAGGTTATCAACGAAGAACGTTCAGTTATTGTTTGGAGGTTAGGTGAATGGGGTGTTGTAAGAATAGCGAAAGTGACAAATCTTCCTGCAAAAAAGGGCGATCTATTCCTTGGTTTACATTCACGTTAATGGTGTTGTTACTGCTCGTTGTTTTGAATTGGCAATAAAAAACGAGCTGTTTCCAGCTCGTTAATTATGACGCTAAATCATTACGCTTCTTGTGCAATGATGGCAAAACAGCGATCAGCGGCTTCGAGTGTCGCTTCAAGCTCTTTAGAATCATGGGCTAACGAGGTAAAGCTCGCTTCAAACGCGGAAGGGGCTAGGTATACACCGTGCTGTATCATTAAGTGGAAGAATCGTTTAAAACGTTCAACATCACACTTAGTCACGTCTTCATAGCAGGTTACGGTTTCTTGCTCAGTAAAGAAGAAGCCGAACATACCGCCGACTTGGTTAACCGTTAGTGGGATACCGTGTTTGTCAGCCAAGGATTTAAAACCATCAGCTATGTATTTGGTTTTGCTGGCTAGGCGCGCTTCGTTGCCTTCTTCTTTTAATAGATTCAGGCATGCGAGACCCGCTGCCATTGCAACTGGGTTACCAGAAAGCGTACCAGCTTGATAGACCGGCCCTGTAGGAGCAATATGCTGCATGACTTCTTTAGAGCCACCAAACGCACCAACTGGCATACCACCGCCAATCACTTTACCCAGTGTCGTCAAATCTGGTTTGATGTTGTAGTACGCTTGAGCACCACCCAAAGCGACTCGAAAACCGGTCATGACTTCATCAAAGATAAGCAGTGCACCTTCTTGATCACAGATTTCTCGTAGACCTTCATGGAAACCTTCAACCGGTGGAATACAGTTCATGTTGCCGGCAACGGGCTCAACAATGATACAAGCGATTTCACCTTTATTGGCGGCAAATAGCTCACGGACTGAATCAAGGTTATTAAAGGTTGCTGTTAAAGTGTGTTTAGCAAAATCTTCAGGTACACCGGGAGAACTAGGTTGACCGAGCGTCAGTGCTCCTGAACCGGCTTTAACAAGAAGGCTGTCAGCATGACCGTGGTAGCACCCTTCAAATTTAAGGATTTTGTCACGGCCTGTATAACCACGAGCAAGACGAATGGCGCTCATCGTCGCTTCTGTCCCAGAGCTAACCATGCGCAGTTGCTCCATCGACGGAACCAGTTCAGAAACCAATTCAGCCATGTTGATCTCTGTTTCTGTCGGAGCACCAAAGCTTAAACCGCGGTGAGCAGCGTCAATGACGGCATCGCGTATAACACTATGGTTATGGCCAAGAATCATTGGCCCCCACGATCCAACATAATCGATGTAGGCTTTGCCATCAGCATCAAAAATCAAAGGGCCATCGGCTCTTTCGACAAAAATAGGCGATCCACCCACACCGTTGAAGGCCCGAACAGGAGAGTTAACGCCGCCTGGAATGGTTTTTTGTGCCTTTTGATAGAGTTCTGCTGATTTGGTCATCGGTACATCCTCGTTTGATTATTAGGACCAAGTTGCCTCGCATTGTACCGATCCAAATTCAAACTAGAAATCTTTTGCTGATTTTTCTGTTCTTTTTCACATCTTAAAACGTATAGGCTAAATATTAAGTTCTTGAATCCGTGATTCTTGTTGTGGAGTACTTGAACGAATCAGTCAGGTATTGGATAATCGCGAGATTATTAAAAAAGATACACCCACTCCCTACTTCATTGCCGCATAATGACGTGGATGGGGATTTACAAGAAGTAAGAGAGGTCGTCGTGAGCGAAGTAAATGTACCATTGTCTTTTTCTGATGCAGCAGCAACGCGTGTACAGACATTGATTGCAGAAGAAGAGAATCCAGAACTAAAACTCCGAGTGTATATTACAGGCGGGGGTTGTAGTGGTTTCCAATACGGTTTTACTTTTGACGAAAAGGTCAATGATGGTGATACCACTATCGTAAATAGTGGTGTGACTCTGGTGGTGGATCCGATGAGCTTACAATATCTCGTTGGTGGGGTTGTCGATTATACGGAAGGGCTGGAAGGTGCGCGCTTCTTTATCGATAACCCTAATGCAACAACAACTTGCGGTTGTGGAGCATCATTCAGCGTTTAGATATATTTCGTAGTACAAACACAATTATGCAGTTAGGTGAGTAACCTAACTGCAACTCGCGAATGAGGAAGTATCGCGGGACATAAAAAAAGGATGTTATATGCCGAACTTTCCTGTCGCTCGCTTTTTCTCTCAGCGTCCGTGGCTTGTCTCTTTAATTCTCATACTGTTACTGACCGCATGGCTTGGATTGGGCTCACTCAAGGCTGAAGAGAGTGCCGCTAAGAATTCCAAACCGACCATCCCACTAGCGAAAGTGGTCTATCAAACCTTTACCGCTGAGCAAACCCCAAAGCGTATTGATCTTTATGGGCGAACTGCGCCGGATAGACAAGCAAGAATAGGCGCCGAGATAGCCGGTAAAATTGACAAGTTAATCGTGCGAAAAGGCAGCTCTGTCAAAAAAGGACAGCTCATTGCCTCGATTGATAAAAGCGATTTGTCGATTCAACTTGAGCGTGCTCAAGCGATGCTAAAAGTGAAAGAAAAAGAGTATAAAGCAGCCCAGTCTTTGAAGAAGAAAGGTCTGCAAGGCGAAGTCGCGTTTGCCAATGCTGAAGCTTCTTTAATCGAAGCTAAAGCCATGGTGAGTAATGTTAAGGTTGCTCTCGATAACACGCAAGTGACTGCGCCGTTTTCAGGCATTGTTGATCATCTGTTTATCGAAGAAGGGGATTTCGTCGGTATTGGAGATCCTGTGGCAACGGTTATCGATCTCAGTCAGCTTGTTATTGAAGCGGATGTCAGTGAGCGTCATATTCAAAAATTGACGGCAAAGCAGCCGGCCAAAATACGTTTTATCGATGGCACCATTGTCGAAGGCACACTTCGCTATATCTCGCGCGTTTCTTCCAGTTCGACGAACACCTTTCCACTTGAAATTGAAATCGCGAACCCGAACCAACGAATTCCTGCGGGCATCAGTGCCGAAGTTGAACTAACGCTCAATGAGCAGCTCGCCGTGAAAGTCACACCTGCGATGCTAGCACTCGATGCAGTAGGCAATTTGGGTGTTAAAACGCTTGAAAATAGTGTTGTTCGTTTTGTACCGATTCAGCTAGTGAAAGCGGAGCAAGATGGGGTTTGGCTTTCAGGCCTTGGTAATGAAGTGGATATTATTACGGTTGGACAAGGTTTCGTTCGTGATGGAGATTCAGTCGAAGCGATTGAATTTTCACAGCACGAACTGGCTCAAAAAGAGCTCTCTCAGCAGCCTGATACTCAGCAGTAGGAGCAACTATGTATTCACTAATTGATGCCGCATTGTCTCGAACTCGGACAATGATGAGCCTGCTGATACTGATACTTATTGCCGGGGCAGGCACTTACGTTACGATTCCCAAAGAATCGAGCCCTGACATCACCATTCCCATCATTTATGTTTCTATCGGCCACCAAGGTATATCACCGTCTGATGCCGAGCGATTGTTGGTCAGACCGATAGAGCAAGAGCTTCGAGCGATTGAAGGGGTGAAGGAAATGACCTCAACCGCTTCAGAAGGTCATGGTTCTGTTACGTTAGAATTTAATGTTGGAGCGGATTTAGCCAAGGCCATGGCCGATGTTCGCGATGCGGTCGATCTTGCCAAACCTAAATTGCCAGCCGACAGTGATGAGCCGACGGTCAACGAGGTAACCTTAGCGTCTGAAGAGCCAGCCCTTTCGGTTGTACTTTACGGAACGGTTCCTGAGCGTACGATTGTGCAAATTGGTCGTGAGCTGCGTGACAAACTAGAAAGCTACCGACAAGTGCTTGAAGTTGATATTGCCGGTGATCGCGATGACATTGTTGAGATCATCGTTGATCCATTATTAATGGAAAGCTACGGGCTTGATCAGGCGGATATCTATAATCTTATTGCTTTGAACAACAAAGTGGTTGCGGCTGGTTTCGTTGATACGGGGTATGGGCGATTCTCAGTTAAAGTTCCCTCGGTATTTGATTCCCTTAAAGATGTCTTAGAGTTACCAGTCAAAGTGGATGGGAAACAAGTCATCACTTTCGGTGATGTAGCAACGGTGAGACGCGCTTTTCGAGATCCAGAAAGTTACGCGCGTTTAGACGGCAAGTCTGCGGTGATTTTGGATGTTAAGAAGCGAGCCGGTGAAAATATCATTGATACGGTCGCCCTTGTTAAAGCCGTAATGACGGAAGCACAGAATCGTCCTGAATGGCCAAACAACTTGTTGGTTAAATACACATGGGATCAATCGAAAGACGTTAAGCAGATGCTTAATGATCTTCAAAATAACATTCTCTCTGCAATCATTTTGGTGGTGATCGTTATCATTGCCATTTTAGGCGTACGCACCGCACTTTTGGTGGGTATCTCCATACCTGGCTCTTTTTTAACCGGTTTGCTGGTACTGTCATTATTCGGTCTGACGATCAATATTGTTGTGCTGTTCTCACTGATCATGGCGGTTGGCATGCTGGTGGATGGTGCGATCGTGGTGACAGAATTTGCTGATAGGCGAATGCAGGAAGGGACCCCAAGAAGACAAGCGTATCGTGAAGCGGCTAAGCGCATGTCATGGCCTATCATTGCTTCTACGGCAACAACCCTTGCGGCCTTTGCTCCGTTACTATTTTGGCCTGATATTACTGGCGAATTTATGAAGTACTTGCCACTGACGTTGATAGCCACTCTATCAGCATCATTGGTTATGGCTTTGTTATTTGTTCCTGTCCTGGGTGGTTTGATTGGCAAACCGCAAAATGTCACCAGTGCCAGCCGTCAAAAGATGGTCGCATTACATGACGGTGATTTCGATAAAGCGGAAGGATTGACGAAGCTCTACTACCGAACCTTGGCCATCGCAATCAAGCATCCATTGAAGATTTTACTTTGTGCGATTCTTTTGTCCGTAGGGGTAGGGTTTACCTACTCAAAAGCCGGTTTAGGTGCAGAATTCTTCCCTGAAGTGGATCCGCCATTTTTTACCGTGAAGGTTCGTTCATTTGGGGATCTCTCGATTAATGAGAAAGATGTCATTATGAAAGAGATTGAAACGGTGATGCTGGGTCACGATGAGTTTGAAAGTGTTTACACCAAAACAGGTGGAACTGAAGAGATTGGTCAAATTCAGATAACGCCTGTGGATTGGCAATATCGACGTCCCGTAAAAGATATTATCGAAGAGTTAAAACTCACGACCGATCAATTTGCCGGTGTTGAAATTGAATACAAGTTCCCAGATGCGGGTCCTCCTGTGGCTCATGATCTTGTTATCGAGATGTCTGCGCGAATCCCTGATGAGTTAGATTCAGCGGCTAAGATGGTACGCCACTGGGCTGATAATAATCCGGCGTTTACTAATATCAGTGACAGCTCTAGTAAAGAAGGTATTGATTGGAGAATTGATATTAGGCGAGATGATGCTTCTCGTTTTGGTGCCGATGCGACGGTTGTGGGTAATACGGTTCAGTTTGTGACTAACGGTCTTAAAATTGGTGACTACTTACCCGATGACGCGAATGAAGAAGTGGATATTCTGGTTCGTTATCCAGAAGATAAGCGTGACATTGGCCGATTCGATCAGCTCAGAGTGAAGACAGCGGCAGGGCTTGTGCCTATTACCAATTTCGCTCAAATCGTTCCCGATCATAAGCAAGACACCATTCAGCGTATTGACGGTCATCGGATCATCAACATTATGGCTGATATTGGCGAGGGGTATAACTTAGCGTTGGAGCTGCCTAAAATCGAGCAAGCGATTAACGAACTGGGCTTACCAAGCGGGGTTGAATTTAAAATCCGTGGTCAAAACGAAGAGCAAGAAAACTCTTCGGCCTTCCTGCAAAATGCCTTTATTGTGGCACTTGCTGTTATGGCGCTGATTTTGGTAACGCAGTTCAACAGCTTTTATCAGGCTTTCTTGATTCTAAGTGCCGTGCTCTTTTCTACCGTGGGTGTCTTTGCTGGGCTACTTATTTTCCAAAGACCATTTGGTATTGTGATGTCAGGAATTGGTGTCATTGCGTTGGCTGGTATTGTGGTGAACAACAATATTGTACTGATAGACACCTTTAATCAGCTAGTTAAACGTGGCTTGAGCCGACAAGAAGCGATCTTACGTACTGGTGTACAACGTCTGCGACCTGTATTGCTGACAACCGTCACCACCATTTTGGGGCTATTACCTATGGTGCTGGAAATGAACATCGATCTAGTGAATCAAAAGGTTGAGTTTGGTGCACCTAGTACTCAGTGGTGGTCTCAGTTGGCGACGGCGGTTGCGGGTGGGTTGACGTTTGCTACCGTCTTAACCTTAGTGCTGACTCCATGTCTACTGATGCTTGGTAAAAAGCATAAGCTAGAAGAGAAAGAGCCAGAACCGAGCGAGTTAGTGGATGAAGGCAAATAACCTGTATTGACGCTGGAATCAAGCGTCAATGAACCTAAACCACTTTCCTATCTTGAAAGACCAATTCTTTAAAGACAGATAGTAATAGTGGCGTTAACGAAAAACCCATCAATTGTAATTGATGGGTTTTTTATTGGGTAAAGTACCATGGTTAACTCAGTGCTTAAGCGAGTAACTGTAATTTAAGTGAGTAACTGTAATTTAAGCGAGTAACTGTAACTTAAGCGGTTAACCGAAACGGCGAACGTAAATGGGCAACTAATTATGACTGGCAAAAAGAAGCTCACTGTAACGGTCTAGTTTAGCCAATCGTATCTCAGCATTGGCAATAAAGGTCGCCTTTGCTTTGCCCGTTAGCGACTTAGATTCAGGAAGCTTCACGGTACGAGCGTTTTTATGTACCCCATTCACAAGAAACTCATAGTGCAGGTGAGGGCCTGTAACGCGCCCTGTTCCGCCCAGTGTTCCTATGGTTTGCCCTTGCTTTACTCGGTCGCCTGTCTTCACTCTTCTTTTTTGAAGGTGCAGGTATTTGGTGATGTAGGTACTGCTATGACGAATGAAGACATAGTTACCGTTGAATTGGTTGTAACTCGATTTTTGAACAATACCATCACCTGCAGCCCAAATAGGCGTTCCCACAGGTGCCGCGTAGTCGGTTCCTCTGTGAGCTCTGACTTTACCTGTCACTGGGTGGCGACGATTTGGATTAAAGTTCGATGTTACCCGACGAAAATCGACAGGCGATCGTAAGAACGCTTTTTTCATCGCTCTGCCATTTTCATCGTAATAATTACCGGTATTGTCATCCAAAATAGCGGTAAAGGTATCGCCTTGGTTTTTGAATATAGCGGCCATAATCTTACCTCTACCGATCACTTCACCTTCTACCACCTGTTCCTGATAAAGCATCTTAAATTGGTCGCCACTGCGTATATCCAGCGCGAAATCGATGTCCCAACCAAAGATTCCGGCCAACTCCATAATTTGGTTTGCAGTTAAACCAGCATTGATACCAGCGTTCCAGAAGTTAGAGGTAATGTCCGCTTCAGCGTAGTTGTACTGATACTGAAGTTCTTTTTTATCAAACGTAGATTCAAACCCGTCACGCGTTTTGGAAACAATAAAGGTTTCGTATGCACTGAGCTTTCGTTTCAGTTGAACCAATTCATTGTTTTCATCAAAACCAAATTGAAAGACATCACCAGGTTTAATGCGAGTGAGTTGTTTCTCTATATCATCATTGGTGGTGGTCAGTTGATAGAGAAGGCGAGAAGAGAGGCCGAGTCTTTGAAATAAAATAGCGGCACTTTCGCCAGATCCAATCGTATGTTTCTCCCAGCGCAATACTGCAGAAGGAGAAATAGACGTTCCTGGAGAAAGCGCCTCGGCATTAATAGTGAGCGGATAATGTCGACCTATCTCGTAGGTGCTTTTCTCCTGACGTAAATCTTTAGGATCAGGAAGAAAGAAAATAGCAATGGCCACAATGGCACTAAAAAAGGCAATTAGCGCTCGGTGAACCCATGGAAGACGATTGAAAATAGACAGCATTTTAGCGTTCGTTCTATAAAAGTGAATAAAATAGCTAGCTGTTTAGTCTAACTGGTTTCAAAAAACATCGCTATTCGCGTAAGATGGCAAACTATAAAATTTTTGCCAAATCTGTGGGAGTGAACAAGAATGGCGAGTATCGAAGCTGCATTGGCAGAAATAAAACGTGGTGTTGACGAATTAATTCCAGAAGAAGAGTTAATTGCGAAGTTAAAAGAGAACCGTCCACTAAGAATTAAACTGGGTGCGGATCCAACGGCGCCTGATATCCACTTGGGCCACACTGTTATCCTGAATAAACTGCGTGCGTTCCAAGAGCTAGGCCATGACGTAACTTTCTTGATTGGTGACTTTACAGGGATGGTTGGTGACCCAACGGGTAAAAATACCACGCGTCCACCACTGACTCGTGAAGATGTCCTTCGCAACGCTGAAACGTATAAAGAACAGGTTTTCAAAATTCTCGATCCAGCAAAAACCAAAATTCAGTTTAACTCTGAGTGGTTATCTGAGCTGGGTGCGGAAGGGATGATTCGTCTTGCTTCAAACTTAACGGTTGCTCGTATGCTTGAGCGTGACGACTTTAAAAAGCGTTATGCCGGCGGTCAGCCAATAGCGATTCATGAATTTATGTACCCACTACTGCAAGGTTACGACTCTGTGGCAATGGAGACAGACGTTGAATTGGGCGGTACGGATCAGAAGTTTAACCTGCTCATGGGGCGTGAGCTTCAAAAAGGTCACGGTCAGAAACCACAAGTCGTGTTGACGATGCCTCTACTTGTCGGCTTAGATGGCGAGAAGAAGATGTCTAAATCTGCGCACAACTATATCGGTGTGAGTGAAGCACCGAGTGAGATGTTCGGTAAGATCATGTCAATTTCAGATGTATTGATGTGGAGCTACTACGAGCTTCTGTCTTTCCGTCCATTAGAAGAAATTGAGCAGTTTAAAGCGGATGTTGAAGCAGGCAAAAACCCTCGTGATGTTAAGGTACTTCTTGCCAAAGAGATCATTGCGCGCTTCCATTCTGAGGCGGATGCGGATGCAGCTGAGCAAGAGTTTGTTAACCGATTTGCTAAGAATCAAATTCCTGATGAAATGCCTGAGTTTACCTTCGAAGCGGGATTGCCGGTCAGCAATATTCTAAAAGAAGCGGGTCTTTGTGCATCAACGTCAGATGCGATGCGTATGGTAAAACAAGGCGCAGCCAAGATTGAAGGTGAGAAAGTAGCAGACGCTAAGTTCGCTCCAGAAGTGGGTACTTATGTATTCCAAGTGGGCAAGCGTAAGTTTGCTCGTATTACGATCGCTTAATCTACGATCGCTTAATTATTGATATCGATTAACACATCCATGTTTTTTAATGTGGATTGATAATCCTTAATCAATAAGAAGTCAAAGATATAGAGCGCCTTAGGGCGCTTTTTTCGTGCAGGTTTTAAACCGTAAGATAAACCAGGTCTCAAATAGTAACAGTGCGATGATTGCGTATTGCCAGTGCGTGCCATAAGCGATGAGGTATAAAACGCTGCCCATAGAGAGCCAGATAACAACCAGAGATTGTGTTTTTTCTATCGGAGTCAGCCCCTGATTTTCTTTTAATCTGCGGGCTAGAGCGCCCAGTCTTGGGTGATTGAGAAGCCATTGTTGAAACTTGGGAGAGGCCGAACCAAAGCAATAAAGAGCCAGTAAGATAAAAGGAACGGTCGGCAGCAGCGGAACGGTGACCCCAATGGTTCCAAGAATTACACTGGTCCACCCTATACAGATGTAGCCTTTGCGCTTTATGTACGCTTTGGAAAGTGGACGACGTTTCATTTCATCTGTCATTATTCACCTAGCATATCGTTTGTTTTTTTATCATTAGAGTATGGGATGAAATAATTTGAATTGGCAATAAATTAGCAATCAATTTGTCAGTAGATAAGAGAAATGATCAAAATTTAGCTGACCTGTTTGTATCGGTTTGATACCATTTGCCGCGCTGCTGTTAGAGCAGTTTATTCGGAGCTAACTATGAACAATACCGACCATCCTCCTAGTATGAAGGGAGAAAAGTAACCACGTCGGTATTGGCGATCTCCGCACCTACCTTTGTGGTAGGGCATGTTTCATCTTCCCCCTGTATTTTTCTCCATTTCTTTCTAGACACCATAAGCTTGCAGCACATTTGTGTTGTAGGGTTTTATATCGCTTTTAAAAATAGCTATAACCACTTATGCGTGATGGTCGTTACCTTTGCCAATCGGGAGATTCGCCATGACGGTAATGAACAGTACTTACATTGAAAATACACCTCACTTTTCTCGTGAAGAGATTGGTGCTGCGCGTAACGCTTTTTTGCAATATGACCAAGAGAAGCAGTTACATCTTTTAACGGTCATGCCTATTGAAGAAGCGGTGGCGATATTGCATCACTGCTCTGTGGGTTATGTGCAACAACTTATCAGTTTGCTGGAAGGGGAAGGGCACGACAAACGAGCCAGACACTACGCTCACCAGCTGGGCATTATTCATTCGGAAGTGGAAACGGCTGAAGGATACTTAACCACCAGTGTGATGGAGCATGTTAAGCAACGTATTGGTTGGATCATTGCTCTGGCTTTATTGGGCATTGTTTCAGGTTTAATCATTGCACAATATGAAGATACATTGAGTCAGTTGGTATTACTGGCGATATACATGCCGGTTATCGCTGCGGCGGGTGGTAATACCGGGACTCAGGCTGCAACCCTTGTCATTCGGGCCTTAGCCACTGGAGAGCTTAAAAAAAGACAATGGCTTGCGGTGCTTTGGAAAGAAAGCCGTGTGGCGGTTTGTTTGGCCTTGGCCATTTCCATCGTCATGGTTGGTCGAATCCTGTTGTTTAGCGATCCGTCGTCTGCAGGTGGTTTTGACCTGAATGTGATTGCACTGGCGATTGCTGTTGCGTTGTTTATTCAGGTGACCCTATCAACCACACTCGGTGGCGTGTTACCTATCGTAGCAAGAGCCGTTAAGCTCGATCCTGCGGTTCTAGTCAGCCCGGTACTCGCGTCAATTGTTGATATTTCAGGAATGTGGGTCTATTTCACTGTCGTGAATTATTTTCTAGGTATTGGCTAAGAATGGTAAGACCTTAATACGCATTTAGCCCTTATTGCTTTGTTGATCTCTTTTAGGACGAGACAAGCAAGGGCTAAATACGATTCCTGATTAAACTTAAAGGTAAGGTCAACACCGTTACGGCTTAGACACTTGTTGGCTGAATGAGACGATATCCTGGTAGAAATATTGCTCAAATTGAGTAATAGGAGCGATAACCGGCTTGTTGTTACTTGCTTTTATTGGGTGATAGTCAGTGACGAACTGAACGAATAACGAGCTAGGTTTCCCATTTTCATCCAGACCGTACCCTGCCATATTATAACTGCCATACACGGAACCACTCTTGGCAATGATCTGCCCTTTAATCGGTGCTTTACGCATACTGCTGCGGTACTGCAGCGTTCCTGTTTCACCGGATGTTGGCATAGCTTGAACAAGATTAAGTTCATCATCATTTATCCAGATGTACCGTAATATCGACGCCATATCGTGACTGGTGAGTCGATTGTTACGAGAAAGCCCTGAGCCATCGACCAGCCGTGCTTGTTCCAAATTAATTCCAGTCTTGGCCCAAATGATTTGTTTCATGGCTGATGTACCATTAGTGAAACTTCCTGGCTGAAGGTAGAAATGCTGACCAATGGTTTTGGTTAAGTTATCTGCAATTAGGTTATCGGATTTCTTTAGCATGACATCGAGCAGTGCAGGTAGTGTTGCAGACTTATGCAGCGTCAAAAGTGTTGTTGCAGAAGCATCAAAGGAAGAGCCTGGACGCCCTACTTTTACTGACCCGTATAGCTCGATATTAAGTTGATTTAAAAGGGTGTAGACCATGCGTGTGGTGTATTGCTCTGGGCTTTGTACAGCAAATTTGAGTGGAAGAGGTTGACTTCGCTCCACTAAGCATCCGTTGAGTTGGTACTGATTATTACTTTTTGTAAGGAGTTCTAGGTCGCATTGGCTACTTTCTTGCTCAACTTTGCTGACGGTACGCGCTTTAGTAGAGACATGAATAGGAAACTGCTCGGGAACGTATACCCGTGTTAAGCCAGTATCCAACGTATATATGGACGCTTGAACACAGTTTTCATCGAGAGTTATGGCACTGGCTGGTGCGCTATAGCAAACCCCAAGAATATCCCAAGGCCATCCTACCGCGCGATCGTAGCCAGAAAAAATTGAATTATCGAGCCAAATATCCCCCTTGATGCGGTGAGTCCCACTGGTTTTGGCGCTTTGCAACATGTCGCGTAGGTTTTGCGTGGTCAGGGTGGGATCGCCTGAGAACTGGATGATTAAGTCGTCTTGATACCTTAAAAGTGAGGTTTGGTAATGGAAATCGTCGCCCAGTTCCAGTTTGGCTGCGAGCGCGGTGACCAGTTTTAAGGTACTGGCTGGTGGGAATAGTTGCTCGGTATTTTCTGACAGAGAGGTCGCTTTAGGGCTAGAGAGGCTTTCTAATATCAAGCTATTTCTGCTGCCAGCTGGGAGTGCTGACGTAGGAGAATACGCAAGGCTGCTACTAGAGAATAGAATGGCAATAATAAGGTAAAGGAAATGAATATGAGAGAGCATGATAGAAAACCTAGCTTGATGTTACCTGTAAGAGAATACAACAATGAAGAGTGAGTATAGCGAGATAAAAAAATGCCTGCTAGATGCAGGCATTTTAATTGAGCATTTATGGAAAGAAATTAGAAGTCGTAACGTAGACCGAGTGCAAGCTCGTCTTCTGATTTAACTTTACCCACTTTATCGGAATCAAGCAGGTTGAAGTTGTATGAAATGTAGCTACGGAAGTTCGGCTTGAAGTAGTATGTTGCATCAATGGCTACGTTGTCCGCAACATCTGCAGAAGTGCCTGAGGCTTTTGCTTCTAAGTAGTTGTAGCTAGTTGTAAATACAGTCTTACCCATAGTGTAAGCAGCGGCGAATTCGTAACCAGTGTTGTCAGTTTTAGACCCACTAACCGTTTTATCTTGCCCATCAACGAAAGTACCAGCGAAGTATAAATCGTTGATTGAATAAGAAGCGGCAAGCATGTATTGGTTGCGATCAAGCAGTACACCCTCTACGGTTTGGTTTGCATCCGCATAACCTGCACCAAGAGTAAGCCCCGTGTCAGCTACAGAATAAATACCAGATAGCGAGAAGCCATCGGCTTTATTATCTTTGAATTCGCCAGAGCTAGAATCTTGGTCAGCAAAGCGATAGCTAGCTTTAAGGTCTAGGTCAGAAAAGGAACCTTTGTAAGAAATCATATTATCCGTGCGGTCTGCAACGGCGATTTTGTAAGCCGCAGAGTTACCGTGATATGCCATGATATCGGTAAAGTCAGTAATTACACCAAGAGCACCTGCTGTTTTACCGTAGGCAACCTCACCAAAGTTGCCACCTATACCGCCATAGCCGTATCGAGTGTTCAGATCATTGCTGCTATCAACATTACCTTGTTCGTTAGTTGTGAATTCACCTTCCCAGAAGCCAACGCCGTATAGACTTTCCGTGATTTCAGCCTTACCAAGGAAGCTAAGACGAATACGAGACTTGTCATCGGCTTTGCCATCTTTAAGAGATAGACGAGCTTCTGCACGACCGCCCATATCCACAGAGTTACCGTCTTGGTTGTATAGCTCAGCTGCATTGATAGTTGTTGTACCTGCTGCAGCTACCACCGCTAGAGCAATTAGAGTCTTGTTCATTTTATTGTCCTATTTTATTGTCCATAAATAGTTACTTTTGCGAGGTACTTCAACCTCTGCGCACATGTATCCTCGGCCTTATACTGCTTTAAATCAAGTTTCATATGTAAGATTTATGTCATAAGTTCCATTGATGGTTTTTTGTGTTGTACAGCATGAGAACGTTTAGGCCTTGGATCTCTCGGACTTAACGGTGATAGAGAGTTTTTGCCTAAGAGAGATGATGAAGCCAAACGATAGGACGCGCGAATCGCTAATGTTTGCCTATTGTTAGGATTGCGATTTTGAGATTCTATCCAAGTAAATTTTAATGATTTAAACGGCAAGTTTGTTTACACTACAGAAAGTTGATCCACCAATAAACCACCTGAATAAATATGGTTCGGGGGGTTTTGTTTTGTCCAAAGTTCCCTTTGGCATAGAGGTATATATGGAAAAGGTTCCAATGACTGTACGTGGCGAAAAGCAGCTACGTGATGAATTAGAAAGATTGCTTAAGTTGCGTCCGATTATTTCAGCCGCAATTGGTGAAGCTCGTGAGCTCGGCGATTTGAAAGAGAATGCTGAATATCATGCCGCTCGAGAAGAGCAGGGTATTTGTGAAGCACAGATCCGCGATATCGAATATAAGCTATCGGTTGCTCAAATTATCGACGTGACGAAAATGGAAAATACCGGAAAAATTATTTTCGGTACTACTGTTACGTTGATCGATGTCGATACCGATGAAGAAGTGAAATATCAAATTGTCTCTGAAGATGAAGCGAATATTAAATCGGGTCGTATTTCAGTAAAATCGCCAATTGCTCGTGGTTTGGTTGGCAAACACGAAGGTGATGAGGTCGTTATTTCTACACCGGGCGGTGAGAAAGACTTTGAGATAGATAAAGTAGAATATATCTAATTTGTCCGGCGATTAATCGCTACAGATACTAAAAAGGTCGCATCATGCGACCTTTTTTCACACTACAATAATCAAAAGACAAATTATTTGCGTGGGATGTCGATTTTACGTTGCTCTGATTGACGGAACAGGACCAGTACTTTGCCAATAGACTGTACTTTTTCTGCTTTAGTTTCACGAACAATGGCATCAATAATCAGTTGCTTAGTATCACGATCTTCAGAAGCAATCTTAATTTTGACCAATTCGTGGTGATCAAGAGCAATTTCGATTTCCGCTAGAACAGCTTCGGTGAGTCCATTCGCGCCCATAAGCACGACAGGTTTTAGACTGTGCGCTAGGCCTTTAAGGTGCTGCTTTTGTTTGGTGCTTAAGTTCATTATGCGGCCAATTTATTTTTGGTTAGGGTTGAAAAAAGCTATTTTAACGCCATCTAATGCTGAAGACTATAATTTATTAGTCTTATGTATATTGCGATTGGGTTTTTGCCCTTTAATTTAGGTATCTAATGAGTAAACAAAAACACTCAGCCAGCTCAGGCCGTTGGTTGAAGGAACATTTCGACGATAAGTACGCTAATGAAGCTCGTAAAAAAGGCTATCGTTCTCGTGCTTACTTTAAAATGGAAGAGATCCATCTTAAAGATAAGTTATTTTCCCCTGGCATGACGGTTGTCGATTTGGGGGCAGCCCCTGGTGGTTGGTCTCAATACGCGGCTAAAATAGTGGGTGATGAAGGGCAAATTATTGCTTGTGATTTACTGCCTATGGATCCCATTGCTGGTGTAAGCTTTTTACAGGGTGATTTTCGTGAAGATGCTGTATTAGAAGCGTTACTCGATAGAATTCAACCAAGTATGGTTGATGTTGTCATGTCAGACATGGCACCTAATATGGCGGGAAATGCGTCCGTTGATCAACCTCGTTCAATGTATTTAGTGGAATTAGCTTTAGATATGTGTCGACAAGTTCTGGCACCTAATGGTAGCTTTGCTGTTAAGGTTTTCCAGGGCGAAAGCTTCGATGATTATGTCAAAGAAGTTCGTAGCTTGTTTAAAGTAGTAAAAATAAGAAAGCCAGATTCCTCAAGAGCTCGCTCGAGAGAAGTCTACATCGTAGCCACTGGTTACAAAGGTTAACCATTTCGCCACTAAAGGCGAACGTTAACACTATAGCTACAGGTGTTAAACTGTAGTACCCTACCTTTAATTACAATTAGTTATCGAGAGGCTTACACCTTGAGTGACATGGCAAAAAATTTAATTCTGTGGCTTGTTATTGCTGTTGTTTTAATGTCAGTTTTCCAGAGCTTTGGCCCTGGAGAAAGTAATGGCAGATCAGTAGATTACACCACGTTTGTACAGGAAGTTGGCCAAGGCCAGATTCAGGAAGCAACTTTTAAAGGTCAAGAAATTGCCTTTACTCGTCGTGGAGGTGGCTCTCGTTTTGTCACATACATGCCGGTATATGATGAGAAGCTTCTAGATGACCTCATTAACCAAAATGTGAAAGTTCAAGGTACACCTCCAGAAGAGCAAAGTCTTCTAGGGACTATCTTTATTTCTTGGTTCCCTATGATCTTACTGATTGGTGTATGGATATTCTTCATGCGTCAAATGCAAGGCGGCGGCGGCAAAGGCGCGATGTCGTTTGGTAAAAGTAAAGCTCGTATGATGAGCGAAGAACAGATCAAAACGACATTTGGTGATGTCGCAGGCTGTGACGAAGCTAAAGAAGATGTGAAAGAGCTGGTTGATTACTTGCGTGATCCTAGCCGATTCCAAAAGTTGGGGGGTAAAATCCCAACCGGTATTCTTTTGGTGGGTCCTCCTGGTACGGGTAAAACACTTTTAGCGAAAGCCATTGCTGGTGAAGCAAAAGTACCTTTCTTCACTATTTCAGGTTCTGATTTCGTAGAAATGTTTGTTGGTGTTGGTGCCTCTCGTGTTCGTGACATGTTTGAACAAGCGAAGAAAGCCGCGCCATGTATTATTTTCATCGATGAAATTGATGCCGTCGGTCGCCAACGTGGTGCCGGTGTTGGTGGTGGTCACGATGAACGTGAACAAACATTGAACCAAATGCTTGTTGAAATGGATGGTTTTGAAGGTAATGAAGGTATCATCGTCATTGCTGCAACTAACCGCCCGGACGTATTGGATCCAGCATTGCTTCGACCTGGTCGTTTTGACCGTCAAGTGGTGGTTGGTTTGCCAGATGTACGTGGTCGTGAGCAAATCCTGAAAGTTCATATGCGCAAAGTTCCTCTAGCGGGGGATGTTGAACCGTCGCTGATTGCTCGTGGTACACCCGGTTTCTCTGGTGCTGATCTTGCTAACCTTGTTAACGAAGCCGCATTGTTTGCAGCGCGTAGCAACAAGCGCAATGTCTCTATGGTTGAGTTCGAGTTGGCGAAAGATAAGATTATGATGGGTGCAGAGCGCCGTTCAATGGTCTTGTCTGAAGACACGAAAGAATCAACTGCATACCATGAAGCAGGGCACGCTATTGTTGGACGCTTAGTACCAGAGCACGATCCTGTGTACAAGGTATCAATCATTCCACGTGGCCGTGCGCTGGGTGTCACCATGTACTTACCTGAGCAAGATCGTGTAAGTATGAACCGTCAACATTTAGAGTCGATGATTTCTAGCCTTTATGGTGGCCGACTGGCTGAAGAACTTATCTATGGTTTGGATAAAGTATCCACAGGCGCATCCAACGATATTGAACGTGCAACGGATATTGCTCGTAAGATGGTCACTCAGTGGGGCTTCTCTGAAAAACTCGGCCCTCTGCTGTATGCAGAAGACGAAGGCGAAGTGTTCCTTGGCCGATCAGTAACACAAACTAAGCACGTATCAAACGATACCGCTAAACTCATCGATGATGAAGTTCGTGTTCTGATTGACCGTAACTACGCTCGAGCGAGACAAATCCTAGAAGACAATATGGATATCATGCACGCAATGAAAGACGCACTGGTTAAGTACGAAACCATTGATGCAGGCCAAATTGACGATCTAATGGAGCGCAAATCAGAGATTCGTGAACCAGCTGGCTGGGGTGATCAAGACAAGCCTCAAGCTGATATCGAAAAAGAGTCAGCGAAAAAGCCTGAAGACGACAAAACATCTGAAGATGACAAAGCGAAAGCTCAGTCTACTCAAGATAAGTCTACTGAAGCGAACGATAATGATGAGCAATCTGCAGATAAAAAAGACGCAGAGTAACCTTATTCACTAATGTAAACCCCGAGATATCTCGGGGTTTTTGTGTTTTAGAGCTATCTATATATTAGAGCTATGAAAATAACATCAAACAACAAACAGTTAGATCTCTCCACTCCTCAAGTTATGGGGATACTCAACGTCACACCGGATTCATTTTCTGACGGAGGAGAGTTCTCCTCTCTAGGACCTGCAATAGTACAAGCGGATAAGATGATAGCTGCGGGGGTTAGCATTATCGACATCGGCGGAGAGTCAACCAGACCAGGTGCTCCTGATGTGTCTCTCGATGAAGAATTGAATCGCGTGATTCCTATCATTCGAGCCATTCGTGAGCGTTCAGATGTTTGGATATCCATTGATACAAGCAAAGCCGAAGTTATGGAGCAAGCGATCCTGGCCGGAGCTGATATCATCAATGATGTTCGTGCGTTACAAGAGCCTGGTGCATTAGACGTAGCCGCAAAAGCGCAAGTACCGATTTGTTTAATGCACATGCAAGGTCAGCCACGATCGATGCAAAACAACCCCCATTATTCAGATGTTATCGAGGATATCAGTGCTTTCCTCTCTGAACGTGTGCAAGCGTGTGAAGCGAAAGGGATTGATGCCTCTAAAATTATTCTCGATCCTGGCTTTGGATTTGGTAAGACCTTAGAGCATAATTACCACCTGCTTGCACATCTGGATAAATTTCATCAATTAGGCATGCCGATCCTGGCTGGTATGTCTCGCAAGTCAATGATTTTTAGGCTTTTAGATAAAAAGCCTGCTGAATGCATGGTAGCGAGTGTTACCTGCGCAACGATTGCTGCAATAAAAGGAGCACAGATTATACGCGTTCATGATGTTGAAGAAACATTGGAAGCAATGAAGATCATTACAACCATGAACAATAATCTGTAGCCCGAATCTATTTATAAAGGAATTAAAATGTCAGATAAAAGACGTTATTTCGGCACCGACGGTGTGCGAGGCAAAGTAGGGCAGTATCCAATTACGCCTGACTTTGTATTAAAGCTGGGCTGGGCTGCTGGCCGTGTGCTGGCAAAGCAAGGCACAAAAAAAGTCATCATCGGTAAAGACACTCGCATCTCGGGCTATATGCTAGAGTCTGCATTAGAGGCAGGTTTGGCTGCAGCTGGTCTTAAGGCTACTTTAACAGGGCCGATGCCAACTCCCGCTGTCGCATATCTAACCCAAACATTTCGTGCTGAAGCAGGGATCGTTATCTCAGCGTCACACAACCCATATTACGATAATGGCATCAAATTCTTTTCATCAGAAGGTACAAAACTGCCCGATGACATCGAGTTGGCGATTGAAGCCGAGATGGATAAAGACATTGAATGTGTGGACTCTGCCCTGCTTGGTAAAGCGATGCGACTTAACGATGCGGCCGGACGATACATAGAGTTTTGTAAAAGTACTTTCCCAAGTGAATTGAGCCTATCTGGATTAAAAGTCGTGATCGATTGTGCGCATGGGGCAACTTATCATATTGCTCCGAGTGTTTTTACAGAGCTGGGCGCAGAAATAGTGACGATTGGTGTAGAGCCTAATGGAACCAACATCAATCACGAAGTCGGTGCGACCGATGTTCGAGCGTTACAAAAGCGCGTAGTAGAAGAGAAGGCGCACTTAGGCGTAGCGTTTGATGGTGATGGCGATCGCATCATCATGGTTGATGAATTTGGCAATAAAGTCGATGGTGACCAAATCGCTTACATTATTGCTCGTGATGCTCTGCGTCGTGGTGAATTGAAAGGTGGCGTTGTCGGTACCTTGATGACCAATCTAGGTATGGAAAATGGCCTTAAGCAACTAGGCATTCCATTTGTGCGAGCATCAGTTGGTGACAGATACGTGATGGAGAAGCTTCTGGAACGTGATTGGAAGATTGGTGCAGAAAACTCAGGACACGTCATTCTGCTTGATAAAGTCACGACGGGTGATGCTATTGTTGCTGCGCTTCAAGTGATTGCCTCCATTGTTGGAAGTGAAATGTCGCTTAATGAGCTATCGCAAGGTATGACGTTATACCCACAGGTTCTTGAGAATGTACGCTTTAGCGGTGACTCTAATCCACTTGAAGCCGAAGCCGTCAAACAAGCGGTAACCGAAGTCGAATCGCAACTGGGTGCTAAGGGGCGCGTATTACTGCGTAAATCGGGCACAGAGCCGCTACTGCGAGTCATGGTTGAAGGGGAAGACGCTGAGCTTGTTCAAGCCTCTGCATCTAAAATCGCCACAGCCGTTAAAGAAAGCTGTTAGCCAGTGGGGTGAGTGTTGAGGGGGCGTTATCGCCAATTTTCAATACTCACACACTATAAACTCGCTATTTGCCCTTTTTTTGACCGCTTAGTACATATTAAGGGTGTTTTTCTTAAAATCTTCTTGTCAGCGCACACGGCTTTCGCTAGTATTGCTCGGCCTTCAGTTAGGAGGTCGCTAGCCTTGTTTTAAAAGTATTGCTTTAGCAAGTTTTTAAACGGCGCTGGCTCAACAATTTGGAACATAGGTGGACATCATGTTTTCAGTTCTACTTGTGACTTACCTGTTGGCAGCGCTCGGTGTAATTGGCCTTGTGTTGATTCAGCAAGGTAAAGGCGCAGATATGGGAGCCTCATTCGGTGCTGGCGCTTCAAACACTGTGTTTGGTGCTGGTGGCTCAGGGAATTTCCTAACCCGAATGACTGCAATTTTTGCAACAGTATTTTTCATCCTTAGCTTAGTGCTTGGCAATATGTCTACAAGTAAGACTGAGTCACAATGGATCGACCCAACTCAAGGTCAAGTAATCCAACAAGCTGAAGATGTAGTGAGTGAAATCCCAGCCGAAAGTGGCGACGAGATTCCTCAATAAGCTAATTCAATGATTTAGCTGCCGAGATGGTGAAATTGGTAGACACGCTAGCATGAGGTGCTAGTGCCTTAGGGTGTGAGGGTTCAAGTCCCTCTCTCGGCACCATATTTACAAACTTGTAAATCACCTTGTTGAGCGTATAATGCACAGCAAGTCGGACGCGGGATGGAGCAGTTTGGTAGCTCGTCGGGCTCATAACCCGAAGGTCGTCGGTTCAAATCCGGCTCCCGCAACCAATCCTTTTGGGATTTGTGGACAAGTTTGCGCAGTAATAGTCATTCATTACTGTGAGTTAAAGATGCTTAATCTTTAACGAATAAAGGGTCCAGCAATAAAAAACCCCGACTATATCGGGGTTTTTTGTTATCTAGCTTTTTAATTGAAGCTGGGTTGTTGCTTGGGATTTAAATTGGGCTCTATGCCCTTTTTTTGTTTCTGGAGTGGTTTAAATGACTGGTTTAGAGAGACAACTTACTGACATGCTTGATGCGCCAGTATCTGCATCAGGCTATGAGTTAGTTGGATTAGAGTTTATTCGTGCAGGCGAGCACTCAACGCTGCGTATCTATATCGATCATGCAAACGGCATTAACGTAGATGACTGCTCAGAAGTGAGTCGTCAAGTGAGTGCCGTTTTGGATGTAGAAGATCCAATTTCAGTGGCTTATAACCTAGAAGTGTCTTCTCCAGGTCTTGAAAGACCACTTTTCACAGCAGCACACTACGAACAGTTTATTGGTCACGAGGTCAACATCGTTTTGAAAATGGCTGTCGAAAATCGTCGTAAATGGAAGGGTGATATTCACTCTGTCGATGGTGAGACAATTTCAGTCGTTGTTGAAGGTAAGCAAGAGAGTTTTGCATTGAGCAATATCTCGAAAGCAAACCTGATTCCTAAATTTTAGTTCTCCTAGAAAAATTTGAGCTTAAGAGGCTAGATAGAATGAGTAAAGAAATTTTAGCGGTAGTTGAGGCGGTTTCTAATGAGAAAGCCGTACCTCGTGAGCGTATTTTTGAGGCACTTGAAACAGCACTTGCTACGTCTACTAAGAAAAAGCATGCACTTGAAATTGAAGTTCGTGTAGAAATTGATCGCAAAACGGGTGAGTTCGAAACTTTCCGTCGTTGGGAAATAGTTGAAGAAGTAGAAAATCCAACCAAAGAAATTTCATTAGAAGCAGCACAATACGAAGATGAAACTTTGACTATTGGCGACTTCGTTGAAGACGATATTCCTTCAGTAACCTTTGACCGTATTACGACGCAAACAGCGAAGCAAGTTATCGTACAAAAAGTACGTGAAGCTGAACGTGCACAAATCGTAGAGCAGTTTATTGACAACGAAGGTGAGCTAGTAACCGGTGTTGTTAAGAAAGTGAATCGCGAAACTGTGATTATGGATCTTGGTAACAATGCTGAAGCTGTTATCTTGCGTGATGATCAACTACCTCGCGAAAATTTCCGCCCAGGCGATCGTGTTCGTGGTTTATTGTACGCAGTAAAACCAGAAGCTCGTGGCTTCCAGTTGTTTGTCACTCGTTCTAAGCCTGAAATGCTTGCCGAGCTTTTCCGTGTTGAAGTACCTGAAATTGGCGAAGAGCTTATTGAACTAAAAGCCGGTGCTCGCGATCCAGGTTCACGTGCTAAAATTGCCGTGAAAACCAATGATCGTCGTATCGATCCTGTTGGTGCGTGTGTGGGTATGCGTGGTGCTCGTGTTCAAGCGGTTTCTGGTGAACTGGGTGGCGAGCGTATTGATATCGTTCTTTGGGATGATAACCCAGCTCAATTTGCTATTAATGCAATGGCACCAGCTGATGTTGCGTCAATCATCGTCGATGAAGATGCACACTCAATGGACATCGCTGTAGAACCTGACAACCTAGCTCAAGCTATCGGTCGTAACGGTCAGAATGTTCGTCTAGCTTCTCAACTTACCGGTTGGGAATTGAACGTGATGACAGTTGAAGATCTACAGAAGAAGCACCAAGAAGAATCTCAGGCTGCTGTTGAGAGCTTCATGAAGCACCTAGATATAGAGCAAGACTTTGCTGAAATGTTGTCTGAAGAAGGTTTCTCAACACTAGAAGAAATTGCTTATGTCCCTGTTCATGAGCTGCTAGAAATTGACGGCCTAGACGAAGACATGGTTGAAGAGCTACGCAGTCGTGCTAAAGATGCACTGACCACTTTAGCACTCGCTCAAGAAGAAACATTTGACGGTGTTGAACCAGCTGAAGACTTACTTGCTTTAGAAGGCTTGGAGCGTGAACTCGCGTTTAAACTGGCTGCTAAAGGTGTAGCAACACTAGAAGACCTAGCGGATCAAGGTGTTGATGAGCTAGAAGATATTGAAGGACTAACAGAAGAGCGTGCGGGCGAGCTTATTATGGCAGCGCGTAACATTTGTTGGTTCGGTGACGAAGAATAATTTCAGCAAGGAGGTAGCGGAATGACGCAACTAACAGTAAAAGCGCTAAGTGAAGAGATTGGTACGCCAGTTGACCGCTTAGTTGAGCAACTTGCTGACGCAGGCATGAAGAAAGCTAGCGGCGATCAAGTATCAGATGAAGAGAAGCAAAAGCTGCTCGTTCATTTAAAGAAAGAACACGGTGATACATCAGGCGAAACAGAGCCTACTCGTTTAACACTACAGAGAAAAACGCGCAGTACACTCAGTGTTTCTGCAAGTGGTGGTAAGAGTAAAGATGTTCAAGTAGAAGTACGTAAGAAGCGTACTTATGTGAAGCGCAGTACAGTCGATGACGAAGCTAAACGTGAGGCTGAGGAAGCAGCACAACGTGAAGCGGAAGAGCTAGCGAAACGCGAAGCGGAAGAGTTAGCGAAACGTGATGCTGCAGAGAAAGCAAAACGCGAAGCCGAAGAGAAAGCAAAACGTGAAGCGGATGCAAAACGTAATGCGGAAGAAAAGGCTCAGCGTGCACAAGCTGAAAAGGCTAAAAAAGACATGAATGCAAAAAATGCTGACGTTAATACGCAAGCTAAGAAAGAAGCTGACGAACTAAAACGTCGTCAGGAAGAAGAAGCCCAACGTAAAGCTGAACAAGAAGCGGCCAAACTTGTTGAAGAAGCTCGTAAACTCGCGGAAGAAAACCAAGAGCGTTGGAGTGAAGAAGAGAAAAAGAAAAAAGAGCAAGAGAAAACAGCTGATTACCACATCACGACTTCTACTTATGCTCGTGAAGCTGAAGATGCAGCGGATCGCAAAGAAGAAGGTGGTGGTAACCGTCGTAAGAAGAAGAAAAAAGCACCAGCAGCGACACCAGAGCGTAACGGTCGTAATCAACGCGGTGGTCGAGGCGGTCGCAATAAAGGCAAACTGGCTAAACCAACGTCAATGCAGCATGGCTTTGATAAAACAGCAACCGTAGCGAAATCTGATGTTGCTATCGGTGAGACTATCGTTGTCTCTGAACTGGCAAGCAAAATGTCAGTGAAAGGCACTGAAGTTATCAAAGTGATGATGAAAATGGGCGCAATGGCAACCATTAACCAAGTTATC
The DNA here is from genome assembly GCF_029958905.1 of Vibrio sp. YMD68. Taxonomy (NCBI): domain Bacteria; kingdom Pseudomonadati; phylum Pseudomonadota; class Gammaproteobacteria; order Vibrionales; family Vibrionaceae; genus Vibrio; species Vibrio sp. YMD68. The sequence continues at coordinate 2,680,023 of NZ_CP124614.1, read as the reverse complement.
GACCAAGAAACAGCGGCCTTAGTTGCTGAAGAAATGGGTCACAAGGTTATTCTTCGTAAAGAGAATGAACTTGAAGAAGCCGTACTGGCTGATCGTGATAACGATGCGCTTGTTGAAGCTCGTGCTCCAGTTGTTACTATCATGGGTCACGTTGACCACGGTAAAACATCGACACTTGATTACATCCGTAAAGCACACGTTGCTTCTGGTGAAGCGGGCGGTATTACTCAACATATCGGTGCATACCACGTAGAAACTGATAACGGCATGATCACGTTCCTTGATACTCCTGGACACGCAGCGTTTACTGCTATGCGTGCTCGTGGTGCTCAAGCGACAGATATCGTTGTTCTTGTGGTTGCCGCTGATGATGGTGTTATGCCACAAACGGTTGAAGCGATTCAACACGCGAAAGCGGCGGGCGTACCTCTTATTATCGCTGTAAACAAAATCGATAAAGAAGATGCGAACCCAGACAACGTTAAGAATGAGCTATCTCAATACGACGTTATCCCAGAAGAGTGGGGCGGTGAGAACATGTTTGTTCACATCTCTGCGAAACAAGGGACAAACATCGATGGTCTTTTAGAAACTATCCTTCTACAGTCTGAAGTTCTTGAACTTACTGCTGTTAAAGAAGGCATGGCGTCAGGTGTTGTTGTTGAATCTCGCCTAGATAAAGGTCGTGGTCCAGTAGCTACTGTTCTTGTACAGTCTGGTACATTGAATAAGGGTGATATCCTTCTTTGTGGTCAAGAATACGGCCGTGTTCGTGCAATGCGCGATGAGAATGGTAAAGAGATCTTCGAAGCTGGCCCATCTATCCCTGTAGAAATTATCGGTCTATCTGGTGTTCCATCATCAGGTGACGAAGCAACAGTAGTACGTGATGAGCGTAAAGCTCGTGAAGTCGCGAACTACCGTCAAGGTAAATTCCGTGATGTGAAACTAGCTCGTCAACAGAAATCTAAGCTAGAGAACATGTTCTCTAACATGGAAGCGGGTGAAGTTGCGGAACTGAATGTGGTACTGAAAGGTGACGTTCAAGGTTCAGTTGAAGCGATTTCTGATTCACTGCTGAAACTATCGACTGACGAAGTTAAAGTGAACATCGTCGGTTCGGGTGTGGGTGGTATCACTGAAACGGATGCTACTCTTGCAGCTGCTTCAAACGCTATCATCTTAGGTTTCAACGTGCGTGCTGATGCAACGGCTCGTCGTACGGTTGATACTGAAAACCTAGATCTACGTTATTACTCAATCATCTACCAATTGATTGATGAAGTTAAACAAGCAATGGGCGGTATGCTTGCTCCAGAATTCAAGCAAGAAATCATTGGTCTTGCTGAAGTACGTGACGTATTTAAGTCACCTAAGCTGGGCGCAATCGCTGGTTGTATGGTTACTGAAGGCATCATTAAGCGTAACAACCCAATCCGCGTACTACGCGAAAACGTGGTTATTTACGAAGGTGAACTAGAATCACTTCGTCGCTTTAAAGATGACGTTCAAGAAGTTAAGAATGGCTACGAATGTGGTATCGGCGTTAAGAACTACAATGATGTTCGCGCTGGTGACCAAATCGAAGTATTCGAAATCGTTGAAATTAAACGTACACTCGACTAATTGATAAAGTTACCCGCCTATATAAAGGCAAGGTAATCGGTTGTTGAATGCACCATGGGGGGCTGGCTTTGGCCATCCCCCCATTCTTTCTATTTGTGAGAAATGATTATGTCAAAAGAATTTAGCCGCACACAACGCGTGTCACAGCAGCTACAAAAGGAACTCGCGATTATTCTTCAACGCGAAGTTCGAGACTCTCGTTTAGGGATGGTGACCATCTCTGACGTAGAAGTATCAAGAGATTTAGCGTACGCAAAAGTATTTGTTACTTTCCTATGTGTGGGCGAGCAAACCCCTGAAAGTTGTCTAGCTGCGCTAAAAGAGCATGAAGTTCCGGTACGTATGGCTCTCGGTAAACGTATTCGTCACCGCCTAACTCCTGAAGTTCGTTTTACCTACGATGATACATTGGTAGAAGGTATGCGCATGTCTAACTTAGTTAGCGAAATACTGAACGAAGATAAGCGAAAGCAAACTGAAGCAGGACGTGACGAAGACGTAAACGGTTCTGAAGAGGAAGGCAAGTAATGGCTCGCCGTCGTAAGGGTCGTCCAGTCAACGGAGTTATCTTACTCGATAAACCGACCGGTATTTCTTCTAACGATGCTTTGCAAAAAGTTAAGCGAATCTACTTTGCCCAGAAAGCAGGCCATACTGGTGCGCTGGATCCTCTGGCGACTGGCATGTTACCTATTTGCTTGGGTGAAGCGACGAAGTTCTCTCAGTTCTTGCTCGATTCCGACAAACGTTATGTGGTTAAAGCAAAACTAGGGGAACGAACCAATACCTCAGATTCTGATGGTGAAGTGGTTGAAACTCGTGATGTTAATGTCACACGTGAGCAGCTTGAACGCTGTGTCGCGAGTTTCAAAGGTGAAACAGACCAAGTTCCTTCAATGTTCTCTGCGCTGAAACACCAAGGTCGTCCACTTTATGAGTACGCTCGTGAAGGGATCGAGGTGCCACGTGAATCACGTAAAATTACCGTTTACTCTATTGAACTGCTTCGTTTTGAAGGTGATGAGATTGAGATGGAAGTTCACTGTTCAAAAGGGACTTACATCCGAACCATCACTGATGACCTCGGTGAAATGCTAGGTTGTGGCGCTCACGTAACGTATCTACGTCGTACAGGTGTTGCGAAATACCCGTATGAGAAGATGGTCACTCTAGAGCAACTTAACGAATTGTTAGAGCAAGCTGAGCGTGATGAAGTTGCACCACGTGAGCTCCTCGATCCATTGTTAATGCCGATGGATACGGCGGTAGAAGATCTACCCGAAGTGAACATGAATGCTGAATTGACGGATCTTGTTCAACACGGCATGCCTGTTCAGGTATTTGGTGCGCCAGCGGAAGGAACCGTGCGGATGACCAGCGGAGATGAAAAGTTATTCATCGGTGTTGCTGTGATTGACGATAACGGTAAAGTCGCTCCGAAGCGTCTGGTTGTCTTTACAGAAGAAGAGTCAGTCTAGCCACTCTCATAGATCGTAAATAGTCGCTAGTCATCGCTATGCGTGATATTAAAATTAAAAAAGTCGAAGCTTAGCTTCGACTTTTCTATTTCATGATATCTATCTCTATGGAGAGCATCGCGCTACATGATCAATTGAGCGGAGAATAACATCGCTCTTAACTCCTCGGCTCGATCTCTATTGACGCCGAAGTCCGAATAACCGATTCGAGATTCAGAACGAACCATGAGTGTTGTGCCGTTGAGTTTGAGTTCGAGATCATCAGTGAAGCGAAGGATGCTTGACGTGCATTCGATTCTGAGATAATTCCCTTCTTTTGCCGCTGTTTTAGCGCCAGAAAGCTGTAAAGCAACCTCTTCAATGTCATCGATACTGGCGGTGCTTTTGAGCTGAAAGGCGATAAGGTGGTGCTGCTCTCTATCATCTTCAGTTGAAACACAATTAGGGCTATCACCGCAAGGTAAAGCGGTGCGATCAATGATATTCCTTGAACCTTGGCTACAGGCTGTCAGTAAGGTGAGGATTGATAAAGCGAAGATACAGGATCGCAACATAGTGTTATTCCAATAAGTTATTGGTCAATAAGAAAAATAAAGGACCCGACTAACGGATCCTATAGAGTATTGCCTAAAAAGTCTACAGGTCAATCTACACTTCAAGATAGTCTAGAATACCACCGGCTGCTTTTCGGCCTTCATCGATGGCGGTGACCACAAGATCGGAGCCTCTTACTGCATCGCCCCCAGCAAATATTTTTTTGTTACTCGTTTGATATTGAAATTCTTGATCGGAAGGTGCTTGTATTCTTCCCCATTGATCGAGGTCTACGCCAAATGGTTGTAGCCAAGGCATTGAGTGAGGCTGGAAACCAAATGCCATAATGACAACGTCAGCCTCTAAAGTATGTTCACTCCCTTGAACGGGCTTCGGTCGTTGGCGCCCGGCTTCATCAGGCTTTCCGAGTGCCGTTTTAACCACCTTGATACCCATTACTTGCCCACTATCGTTCACTTCAATACCAAGAGGTTGAAGGTTAAACATAAAGTTAACGCCTTCTTCTTGTGCATTTTTTACTTCTCTACGAGAGCCAGGCATGTTTTCTTCATCACGTCGGTAGGCACAGATAACGTTATTCGCACCCTGGCGAATGGACGTCCTGACACAGTCCATCGCGGTGTCACCGCCTCCAAGAACGACCACATTTTTACCGGACATATCGATGTATGGATCAGGACTGGTTAGGTTCATTACCTTATATGTATTCGAAATAAGAAACGGCAGTGCATCATAAACACCTTGTGCGTCTTCGTTAGCCAACCCCGCGCGCATATTTTTGTACGTCCCAACACCGATAAAGACGGCATCGTAGTCGTCGATCAGCGATTGCATTTCGATGTCTTTACCAACTTCTATGTTGAGTTTGAATTCAATTCCCATGTCACTGAATATTCGACGGCGATTTTCCATTACCCCTTTTTCTAGCTTGAAAGAGGGAATGCCAAACGTCAAAAGACCCCCGATTTCGGGGTAACGATCAAAGACAACTGGCTTAACACCGTTACGGACTAAAACATCAGCAGCAGCAAGACCCGCTGGGCCCGCTCCAATGATGGCGACTTTTTTATCTGTCCATTCCACGTTAGACATATCGGGCGTCCAGCCCATTTCAAATGCTTTGTCGTTAATGTACTTCTCGATATTACCGATGGTGACAGCGCCAAAGTCTTCATTAATGGTACAAGATCCCTCACAGAGTCTATCTTGTGGGCAAACCCGGCCACAAACCTCAGGCAAGCTGTTAGTTTGATGAGAGAGCTCTGCCGCTTCGATAATACGACCTTCATTCGCCAGTTTTAGCCACTGAGGAATGTAGTTGTGAACCGGGCACTTCCATTCGCAGTATGGATTGCCGCAGTCTAGGCAACGGTCGGCTTGTGCTTTAGCTTGCTGTTTTGTAAAAGGTTCGTATATTTCGACGAATTCTATCTTACGGATTTTGACGGGCTTTTTCGCTGGATCTACGCGATTCACGTCAATAAATTGGTATATGTTCTGGCTCATTATTTGGTTCCTTCCAATTATTGTGCTTGAACACGTAGTTCTGCAGCGCTTCGACTTTGATGGCCTAACAGCGTTCGCAGATCCGCGTTTTGGGGTTTAATTAAGTAGAACTTCGGAATCCATTCATCAAAGTTACTTAAAATCTTCTCTGCATGGCTAGAGCCTGTTTCCACAAGGTGTTCATCAATTAAACCACGAAGATGCTCTTGGTGTATGACCAGTTCAGAAAGCGAAATCGCCTCTACCGATTCATTATTCACTCGGCCTTGGAAATCATCGTTTTGGTCCAGAACATAAGCAAATCCACCTGTCATACCGGCGCCAAAATTGACACCTGTCGCGCCTAAAATAGCAACAATGCCTCCTGTCATATATTCACAAGCATTGTCGCCGGCACCTTCAATGACCGCGATCGTCCCTGAGTTTCGCACGCCAAACCGCTCCCCCGCCGTTCCTGCAGCAAACAGCTTTCCTCCGGTAGCACCGTATAAACATGTATTACCGATAATGGTGGCTTCATTACAAATGAAAGTCGTTCCGGTATGAGGTTTGATTACAATTTTTCCGCCAGCCATTCCTTTCCCGACGTAATCGTTAGCATCACCGGTTAAGTAAAGCTCTACTCCTCCTGCATTCCACACCCCTAAAGATTGTCCTGCGGTGCCATTCAGGTGCAGTTTTACCGGAGTAGCAGCTACGCCCTGGTTGCCATATTTCTTGGCGATTTCACCAGAGAGCCTTGCCCCTATTGAGCGGTCAGTGTTGATCACATCGTAGTAAAGATTAATGGATTGCTGCGATTCAAAGGCACCTTTGGCTTGATCGAGAATCTTTTGGTTGAGCTCTGCGGTATCAAAAGGGACATTAGGTTCGGTCCAGTAAAGTGGATGGTTCTGCGGTGACACTGGCTTCTCTAGAATATGAGAAAGATCCAGTTTATTTTGTTTGGCAGTCAACCCTGAAGCTGCTTCAAGTAAGTCGGTTCTACCAATCAAATCAGTGAGTTTTTCTACGCCGAGTTCAGCAAGGTGCTCACGGACTTCTTCGGCAAGACCGATAAAGTAATTAACCACCATTTCAGGCAGCCCCTTGAAGTACTCTTTTCTAAGCGTTTCATCTTGGGTAGCAACCCCAGTCGCACAGTTGTTTAGGTGACAAATTCGTAAGAACTTGCAACCTAGCGCGACCATTGGAGCCGTACCAAAGCCAAAGCTTTCAGCACCTAAGATCGCGCCTTTAATGACATCTAGCCCTGTTTTTAATCCACCGTCGACTTGGAGGCGGATTTTATGACGTAGGCCATTGGCAACAAGCGCTTGTTGAGTTTCAGCAAGACCCAATTCCCAAGGGCTACCTGCGTATTTTACTGACGTTAATGGGCTTGCTGCTGTGCCACCATCGTACCCAGAAATCGTGATTAAATCGGCGTAGGCTTTTGCGACGCCGGTTGCGATTGTCCCAACACCAGGCTCTGATACGAGCTTTACAGACACTAAGGCGTTCGGGTTCACTTGCTTCAAATCGAATATAAGCTGAGCCAAATCTTCGATGGAATAGATGTCATGATGCGGAGGAGGGGAGATTAACGTCACCCCTTGAACCGAATAACGAAGCTTGGCGATTTCCGCGGTTACTTTATGACCTGGGAGTTGGCCGCCCTCACCGGGTTTTGCGCCTTGGGCTACTTTTATTTGCAGAACATCAGCATTCACTAGGTAATGTGGCGTGACACCAAATCGGCCTGAGGCGATCTGCTTGATTCGTGAGTTACGGTTTGTGCCGAATCGACGAGGGTCTTCACCGCCTTCTCCGGAGTTCGAGTAGCCCCCCAATTTATTCATTGCAATCGCGAGTGCTTCATGCGCTTCAGGGCTTAACGCACCAATAGACATGGCTGCTGAGTCAAAGCGCTTAAAGAGTTCAGTGTTGGGTTCAACGCTGTCTAATGGCAGGGGAACGTCCGCTCCCTTGAGTTCCATCAAGTCACGTAACATCGCATTAGGGCGCGTATTGACCTGCTTAGAATAGTGCTGATAGTCGGTTATTTCACCGGTTTTGACCGCTTTTTGTAGGGTACTGACAACATCAGGGTTATAGGCATGGAACTCACCATCATGCACATACTTTAACAGCCCGCCATGATCGATAGGCTTACGTTTGGCCCACGCTTTTTGAGATAGATTGAATAGATCTTGTTGGAAGTCGTCAAAGTTTGCCCCTTGAATGCGTGAGGCAACACCACTGAAGCAAAGCTGTACAATATCTTGATGTAATCCGACGGCTTCGAACAGTTGAGAGCATCGATATGAGGCAATGGTCGAAATTCCCATTTTCGACATGATTTTGTACAGGCCTTTGTTGATCCCGTATTGATAATTTTGCATGACGTCGCGGTAGCTTTTATTAATCGCCCCATCATCGACAATTTTGCCTAAGGTTTCATAAGCAAGATAAGGGTAAATAGCGGTGGCACCAAAACCGATCAAAACGGCAAATTGATGGGGATCGCGAATTGCCCCTGACTCAACGATGATATTGGTATCACAACGCAAATTTTCGTTTGCCAATCGAGTTTGTACGGCACCAACGGCCATTGCAGCAGGGATGGGCAGTTTGCCTTTCGTCAACACACGATCAGAGAGAACAATCAATACATTGCCGTTTTTTACCGCTTCAACACTGGCCTCACACAGCTCGATAATCGCTTGTTTTAGTTCTGTTTTTTTCGGGTCGTAATTAATGTTTAACAGGCAATGTGAATAGTATTTTTGATCTAGGTTGAGCAGTTGCTGCATGTCGGAGTAGAGCAGCACTGGTGAGTCAAAACTGACTCTATGGGCATGACCGTCCGTTTCACAAAACACATTCATCTCTTGGCCGATGCTTGTCGCCAGTGACATGACATGCTTTTCACGCAAAGGATCAATGGGTGGGTTAGTCACCTGAGCAAATTTCTGACGGAAGTAATCAGTTACCAGGCGGGCTTTGGAAGATAACACCGCCATTGGTGTGTCATCGCCCATGGATCCTGTCGCTTCCTGGCCCATATCACCGAGCACACGCAGTACTTGGTCAACTTCTTCATTGCTCATAGCAAACTGTTTCTGGTAGGTTTTTAGCTGATCTTCATTCAGCGTTCGTTGTCCTACCTGTGTATCTGAAAGCTCTGAAAAAGGCGTGAGTTTGTGGACATTTTTTTCCATCCAGCTTCTATATGGGTGGCGACCTTTAAGATCGTTATCAATTTCACAGGACTGCCACAGTTTGCCTTTTCGGGTGTCAATCACCAGAAGCTCACCGGGGCCAACACGCCCTTTTTCAGCCACTTCATCTGGTGCGTAATCCCATATTCCGACTTCTGACGCTAATGTGATGAGTTTATCTTTTGTTATGACATTGTGCAGCGTCGCGCGTTTTGAACAATTGCACCCTACCAAAATGAACAATAGCAAGATGTTAATTAATTGTTAATTTGCACCTGTGTCAGGGTCGATTTTAATAGTCGGTGAAGATGAAGTGACCTTTGTTGTGATTCGGTCATCACTGACAGATACATCTACGTTTATATTTCCCCCCGTATTGGAGGACAAATATGGATTGTTTACTACCCCTTCATTACTCGGACTTGATGAAAACCATTTCCGGAAGTCGTCTACTACATCCATCAACCCAGCCGAAACAGGGAAACCTTCTGGCAGTTGACTTCTATCAACTTCAGACTGGCGACGAACATTGATAGGAGAAAAGTCAGGGATAATAGATAGACCATAACCCACTGTGGTAGCAGCTGCTAAATTAGAAAGGCTCATAAACCTAGAGTTAGATGGCTTACCTCCTTTAGGGTTTTTCCCATCTGGAACGTCACCACCTAGACCGCCCATACCTCCACTTGGCATGTTAACAACGAATACTGGCATCGCGCCTAGGTCTTGAAACCCACCTTTACCGCTTGCAGAACTACCTTTCCCTTTTCCTAAGAATCTTCCAGCAGCATTAGCTATATCTAAACCTTTCTTAGCCGCAACTAAACCACCTACAGCCTAAATTGCCGTCTCACCCCATTTTAACCAGCTTTGAATGGTGTCATCGTCAATACTGTTAATTGCGGCAGAAAGCTCACGAATGGGTTCAGCAAGCCTCTGATTAGTAAACTTATCAAAGGAATTTCCTAAAAGCTGTAAACTTGCAGCGGCATCACCTGCCGCTACAGCAGCATCTGCGAGAGTAACAGAGCCGTCACCGACAATTGACATAAACCCGCTAAAGGCATTAGCTGAACCTGTATCTTTATACAAGGCTATTAATGGGTTCAAGGCTCGCTTTGCTTCATCAGTTAAATTTAACATTGCTAACTTTTCTGACATACCACCTGACTTATTAACAATTTCTTCCATAATTGAAGGAAGGGGGCGCATGACCTCAATACCATCTTTTAACTTATCTTGATCAAAAACACTAATACCGCCCAATTGCTGAAGCTTTTTAACCCTATCTGGAGAGGTAATATCACGAATTAGAGCTTCGAATGCAGTAACGGCTTGTTCATCACTACCCACTCCACCTCTAATAACCTGTAACGCAGCCCCAAGCTCTGTAACGGCTTCTGCTCCTTGTCTACCAGTAGCAGCATAAGCAGCGAATATTTGAGGGCCAGAGTTAGCCATGCTAGCAAGAGTAAAAGCACCGCTTTTACCTTGTTTATTTAGCACATCAATTGCTGCCATAGCTTCTTTCGAACCTTCGATTGCAAGCTTCTTAAATTCGGTAAATATCCCACCGACTTGTTGGCCTGCCGCACCTGTCGCCTGAATCACAGCTGCAATATTAGGAAGGTTTTCCATGGCATAACCCAAATCACCTGTCTTTGTTAAGATTTCTTCGATTGCAGACAGTGACTCACTAGGGTCTATTCTAATGCCTTCTAGGTTACTCACCCTTTGGATTTCATCGTATAGCTCAGACGCTTTTTCTTTACTGACTTCTGCCGCAATTGCAAGGCGACTTAATCGCCTATCTAACGAAACAAATCCTTTTGCAATCGCTCCTGTAGTAAGTGCAGCAGCCATGCCTACATATCGATTAAATAAAGCGTCGATACCTCGACTAGCTGCGGCGGTTGAGGTTTTGACTAGGGTCATAGCCTTTTGATTTTTCTTAGCGAACTCACTCATAGAGTTTCCATAACGCCTAGCTTTTGCCGCTAAGTTGCCCGCCAAGTTTAATGTAATCTCTGTCTCTAACTTTTGAGCCATACCGCCCCCATAAGCAAAGGGCTAGCCAATGCTAGCCCTTTTTGATGTTATAAATCTTGAGAAACTAAAATCTCAACCGCTTTATAGTTGGTGTTGTCTTCCCCGTTCTCAAGAGTACGACGCAAGACGATCTTCTCAGCGGCAGAACGATAAGCAACGGGAACGACTAGTACGGTAGGTTTAACCTTTAACGACCTTCCTTCACTGTCTTTCTGTTCCATCATTTTGGTCATCATCAACTCAAAATTAGCTTCTGTTAAAGCAGCTTTAGAACCAAATGCCATTTGCCAGAATGTATAGCCAGCGTTCCCACGAGCACGAGTACCGAAAGCGTAATTATCGGTAGTGAAAACATTGTAATCAGTTGAGTCAGTCACCGACTGGAATTCTGGCTTTAAACGCTCTTGCCAAACTAAAGGTTTAAGAGGGCGACTAGTGTCTAACATGTACCAGCCTTGACCTGTATCCGTATCAGGATCACCAATTACATTTGAAAACGTATTTACGCCATCTTCTGACGGGTGGTCAGCATCAAAGAACGGCTGTCCGTCATAACAAATCTCTGTAAAGCCATTTTTTAGCAAACCAAAGACATGTTCATCTGGGTACATTTCGGCATCGTAACCCATCTCTTGAAAGATGATGCCATAGCGACCATAGTCATTATCTTCATAGTCAACACGGGGAATTTCTACTGAGGATTCAAACATCTTGTTTACGATGTTATAACCGTGTTTTTTAAGGTTCTTCATTTGGCGAGAACCGATCCATTCTTTAAGGCGAGGGAAGTCCCCCAACCAACCGTAGCCAGTTGCACCAGCTGAGGAAGGAAGAACAGTAGCAATCATAGGGTAATCAGGCTTTGCACCTCCTTTGCCTGCGTCAAAGCGACCAGCAAACGCGGTTTTAGATTCAATGACTACATTACTAATATCGATTGGATTTGGCATTGTTAAACCTCTTTATTCTTTACATTTAAAAACTGTTCTTCGGAAACTCCAACATTTCGACAGACAGCTAATTGTGTTTCATTTAATGACGATGAACTTTGGTTTGTTTTATGTGGCGTATTGGTACTCTTATTTAAATAAGAAAAACCAGACGTGCTACCAGCAAACTTTTTAAACTCATCAATCCCTTGGCTATGACAGCAAGCAACTAAAAAATCACGCTGTGCTGGTGTAAATACGGCATCACTTACATAACCATCAACTAAGGATTCAATTTCTTTTTTCTGGGCTTGACTATCGCGAGAGTTTAAAGCTGATAATAATTCATCATCAGAGGTGACATTAGAACCAATGGCTTTTGATAGTTTTTCCCATTTATTATCTGGTTCGCTCTGTCTGCTATTTAAAGCTTGCATTACTAGGTTTGGCTTATTGGTTAAACCGACACTAGATAACGAAATAACTTCTTTGCTTTCATTGTAATTGAATGCAGGTGATAAAAAACGATACTCGCGCGAGTTAATTGCACTTGCGGCTTTCTTCGTCCAATCCGCTTTAGCCCATATTTCACCGTTGCGAATTTCTAACTCTTCAATCCAACCAGCAGCAGGAGCTTCTTCTCCTTTTGTTGCCTTTAGTTCTTGGCCATGTTCGTAGTCAATAACCATAGGGACTTTCATTTCATGAAAGGCGTGTAGGATAGCTTTAGGATTTCTCAAAACCCAACTGCGACCATCCAAACCTTTGATGTCAGGGCCACTGGGTAGAATCTGCACCCACTGACTTGCTTTTTCGTCTAATTCTTTACATAACGCTGTAACGGGCATAACTTTAGCCTCATACCATGTTTAAACTACGTTTAAATCGCTCTATATTGATTTAAACATTTTCTTTTGAGCCAATGCTCAACCAAATCGGAAAGCTTCAATACAACGCGCTACGCGAGCATTTTCCCGTTATTGCCTGAATGCAATTCTGAAACCGCCATACTTGCAGTTAAAATTACATTCCAGTCTTGAGCCGTTATCTTGTAATCGCAAATATCATCATATGTAAAAGTGACTCGATACTTGCCAAGACAACTAATAGAAGCAGCTGCGTTTTCATTAAGAAGCATTAAACCCTTAATCGCTAGAGTATGCTTGTCATTGACAGGTTTGAACTCGGGCATATTAACTAGATGCTGGTGTTGAGCATCAACTAAATCGACTACGGTATTTCTAGATGAATTTGATAATGGTTCTATTGATACTGTCTTAACCAGTTCGCCATTAATAAGAACGCCGTCTATTAGATTGTGTAAATACATTTACTTAACTCCACCCATTGCTTTTCTAACTTCAGCGTCAGCCTTTCTACAAGCCTTAATAACTCTTTGAATTGCAATAACAGACATTCCATATTTTCGAGATAACTCGTTAGCATTGTTACCTTTGAACTCTTTATAAATAAGTCTATATGTCACTGCTTGCTTAAATGTATCATCACTAGGTAAATATATTTGACTACCACCAAACACAGAAACCATTAAGCAAATAAATTTAACAGTATCTCTTTCATCAAGATTGAACTCTTTTGAGCGAGATAGAAACTCATCAAAAACTTTTGTTTTGGATGGGTTCATTTTAATTAAATCCATGACAACATCTAAGGCTGTATCTTTTTTTGCTATATCTAACCATTCAATCGACATTGCTATTTAACCCTTAATATTTCTTTTACTGTGGTTTCTCTAATGTTTTTATTCAGAGCTATATCTTTAATTGAAACTCCGTCTGCATGCATTAACCTAATTAACTCATGCTCAACCGTTCGATGATAGAAAGCGAAGCCATGTACAAGTCGAGTTACTTTCTTAGGTTTGCATTTGTGCTTCTTTAAAACCCGATAGACTGATTGGGAACTCATGCCGAACTCACTAGAAATGCTTGCCACTCCTTTTCCAGCCAGACAATCTTGAACGATCATTAACTCGGTTACATTAGCCTTGAATGTTTTTAGCTTGCCAAAATAAATCTGGGCTGTTTCATCAGCTTTAGTACCTGAGAACATGGATAGCATATCTTCTTTTAATGCAGCTTCTAGCTCTGGTGTTGGTTGGATACCAAAAAAACGATCAAGCAAGAAACCCATCATCAAGATATTCTGATTTATTTCACATGCCATTATGGAAGTCCGCGTTTGCTTTGATAAATCCATATTAATATACATACCTAATAAATACGGAGTAACGCGGATTATTTAAAAATTGTTATAGTGGGATGGGGGTTTTATAGATATGAAAAAGCCCCTTTAAAGGGGCTTTGAATTTCATCGACAAGATGAATAAATGTTACCTGCGTATTTAATGTAAGCGATATTTACTGGTTTGACAAGCTCGGATATATTTCTTCATTCAGAAAGCGATTAAAAGCGGTTCGAGAGATCTTAAACTTATCTGCTAACCCTCTATGCTCAATTTCATTGTTCACATAAGAAAGAATATCTTTTTGAGTGTACCGCCTTGATGAAAGCATTACCGCCACTCGCGCTCTAATATCAGTTGGTAGCTGTTGAACCTTATAAAGCCTCTTTGCTTTTTTCGGTGATGCTGCTTTTCTAAGGATCAACAAAACATTTTTAACACCAATATTACGAACCAAGTTAGCCAGCTCGTAAGATTCTTTAGAAGTTAATCGCTCACTTTTCATGACTAACCCTCTCTAAAGCAGCTAAAGCGTCTAACTTAGAGTTTAATCCGTTAGCGAAGTGAATCAAACCACTTAGCAGTTCCAAAGCTCCAACCGATATGCGCTGTTCACCACCTAATGATGAATATTCACCCACTAGGCTGCTTAGATTGCCTAATAGATCAAGTAGTCTTTCTGGGGATGCTAGAACACCGTCAGATAGGTCAAAGAGTTCGTCTAGTGAGATAGATTCTGGATTTAGTTTTGCGGAGTTTAGATTAGTGTTAGGCATGATGGCCTCCTTGGATATTTTATATATCGCCATCAGGAGGTTGCAATCTCACTGGTGGCGAACTTAGCAGAGTTGCAACAACCGTATCCAAGAAACGGCCTAACCGAAGTTAGCTCCACTAAGCCCACCATAGTAAGCTTACGCACAAATAAAAAAACACGCATAGGCGTGTATTGTGCGCCTCAGATAATAACAGGGTTGCAATCCTGACGCTAGATTTTGCTAGCGTGTTTTTATCTTAGTTTGAAAGGTTGCAGTTCGTCAACAACTTTCGGACTACCAAAATGAGCAATATAAATTAATAATACAAACCATTAATTTTATAACGACAAATTTTAGGTGCTTTTCTTCCACCTAAAACCCTACATCAACCTAACACCTTTAAGTGATTACTCTTTCTTTCAAAAGTCAGAGGAATCGAATTAAATCATATAAAATCCAACAACTTAGAAAATAAAACTTAAAAGAAAGAGGTCTTTCTTTTAAGCTTCCTTAATCGAGCGTTAATTTTGAACTAACAACCAATACTACATATGCAGCTTATCGACTCGGTATCGGCTAAGTGATGATCTAGTCAATTTTGAACTATCAGGGAGGCCGTGCTCTTCAATCAAAGAATTAACAGCCCTTAATGCCTCACCATGGTTTAAGGTTCGAATCAAACGAATAACCTTAGTTCTGAGGCTATCTGGCAAGTAGTCAACCTTACATAAACGTCCCATTTCCTTGGCTCCATTGGGTGTATATTTAACCAATGTAAAACCAATATTCAGAAAGGAAAAATAACTAGCTTTGTTTAAATTAACGCGCCCGAAACGTTAACATTAATTTAACAATTTATATTTTAAGGGATTTTGCTAGACCAACCACTATCAAATAGAGAACGATATTTTATTGTTATAAATCAGCAACTTAAAAGAAATGGACGCTTGATATCAGAAACGGACGATAGGGATTTATCTGGATGGGTTTAAAGTACATATTTCTGGCTTTTTCATTCTCGTTTAAATATTTTATTGTTTTAAAAATCAGTCATTTAAACATGGTTTAAACACATTGCGACATCTTAATGAAGTGCTCACTTTGATAGGCTAAAAACATCCCTTTTCGTCCGTTTGTCCCGTTATTGCTCATTTCAGTAAAAGCTAATGTAAAGGCAAGGCAATCTTTTTTAAATACCTAAAGCCCACCAACCCAAACCACCGCCAACCCTTTTCTCACGGGCTCTACAAGGCTATCACAGGCACAAATAATACCGAGACAATCCCTATGATATCGGGATAATCCCTAACTTCCTTACATTGTTCATATCTCTAGTCCCTTTACAGACATAGCGAGCTGGACGTAGACCGTTTCGGTCGAGATTACAGGCAGCGTATCGCCCATCAGATAAAACAATGCCTGCTGGTCCATCCCAAGGTTCCATGTGTTTGGAGTTGAAATCATAGAAGGCGCGAAGATCAGGATCCATATCTGGGTGGTTTTGCCAAGCGGGCGGCACAAGCATTCTCATTGCTCTGAATACATCCATGCCTCCTGCTAAAAAGAGATCAAGCATGTTATCTAGGCTAGATGAGTCGGATCCTGTTTCATTAACAAAAGGAGCGGCGGTTTGAAGATCTGGCAGCAGTGGCGATGAAAACTTATAAGCACGTGCTTTCGCCCATTGACGATTACCCTCAATGGTATTGATCTCACCATTATGAGCAAGGTAGCGAAAAGGCTGTGCTAATGGCCAGCGAGGCTGAGTATTAGTAGAGAAACGTTGGTGGAATAAGCAAATGGCCGATTCCATTCTAAGATCGGCAAGATCGAGATAAAACCGAGGAAGATCCGCCGGCATACATAGCCCTTTATACACCATAACTTGTGTTGATAAGCTACAGATATAAAACTCGTTATCGTCTGTGATCTGTTTTTCAATGCGTCGACGCGCGATGTACAAGCGTCTTTCTATGTCTCTTTCTCGCCAACCCGCTGGAGCCGAAACAAAGACTTGTTGGATGTTGGGCAAGGATTCATTCGCGATAGGGCCGAGAACGTCTGAGTTAGTTGGCACCACGCGCCAACCTGAGACGGTCAGTGTTTCTTTTGCCAGTTCGCTGTTGATGATTGCTTTGGCACGCTCATATTTGTTGCTGTCTTGACTAAAAAAGATCATCCCAATCGCGTATTGACGGCTGAGGTTAAAGCCTTGTTCTTCAGCGATGAGGCGCAGGTAACTGTCGGGTTTTTGTAGCAGCAGTCCACACCCATCTCCTGTCTTTCCATCGGCGGCTATACCACCTCGGTGGGTCATGCGGTCTAATGCAGAAATGGCGGTGCGAACGAGTTTGTGGCTTGGCTCGCCTTCCATATGCGCGATCAAACCAAACCCACAGTTATCTTTCTCAAGACTTGGATCATATAAAGCCATTGCAATTCTCCCTTTGCTTCTCTGTCATCCAGACAGTAAATGACTAACTACTCATGATTGTTGTTATAAGTGTATTTAGATATGCAATCAAATGCCTTCTAGAGTTAACAAATTTTATCAATTCTGATATCGATTGATTCACAAAATATAGGTTATTGTAAAAAAGGTCAAGTTATTGGATAAATATCATGTTGTAGTGAGATTTACCACGTAATACTCTGATAATGTACTTTTAATTCATGAAGATAAGAATGGTTTATTTACATTTTACTAACATGATTTGTGTGTTTTTGGGAGAGGAAAAACAAAAAAAGCCAGCATCGAGTGCTGGCTTAATATCATAAGTGATGTGATAGGTCTGATAGAGGTAAACAGACAGAAATCGTGTGATTACCTCCTCATTAATGCTTGCCTAGTTAGCGAGCATTAATGAATCGGCTTTCGCTTCTAAGTTGGAGTTACCCATCAAGAAGTTATCAATAGCAATGGCACATTCACGACCTTCGTTAATACAACGAACTACGAGAGACTGGCCTGTACGCATATCACCAGCAGCGAAAACACCTTTCTGGTTGGTTGCGTAGCCTTCAGAAGCTACGTTACCACGATCATCCAGTTTAATGTCGAGCTGAGCTAGGACACCGGTTGGCTCAGGGTGCAAGAAGCCCATCGCTAGGAATGCCATATCACACGGAATCACACGCTCAGAGTTAGCCACTTCGTCAAATCCTGGGCGCTCACCTGGTTTGGCGTCTTGCCATACAATGTCTGCAATACGTAAACCTGTGACTTCGCCTTTATCGTTACCGATAAATTCTTTTGTCAGAATATTCCAATGACGTTCACAGCCTTCTTCATGTGAAGTGGTCGTTTTCATGATCATTGGATATTGAGGCCAAGGCATATTAGCAGGGCGTTTTTCTGGTGGGACCGGCATGATCTCTACCTGAGTAATGCTTGCTGCTCTATGGCGGTTTGATGTCCCCACACAGTCTGAACCAGTATCACCACCACCGATAACCACAACGTGCTTATCTTTAGCGTGAATCTCTTCCGTTTTTAGGTCGAGATCATTGGCACGACGGTTATTTTGGCCAAGGAACTCCATGGCAAAGTGAACGCCTTTCAGCTCACGACCTGGGATTGGTAAGTCGCGTGGGACCGTAGAACCACCGGTTAGCAATACCACATCAAACTCTTGACGTAGCTGTTGAGCGTTAACATCAACACCGATGTGCTGGTTAACTTTAAACTCAACGCCCGCTTCTGCCATTAGATTGATTTTGCGATCAATCACGTCCATACCCAGTTTGAAATCTGGAATACCGAACCGAAGTAGGCCGCCAACTTTTTCGTCACGTTCAAATACTGTCACAGAGTGACCCGCACTATTTAGCTGCTCAGCGGCGGCTAAACCAGCAGGACCAGAACCGATAATTGCAATGGTTTTTCCTGTACGAGAACGTGGTGTTTTCGGTTTTGCGTACCCTTCACGGTACGCAGTTTCTACAATGGTTTTCTCGATGTTGCAGATGGTGATTGGGTCTTGGTTGATACCCAGTACACAAGCACTTTCACAAGGAGCAGGACACACTCGACCTGTAAATTCAGGGAAATTATTGGTTGAGCTTAAGATGTTCCAAGCTTCTTCCCAGCTGTCACGGTAAACCGCATCGTTAAATTCTGGAATAATGTTACCGATTGGGCATCCGTTATGACAAAACGGAACACCACAGTCCATACAACGAGAGGCCTGCGTACCAATTTTCTCACCAAATTCGTCGTTAAGAACGAATTCTTTGTTGTCTTCAATACGCACTGATGGGTCTAACTTCTTTGGAAGCTCACGACCATGTTCTAAAAATCCAGTAGGCTTACCCATTATACTGCCTCCACTTGTTCCGTTTGTGCCTGTTGTGCTTCAGCTTTACGTCTTTGAAGAACCGCTTTGTAATCACGTGGCATGACTTTCACCAGTGACGCAATGTTCGCCTCAAAGTTGTTTAAGAAAGACTGAGCAACTTCACTTCCTGTGAATTCAACATGCTTAGTTAGCATTTCTTTAAGCAGCGTTTTATCTTCTGCTTCGATTGGATCTAGGTCGACAAGTTCAGCGTTTAACTTAGTATTGAAGTCTCCTGCCTTGTCCCAAACATAAGCGACACCGCCACTCATGCCGGCAGCAAAGTTACGACCTGTTGAACCAAGAATAACAGCGACACCGCCAGTCATGTATTCACAGCCGTGATCACCGACACCTTCAACAACGACTTTCGCGCCCGAGTTACGAACACAGAAACGTTCACCAGCCATACCGCGGATGTAAGATTCACCAGACGTCGCACCGTAGAAACAGACGTTACCCACCACGATGTTATCTTCTGCGACGATCGTCGATTTGGCATCTGGATACAGTACTAACGTACCGCCAGACAGACCTTTACCCCAGTAATCGTTCGCGTCACCTTCCACTTCGAATTTTACGCCTTTCGCCAGGAATGCACCAAAAGATTGGCCGGCACTGCCGTGGAACTTGACGTTCATTGGTTGTGGTAGACCTTGGTCTTTGTAGATCTTCGAGATTTCGTTCGACAGCATGGTACCCGCAGAGCGATCCGTGTTGATGATAGGGAAGGTCGCATTCACGCCTTCGCCTCTCTCAAGTGCTGGAATTGCAGCTTGAATCAACTTACGGTCTAGAACATCTTCTAGGTTGTGATTTTGCTGTGTTTGGTTATACACACCATCTTCCGCACGAGCTTGTTCTATGTGAAGAACTGGCGTCAGATCTAGGTTTTTGTATTTCCAGTGACCGATGTCTTCACGAACTTTCAGTTTCTGAGATTGACCAACCATTTCATCAATAGTTCGGAAGCCGAGTTCAGCCATCACTTCACGTAAACCTTCAGCCATGTATTGGAAGAAAGTCACGACGTCTTCTACGCGGCCATCAAAACGCTCACGCAGTGTTTTGTTCTGTGTTGCAATACCAACAGGACAGGTATTCTTATGACACTTACGCATCATGATACAGCCTTCAACAACCAATGCTGCTGTTGCTACGCCCCATTCTTCAGCGCCAAGTAACGTTGCTACTGCAAGGTCACGTGGGGTTTTCATCTGACCATCAGACTGAACAACGATACGGTTACGTAAGCCGTTTTTCAGTAGTGTTTGGTGAGTTTCAGCTAGACCAAGCTCCCAAGGAAGACCGGTGTGACGAATAGATGACATTGGTGATGCCCCCGTACCGCCATCAAAACCAGCAATAAGAACAACATCAGCTTTCGCTTTAGCAACACCCGATGCGATCGTACCCACGCCCGCTTCCGATACGAGTTTCACGTTCACTCGGCCTGCACGGTTTGCGTTTTTCAGATCGTAGATAAGCTGAGCCAAATCTTCGATTGAGTAGATATCGTGGTGTGGCGGTGGCGAAATAAGACCTACGCCCGGAGTCGAGTGACGAGTGGCACCGATCCAGTCATCGACTTTATCGCCAGGTAGTTGACCACCTTCGCCAGGTTTCGCGCCTTGAGCCATCTTAATCTGAAGTTCATCAGCATTCGATAGGTAGTAAGAAGTCACACCGAAACGGCCCGAAGCAACCTGCTTGATTGCTGAACGTTCCCAATCGCCATTTTCTTTACGCTCGAAACGAACAGGGTCTTCACCCCCTTCGCCTGAGTTAGATTTCGCACCGATACGGTTCATGGCAACAGCCAGTGTTGAGTGAGCCTCATGCGAGATTGAACCAAAGCTCATGGCACCGGTTGCAAAACGAGTCAGAATTTTTTCAATCGGTTCTACTTCTGCAAGAGGAATAGAGCCTGCTGGGTTCTTAATGAACGCTAATTGGCTACGCAATGTTGCTGCGTTATCGCCTTGATCATCAACGGCTTTTGCGTACTTCTTGAACTGTTCGTAATCTTTGTTACGCGTCGACTCTTGAAGTAGAGAAATCGTTTCTGGATTAAATAAGTGTTTCTCGCCACGTTGTTTCCACTGGTAAACACCACCCACATCAAGAATCTGAGCTGGGATTTCACGAGCAGGGTAACCAACACGGTGACGAACCAGTACTTCTTTCGCGATATCGTCGATCGTTAAACCTTGGATACGTGAAACAGTACCAGTGAAGTATTTTTCAACTACGGATTTGCTGATACCAAGTGCTTCAAAGATTTGTGCACCGTGGTAAGACTGCAGCGTAGAGATCCCCATCTTAGAGAAAATCTTCAGTAGACCACCGTTCACGCCTTTACGGTAGTTATCGAATAACTCACGTGGGTGTACGGTTGGATCGAGTTTCTTAATACGTTGCAATTCAACAATCGTTTCAATAACGAGGTATGGATTGACTGCGTTCGCACCGTAACCGATAAGCGTGGCAAAGTGGTGTGTTTCACGAGCGTCGCCCGTTTCAACAACGATGTCACACTTAGCACGTAGGCCTTTACGGATTAAGTGGTGATGAACTGCGCCAACTGCAAGCATTGCTGGGATAGCAGCATGGTTAGAGTTAACCGCACGGTCAGTCAGTAGAATGATAGAGTAGCCATCAATCACTGCGTCTTCCGCATATTGGCAGATACGCTTAAGCGCACGCTCTAACTTACCTTCGTCCCCATTTGCTTGGAATACGATATCCAGTGTCTTCGATTGAAGATGCTCGTTATCGATTGCACGCAGTTTTTCTAACTCTGAGTTAGAAAGAACAGGAGATTCAAGTTCTACTTTTTGACAGTGTTCAGGTGTTTCAGCCAGTAGGTTCTGATCTTTACCTAGGTAAGTGTTCAGAGACATAACCATACGCTCACGAATCGGGTCGATCGGTGGGTTAGTGACTTGTGCAAACAACTGTTTGAAGTAGTTTGAAAGGTGTTGCGATTGATGGGAAAGAATCGCTAGCGGCCAGTCAGCACCCATTGCAGAAAGTGGCTCGTAGCCTGTTTTCGCAAGAGGAAGAATGATCTCATTCACTTCTTCAGAACTCACACCAAACGATTGTTGTTTGTGTAGAAGCTTTTCTGGAGAAGGTTGGTTAAATTCGTTACTTGCATCGGGCAGCTTTTTCAAGCTCAGAAGATTCTCTTCAACCCACTTTTCATAAGGTTGTGCACTTGCGATGCCATCTTTCACTTCTTCATCAGAAATGATACGACCTTGCTCTAAGTCAGCAACGAAGATACGGCCAGGCTGCAAACGACCACGGTATTCAACGTTTTCTGGTGCGATTTCAACAACGCCAGACTCAGACGCCATCACTAGGAAGTCGTCTTTTGTCACTGTGTAGCGAGAAGGGCGCAGACCGTTACGGTCAAGCGTTGCACCAACTTGAACACCATCAGTGAAACAAACAGACGCAGGGCCATCCCACGGTTCCATCACGTTCGCGTGGTATTGATAGAACGCACGACGAGTTGGATCCATGTTTTTGTTTTCTTGCCATGCTTCAGGAATCATCATCATCAAGGCATGTGGCAGGCTACGACCAGATAAAACTAGGAGCTCAAGTGCCATATCAAAGTTTGATGAATCTGAACTGCCTTCCTGACAAATAGGAAGAAGCATGTCGATTTCAGCTTTGGTGAAAAGATCAGATTCAATGATCGCTTCACGGGCTTTCATCCAGTTCAAGTTACCACGAACCGTATTGATTTCGCCGTTATGAGCGATGTAACGGAAAGGTTGAGCTAGACGCCAGCGAGGGAATGTATTGGTAGAGAAACGAGAGTGAACCAAAGCTAAAGCGGTTACCATCGTTGGATTTTGAAGATCCAGGAAATATTGAGGAACCTGTTCCGTCGTTAACTGGCCTTTGTAAACCAGAGTCTTGTATGACATTGAGTTGATGTAGAAATCATCCCCAATGTTAGACACACTTTCTAGACAAACTCGAACGGTATAGTTACGCAGTACATAAAGCTTACGCTCTAGTTCTTCAGGTGTAGTACTTGGACCACCTGAAATGAAGACATGTTCAAATTGAGGCTCAGTGCTTAATGGATCAGCACCAATCATAGAATTGTCTGTAGGCAGTTCGCGGTAGCCTAAAACTTCCAGTTCCAAGCGTTGAGCATTACGCTCAAGGATGTCACGACACTGTGCGCGTTTATGTTCATCTTTAGGGAAAAGTACAACACCAACACCGTATTTTTCGAAAGAAGGTAGCTTGATACCCAGCGATACTGATTCTTCGAGTAAAAATTCATGAGGCTTTTGCAGCAAAATACCCGCACCGTCACCTGAGCAAGGATCACAACCTTGACCACCACGGTGTTCCATACGCGCTAGCATATCGAGTGCTTGAGTTACTACATCATGAGATTTACGGTTTTTTAAGTGAGCAACAAAACCGATACCACACGCATCATGCTCCAATTCCGGAGTATACATGCCCTGTGCACTCTGCTCTCTATCTACCATAGATACATCCTTCCAGTTTAATATCGACGCAACATCGCTAAGTCCAACTTAGTGTTGAGTCTGTTCCTTTATTTTTATGAATCTAAACCAACCAGTGTGATTGGTCTGAGTCCTTTCCGTCTCTCGCTGAAATATATGGCGAGAAAAACATTCCTTAGTGATATCCAGTTGTTTCAAATCACAATCCAGTGACTTATATAGGTGGGAGGTTGGATTCACCGATTAATCCGCAACTAATCGTGTAATTAAGAATACAAATTAGGCGGTATTGTGTAAGTATCCTACAATTTTGTCGAGGCTCATTGCAATGAAAACTGACGCTTGTAGACCATTTTTTTAGTTAAAAAATGCATATTATAGTTAACATTTGTGCAACAGGAGGTTTTTTTACCAACATTTCTGCATGTTTATTGATTTTTGATAGTTAATCTCAATATGCAGGCCATTAATATGCGTGACTTTATCTTGCAGGGATGTAATTAATTTTCAGTAATCGAATTGATAATAGTTTCGATTGCTAGCGTTTGAGCAAACACAGATACGGTCGGTTTATGCAGTTACATGAGTTGGTTAATACCATTGGTCAAGATTTACAACGCAGATACGGTGAAAAAGTTCACAAGCTAACATTGCATGGTGGCTTTAGTTGCCCCAATAGAGATGGAACGATTGGACGAGGCGGCTGTACATTTTGCAATGTGTCTTCATTTGTTGATGAGGAGACACTGGTTAAAGGCATTGCGGAACAACTCACAGATCGTGCTGGAGAAGTGAAGCGGGCTCGTAAATATCTGGCTTATTTTCAAGCCTACACCAATACGTACGCTGAAGTACAAGTCCTTCGCAATATGTATGAAGAAGCGCTCAAGGCAGCTGATATAGTGGGTTTGTGTGTGGGAACTCGCCCTGATTGTGTCCCTGATTCGGTATTAGACCTACTGTCTGAGTACGTAAATAAAGGTTATGAAATTTGGCTTGAGCTTGGGTTGCAAACCGCCAGCAACAAAACGTTAAAACACATCAATCGAGGCCATGATTTTGAATGCTACGCCGAGATAACAAAACGGGCTCGTTCGTTGGGTATCAAGGTATGTACGCACCTGATTGTCGGTTTACCTAAAGAAACTCGTGATGACAATTTAGCAACGTTGGAAAAAGTACTTCAAGTGGGAACCGATGGAATAAAGCTGCACGGCTTACATATTGTTGAAGGCAGCACCATGGCGAAAGCGTGGAAAGCTGGAAAATTGACCGCGCCAGAGCTGGATGATTACGTATCTATCGCTAGCGAACTTATCCGTATGACACCACCAGACATCATCTTTCACCGTGTAGCCTCCGCCGCCCGGCGACCAACATTACTGGCCCCTTTATGGTGCGAAAATCGTTGGCTCGCGATGACGGAAATTGGTCGCGCTTTGGATCGTGATGGCGCTCAAGGATCATTACTGAATCAGCCATTTATCTACTCGAAACCTGTCTTGGCCGATCATTAGGGGTTGTCTGATATTACTCTCTTGTCATCACGCTTCAATATTTGTCGTTATATTCATTCAGCTTTAGCTGTAGCAGTCACAACAGCGGTCACGACATAAATAGCCGAAGAGGTTCATTTTTATCCGGATAGGGAGGCTAGGCTGTGATGCAGTTGGCTTACCTAATCGGGTTAAAAAGAGTAGACTAAATGGCTACTTAACGCAGGACCTCTTTAATGAAACCGATAAAAAATCTTGCTCAGTATTACGTTGACCTTCTCGTCAAGCTGGGCATCCTTCGTTTCTCTATCTTACTCGCCATGGCTCTTGTTGCTCTCGCCGTTGTGGTTCAAGTCGGTATCACTTTGGCCTTAAGCGGCCATGTTGACGATATCGATATTGTCCGTTCGGTATTTTTCGGATTGATCATCACACCATGGGCTGTCTACTTTCTTTCTGTTGTAGTTGATCAGTTGGAAGAGTCTCGCCAGCGTTTGTCAAAATTGGTGTCAAAATTAAAAGATATGCGCTCTCGAGATCAAGAGCTAAACCTTCGCCTTCAACAAAATATAGCAAAATTAAATTTACAAATAGAAGAGCGTATAAAAGCGGAAGAAGCGAGAAAAGAAGCGATCAATGATCTTGAAAATGAAGTGTATCAGCGAGAAAAAACACAAGTCGAGCTTGCTGAGCGAACCGCGCTATTACGATCGTTTATCGATGCCTCTCCCGATCTGATTTACTATCGTAATGCTGATGGCATATTCTCGGGTTGTAATCGTGCGATGGAAGAGCTCACCGGTAAAAGAGAAAGTGAGTTGGTTGGATTATCACCAAGAGACGTATATAGCAAAGAGATAGCGGAACAGATCATTGATACCGACCAGAAAGTCTTTCTTGATAATCAAGCAATCACTTATGAACAATGGTTGGAGTACCCCGATGGCAGAAAAAACTACTTTGAATTGAGAAAAGTACCTTTTTATAGCAAAGAGGGTGCGCATTTAGGTTTAGTGGGATTTGGCCGTGATATTACCGAACGTAAACAGCATGAAGAGTCACTAGAGAAAGCGAGCCGAGATAAAACCACGTTCATTTCAACCATCAGCCACGAACTGCGCACACCACTCAACGGTATTGTGGGTTTAAGCCGTATGTTGCTAGACAGTCAATTAGACAAAGAGCAACGCAAATACATGCAAACAATCAATGTGAGTGCCATAACACTGGGTCATATTTTCAGCGATATTATCGATATGGATAAGTTTGACCGCCGAAAATTAGAGTTACTGCCAACGCCACTTCATTTTGAAGAGTTCATCGCTGAAATAGAAAGCATCTCTGCGCTTATGGCTGAACAAAAGGGGCTTCGGTTTGATCTGGAAAGATTAAGTGCCCTTCCTTCGACGATTCAAGTCGATGGCACACGATTACGACAAGTACTTTGGAATCTTATTAGCAATGCGATGAAGTTTACCAAAGAAGGTGGCGTCGTGATGACGGTGAGTGCCGAAAGCTTTGATGATCACGCTGACATTGTTATTGAGATAGAAGATACGGGCATCGGCATTGCAGAGAGTGAACTCAATAAAATATTCGCCATGTACTATCAGGTGAAGTCGGGCAAGGATAACCTACATGCGGTGGGAACAGGGATTGGTTTATCGGTTTCCAAACAGCTGATCAAATTGATGAACGGCGATATATCGGTATCGAGTGAGGAAGGGTTTGGCACTACGTTTACTGTGACGTTGGCGGTGCCTCTCGCAGAGGGTTCAACGACAGATAAAGCCACACCTATTGTGCAGCCTGGCTTGAATATCTTTATGGTTGAAGACATTGAGTTAAATATCACCGTTGCCCGTTCATTGCTAGAAAGTCTTGGGCACCAAGTGACGGTAGCCATGACAGGGGAAGAAGCTATTGATACCTTCAATCCAGAGTGTTTTGATTTGGTTTTACTGGATATTCAATTACCCGATATGACGGGTTTTGATGTAGCTCAGTCGTACCGACAGACTTACGATGATTTACCGCCTTTAGTTGCCCTAACAGCAAATGTATTGAAGAATAAGAAGGAATACTTAGACAAAGGCATGGATGAGGCACTGAGTAAGCCACTTTCCGTGTTAGCGATTCAAGATGTCATTACTCGATTGTGTCAGGCTGAATGTTCATTGAGTGATGCAGCGGCTTCTGAGCCGATTAAAGAAAGCATCGTATCAGACGATACCTACAGCACTTTACTCGATCTTACTATGTTAGAATCCTATGTCGATATCGTGGGGGTCAAGCCAGTTATTGATAGTATTGAAATGTTTGAAGAGATGATGCCTGGCTATATTGAAATTCTCGATTCAAACATGATTGCAAAAGACCAAGACAGAATTGTCTCTGAGGCCCATAAAATAAAAGGCGCCGCTGGCTCCGTTGGTTTGAAACGCATTCAAAGTATCGCGCAAAAAGCGCAATCACCAGAAAGGGTGACTTGGTGGGAGAACATTTCTGACTGGGTGGAAGAGATTAAAAATGAATATCAGCATGATATTAAGATATTAAAAGAATGGTTAACTCAAAGGTAATAATTATGATGAAAAAAATCACATTGATATCGCTGACACTGATACTGCTAGGCGGATGTCAAAATACGGAAGTGAATTGGCAAGAAAGCAGCACCACGGTCGTTTCACAAACACAGATTGAGTTAAAAAGCTCACTTTGGGTCGATAGAATGCCAACAATCGGTGAAACATCTCAGTCAGAAGAGAATTTACATGCTGCCATTTATATTGAATCTCAAGACGAGTTACCGGCTGAGTTAGATATTAATCGTGTCTCGATTAAACAGGGCGGCGAAGAGTGGCTGATCAGCAGTGAAGAATTTGATATTCGCACTCATAACTCGAAACAGTGGGAGATCGCATTTGTCTGGCAGTTACCCGTTAACCCTGCGCTTCCTGTAGATGTGGCATTGCAACTCAGCAGCGATGGCCAAGAGCAGTGGTTGGTTGAACGCGATGTGAACATTGATATGGTTTATTGAGTAGCGTGACGAATGTTGTAGTCTGAACGTGACAAATTGGGAATAAAAAGGCTTGCTATCGATAGCAAGCCTTTCTTGTTATTGATGCACTTAAATGACGATCATTCGTCTAAGTCACCACAGAAACGGTAACCTTCACCGTGAATCGTTGCAATGATCTCTGGCGTACCAGAAACAGATTCGAAGTGTTTACGAATACGTCTGATCGTTACGTCAACAGTACGATCGTGCGGCTTTAATTCGCGTCCGGTCATTTTCTTCAACAAATCTGCACGTGTTTGAATCTTACCCGGATTTTCACAGAAGTGCAGAAGCGCACGGAACTCTGAGCGTGGAAGCTTGTAGCCGTCGCCACTTGGGCTTACTAGAGAGCGGCTGTTAATGTCTAGTACCCAACCGTTAAACTCATATTTTTCTACGCTGCGCTTTTCTTCTTGTACATCGCTAGCGTTCATTGAGCGGCTTAAAAGGTTACGAGCACGTATTGTTAGCTCTCTAGGGTTAAAAGGTTTTGTAATGTAATCATCAGCACCAATTTCAAGACCTAAAATCTTATCAACTTCATTGTCGCGTCCGGTCAAAAACATCAACGCTACGTTTGCTTGTTCACGTAGTTCTCTAGCAAGTAAAAGTCCATTTTTGCCTGGAAGGTTGATATCCATAATAACCAAGTTAACTTGATTATCAGACAGAACTTGGTGCATCTCTTCACCGTCACTGGCTTCAAAAACAGCGTATCCCTCTGCTTCAAAAATACTCTTAAGAGTGTTACGAGTTACTTGTTCATCTTCAACGATAAGGATCTGCGGGGTTTGCATTGTCGGTACCTAAACTTGTGATAAAATTGTGCTAATAGGTTAAATACTAGGCAAAAAAATTACATGTAGTTAATTAATTTTTAATAATAAACTAAAGTTATTAAAAATAATACTACCGCTGCCGACTATCCTTAGTGCCACAATTTGTGGGTAGAATTTCCTTATCCCTTCTGCTAACTCTATTAGTCTATGCCGCAGATTTTATATTTTTAACAGCATGCTAACAATGACTGAATGTTAATTCCTTGAGTTTTGTTGATTTACATCAAGAGTTCAAATGTAACAAATATTAATAGTAATGGGGTTCAGTTGTTAAGCTTATTATGAATCTAAGTGCATTGTTTTGTGCTGTTTTTTTGTCTTTCTGCCAAGATGCACATCGGAATTAAACAAGGTTGCCCTTATTTCTGGAGGAAGACTTGACCAAGCCATCGTCCTAGTAAGCGGCAAAGGATTAACATTAATCATGGAGGAACTATGAACGATATAACACCGGATATTTGTGACCAGTATGAAGATAAGGTGACTCTCATTGAGCAGCCCTTACAAAACTTTGGTTTAAGAGATGCTTTTTTTGGCCAAATTGAAACGGTACGTTGTTACCACGACAATTCGAAAGTTCGAGATGTTTTGGCGACAAACGGTAAAGGGAAAGTATTGGTTGTTGATGGCAGCCATTCTTGTCGGAAAGCGTTGATGGGCGATCAAGTCGCGATTCTCGCCATAGAAAATGGTTGGGAAGGGGTGATCATTTTTGGTGCTGTAAGAGATGTTGCTCAGCTATCGCAGATGGATCTCGGCATCAAAGCGTTAGGTGCATGTCCGTTTAAAACAGAGAAAAAAGGGGCGGGCGATGTGAACGTAACCTTATCGATACAGAACCAGATGATTCAGCCTGGGGACTACATCTACGCGGATTGGAATGGTGTTATTACATCAAAAGAGAAGCTGATCTAATCATCATAATATCGGCTTTGAAATAAAGCTCAAAGCCACGACTAGCCTCAACTATTCTGTAGGTCGCTGGTATCTCTGCGAGTGTTGATTTTTCAATCAAAGGGAAGCGGGGTTATTCGTATATTGAGGTTTAAAAGCGAAATCCAAAACCTAACTCAATACCCTGTTGCCACTCTTGATAATCGAGAGTGGCATGCAAATCGATATTATCAGTTAACTGCATTCGGCTAGAGACCTCTGCCGAAAGCGCACCAGATTTCGTGTCATTGACGACTTCGGAATAAGAATGAAGAGAGCTTTTTACAGAAACTCGATTGGTCAATTGATAACTAACACCACTTAACAAGCCATTGCCATCACTGTCTGCATTGTTTATACGAGTACCGACGTACAAATCAATGTTATCGAAAAGGCTGTACGAGTAACCGGTGTCAACTTTCCAGGAATCGAATTGGTTGGAGCCTTGCTCGCTTGTAACAAAAAGTCGATGGGGAGAAGAGGCCGCATTAGAAAGCGGGGGCAGTGGAGACGCAGCGACATAAGAACTGAACGTCAGCATGATAAGACTGAATAGTATCTTCATGGGCCACTCCTTTGCCGTACTTTGTTATTTTTGTTTAAGCCTAAGTAAAGCACAAAATCTAACCAACTGTCAGCCCTTCTATATAGTAATTAGTTATTAAAACCTTCATTTTTGATATTTAGCCGTAAACGATTGCATGACAGCAAAATAAACAAGGTAATTACCGTGAAAAGTTAAAAAAACCAACTTTTCGTTGACTAAATGAGCCTAAATAAGGTAAACGTATAGTTAATGAGACACGAGGTTAGAGAAATTTCTATGCTATATGGCCGCACACTAGTAATGACCACCACCATTATTATTACCGACATGAACAATGTTGGGGCAGGCTGCTAACCGAAAAGAAATTCAAAAAAGGCCTGTATCCCACGAGATACAGGCCTTTTTTTATATCAGTTTAAAAACTTTGGAGAGAAGGGATGCGAGTATTAAAGTTTGGAGGTTCATCATTAGCGGATGCTGATCGTTTTTTAAGAGCGGCGGACATCATTGCTAATAATGCACAACAAGAAGAAGTGGCCGTCGTACTGTCGGCACCAGGTAAAACAACCAATAAATTAGTCGCAGTCATAGAGGCTGCTCTTCAAAACGGTGAAGCTGATTTACAGATCTCAGAACTTGAGTCGTCTTTTAAAGAGCTGTTTGAGAAAATTAAGTCTGAACTGCCAAATGTTTGCGGTAAAGGCTTTAACGAGCAAATGAAAACCTCTTTATCTCAATTACGCCAGTTCGTTCATGGCATCAATTTATTGGGGATGTGCCCTAACCATGTGAATGCTCGCATTATCAGTAAAGGCGAACGAATTTCAATCCAATTAATGAAGTCGGTTCTTGAAGCGAAAAATCAGCCAGCGAGCCTGATTGATCCTGTCCAATATCTGTTTGCGAAAGGTGACCACCTTGAAGCGATGGTCGACGTGGAAGTTTCAACTCAAAACTTTAAACAAAACCCGCTTCCTGAAGGGCATGTGAATATCATGCCTGGTTTTACGGCGGGTAATGAAAAAGGTGAATTGGTTACTCTAGGGCGTAATGGTTCTGACTACTCCGCTGCGGTATTAGCGGCTTGTTTACGTGCTGATTGCTGTGAGATTTGGACAGATGTTGATGGCGTTTACAACTGTGACCCGCGCTTAGTTGACGATGCGCGCCTGTTAAAATCATTGAGCTATCAAGAAGCGATGGAGCTGTCGTATTTTGGAGCGTCAGTACTTCATCCAAAAACCATCGCACCGATTGCCCAATTCCACATCCCATGCTTGATAAAAAATAGCTTTAACCCACAAGGCGCAGGTACGTTAATTGGCCAAGATACTGGTGAAGATAACCTGGCAATCAAAGGGATCACCACGCTGAATGACCTGACGATGGTTAACGTTTCAGGGCCAGGTATGAAAGGCATGGTTGGAATGGCGAGCCGTGTCTTTGGCGCCATGTCATCGGCAGGTGTGTCTATTGTCCTTATTACACAATCCTCGTCGGAATACAGTATAAGCTTTTGTATTGAATCAGTGGATAAGCTACGCGCTAAACAAGTGTTGAGTGATGCTTTTGAACTTGAGTTAAAAGATGGCTTACTTGAGCCTGTCGAATTCATGGATAACGTCGCTATCGTGACACTGGTCGGTGATGGTATGCGTACTTCTCGTGGTGTTGCATCACAGTTCTTCGCTTCACTGGCTGAAGTGAATGTCAACATTGTGGCTATCGCACAAGGTTCTTCTGAGCGAGCGATTTCTGCGGTTATCCCTGAAGACAAAATTGCGGAAGCAATTAAAGCGTGTCATGAGAATCTGTTTAATTCAAAGCACTTCTTGGATGTCTTCGTTGTCGGTATCGGTGGTGTTGGTGGCGAATTAGTGGATCAGATTCAGCGTCAGCAAGCGAAACTGGCTGATAAAGGTATTGTGATTCGCGTGTGTGGTTTAGCCAATAGCAAGGGCTTGTTGCTCGATAGTGAGGGCTTACCTTTGGAGCATTGGCGAGACCTAATGCAAAACACCACGGAAGAGTTTAGCTTAGCGCGTCTTATTTCTTTGGTGCAACGTAACCACATTATCAACCCTGTGTTAGTGGATTGTACGTCCAGCGAAGTGATTGCTAACCAGTACGCGGATTTCTTAGGGGCGGGTTTCCACGTTGTTACACCCAATAAGAAAGCCAACACATCCAGCATGGCGTATTATCACCAATTGCGTGAGGTTGCCCGTAGCTCCCGTCGTAAATTAATGTATGAAACAACGGTAGGCGCCGGCCTTCCTGTTATCGAGAACTTGCAGAACTTAATCTCTGCGGGCGATGAACTGGAAAAATTCAACGGCATCTTATCGGGATCGCTTTCTTATATCTTCGGGAAGCTAGATGAAGGAATGACCCTCAGCCAAGCGACCAATATCGCTAAAGATAATGGTTTTACTGAACCGGATCCTCGTGACGATCTTTCCGGTATGGATGTGGCTCGTAAACTGCTCATTCTTGCTCGTGAAGCGGGTATGGCATTAGAGTTAGAAGATGTGATTGTAGATCAAGCGCTGCCACCGGGCTTTGATGATTCAGGCAGTGTTGAAGAGTTTATGGCGCGCTTGCCTGAAGCCGATGCATATTTCCAACAGCTTTGTGCCGATTCCGCTAAAGAAGGCAAAGTATTGCGATATGTGGGTGAAATTCAAGATGGAAAATGCAAGGTTCGCATTGCTGCCGTTGATGAAAATGACCCAATGTACAAAATTAAAGACGGTGAAAATGCGTTGGCATTTTACAGCCGCTACTATCAACCTATTCCATTGGTCCTTCGTGGCTATGGTGCAGGCACAGAAGTAACTGCAGCAGGGGTTTTCTCTGATGTTATGCGTACCCTTGGTTGGAAGTTAGGAGTATAACCATGAGTGATTCGATGGATGTAGTGGTTTATGCTCCTGCCTCGATAGGCAACGTGAGCGTTGGTTTTGATGTTCTGGGCGCTGCGGTCTCACCAATTGATGGCACTCTGTTAGGTGATAGAGTACTGGTAAAAAGTGGCAGTCAGCCTTTTAGTTTAAAAACAGCCGGAAGCTTTGTTGCTAAATTGCCGAGCAACATGGAAGACAACATAGTTTATGATTGCTGGGTCGTGTTTGCTCGTGAATTAGCAAAAAAGAATGTTGAGCTTAAGCCGTTAGAAATGACGCTTGAAAAAAACATGCCTATCGGCTCAGGGCTAGGTTCTAGCGCGTGTTCAATCGTTGCTGCATTGGATGCTCTTAACCGCTTTCATGGGCAACCATTAAATGAAACCGAACTGTTAGCATTAATGGGTGAGATGGAAGGTAAGATCTCTGGTGGTATCCACTACGATAACGTGGCTCCGTGTTATCTAGGTGGATTACAACTGATGTTGGAAGAGCTAGGTATCATTAGTCAGGAAGTCCCATGTTTTGATGAGTGGTACTGGGTGATGGCTTATCCAGGTATTACCGTTTCTACCGCTGAAGCGCGTGAAATACTGCCTTCTCAATATCGTCGTCAAGATATCATTGCTCATGGCCGACACTTAGCGGGTTTTATTCACGCTTGCCATTCTGGTCAGCCTGAATTGGCGGCAAAAATGATCAAAGACGTGATCGCAGAACCATATCGTGAGAAACTGCTCCCCGGTTTTGCTGACGCGAGAAAGTACGCGATGTCAGCAGGGGCGCTGGCCACCGGAATTTCTGGTAGCGGCCCAACGCTATTTAGTGTTTGCAAAGATAAAGAAGTCGCTGAGCGAGTTGCTCGTTGGCTTGAACAAAATTACGTACAAAATCAAGAAGGATTCGTCCATGTTTGTCGTTTAGATAAGCAAGGCTCGACCGTTACAGGAAGTTCACTATGAAGCTCTACAACATCAAAGAAAATGATGAACAAGTCTCTTTTGGCCAAGCCGTGCGCCAAGGTCTAGGCCGTAATCAAGGTCTATTTTTCCCATCAGAATTACCTAAGTTTGACGACATTGATGCGCTCTTAGCAGAAGACTTTACGTCTCGCAGTGCAAAAATCTTGTCAGCACTCATTGGTGATGAATTGTCAAAAGAAACGGTGACTGGCTTAGTAGCAGAAGCGTTTCAATTTCCTGCACCGATTAAGCAAGTAAAAGAGGGTGTGTATGCACTAGAGCTATTCCATGGCCCAACACTGGCGTTTAAAGACTTTGGTGGCCGTTTTATGGCTCAATCTTTAGCGGCAGTCTCTAATGGTGGGAAAATCACTATTTTGACCGCGACTTCAGGCGATACAGGCGCGGCAGTGGCTCATGCGTTCTATGGTATGGAAGACATCAATGTTGTGATTCTTTACCCGAAAGGTAAGATCAGCCCACTGCAAGAAAAGCTATTTTGTACCCTGGGTGGAAATATTCACACGGTGGCGATTGATGGTGATTTTGATGCTTGTCAGGCGCTGGTAAAACAGTCTTTCGATGATGCTCAGCTACGTGAAGATATTGGTCTAAACTCAGCGAATTCTATTAATATTAGCCGCTTAATGGCTCAGATTTGTTATTACTTTGAGGCGGCTTCTCAGCTGAGTAAGCAAGAACGTGAAAACTTAGTGGTTTCTGTCCCTAGTGGCAATTTTGGTAATTTAACAGCAGGTCTACTTGCCAAAGCATTAGGCTTACCAATTAAGCGATTTATCGCTGCAACCAACGCGAATGATACGGTTCCACGTTACTTAGAAACGGGTAAGTGGGATCCAAAACCAACCGTCGCAACAACGTCGAATGCGATGGACGTGAGTCAACCAAACAACTGGCCACGCATCGAAGAGTTGTGCCAATTAAAAGGCTGGGGTCTTGATACGCTAGGTAAAGGCATGGTGACTGATGAGCAAAGTGCAGAGTCTGTCCGTGATTTGCATAATGAAGGCTATTTATGTGAACCGCATGGTGCAATAGCTTACCGTGTTTTAAGTGAACAGCTGCAAGATGGTGAAACAGGCTTATTCTTGTGTACTGCTCACCCAGCTAAGTTTAAAGAAGTGGTTGATGAGATCTTATCTACCGATATTGATGTCCCAGGGCCTTTAGCTAAGCACGGAGCGATGGAATTGTTGTCAGAAGATTTGGCTGATGATTTTGATGCGCTTAAAGCGGTATTGCGCCGAGTACAGAGCTAAAAGAATGAGACAAATAAGCCTCTAGATTAAACGATGGGGCTGACAAATAGAAAAGCGGCGCTATCAGATAGCGCCGCTTTTTTATGTCACTTTAAACGTTGTCAGTGAAAACTTACGTTTAATTATAGAGACTCTGTGAAAGTACGTGCGATAACGTCTTTTTGCTGTTCAGTTGTTAGCGAGTTAAAACGTACCGCGTAACCTGAAACACGAATAGTCAGCTGTGGGTAGTTTTCTGGGTGTGCAATAGCATCTTCCAGAGTTTCACGCTTAAGAACGTTTACATTCAGGTGTTGACCACCTTCAATTTTAGCGGGCGTTTCGATGGCAACTTCACGGCTTTCATACTCGCCAAGATCGCTAATAGCAACAACTTGGTCTGCTTCGTAACCGCTTGCAGCAGCAACACAACGAGCTTCGTTAGTCTCGCTGTCTAGCAGCCAAATTGAGTTAAGTAGATCGTCGTTTGCAGCCGTTGTAATTTGAATACCTTGGATCATAACTTTCTCCTAGTCCACGTACGTGGTACTTGTTGTTAAATTTTAAGTTGAGCAAAAAATTCTTATCTGATGCCGTCTATTTTAATATTGATTTGGGTCAAAATACAACCAAAAACATTATCTTTATTAAGGTTATTTTATTGATCTGGATCAATAAGTCACTGTTAAATAATGAATTATAAAATATTTTATAGATTAAAATAAATTTTAACGTGATCTTTGTTGTAATTTTACAACATTGTAGAAAGATGATTTTTGGACAAAAACACGCTATAAAACGACGAAATAACGAATAAAATCAAGTTTGTGAACGATCGATTAGACAGTGAGTTTGTGGCAATGAAGATAAAAAACTATGGCAACAAGTTGATAGGGGCTCATGTATCGGCAGCGGGTGGTGTCGATCTCGCACCATTGAGAGCGAGAGAAATTGGAGCGAATGCTTTCGCATTATTCACTAAAAATCAAAGGCAATGGAAAGCCAAACCGCTTGAGGCTAAAACGATTAGCGCATTTAAAGCGAACTGCAAAATGCTGGGCTTTACCACCGAACATATTCTTCCACATGATTCGTACCTTATTAACCTTGGTGCTCCAGAAGAAGAAAAGCTTCTTAAATCGAGAGCCGCGTTTATCGACGAAATGGAACGATGCGAACAGTTGGGTCTCACTCTGCTGAATTTTCATCCTGGGAGTCATTTAAAGAAGATCTCTGAGGATGAGTGCTTATCTTTGATAGCGGAATCGATAAATTTAGCGCACCAAGCGGTTCCCAATGTGATTGCTGTTATCGAGAACACCGCAGGGCAGGGGACCAATCTTGGATGGCGTTTCGAACACCTAGCGGCAATTATTGAACAAGTTGAGGATAAAACTCGTGTCGGAGTCTGCCTCGATACTTGCCACACCTTCAGTGCAGGGTATGACTTACGTAATAAAGAAGCGTGCGACAAAACGTTCGATGAGTTCGATCGTGTCGTTGGTATGCACTATCTTCGTGCGATGCATATTAATGATTCTAAAGTAGAATTGGCGAGTCGTGTGGATCGTCACCACTCACTAGGGAAGGGGGAAATAGGTTGGAGCTGTTTTGAATACATCGCTAAAGATCCACGTTTTGATTCTATCCCATTGATTTTAGAAACAATTGATCCAGATATATGGCCAGATGAAATAAACACATTGAGAAATATTCATTTAAACTCAATCAGTTAATCATAGGTTTGTAAAAGTTGGCACTGATCTTTCATTACTCCTCATGAGAGTCAACATTTGATAGCGAGACGGCATAAAAAGCCCAAGTCATGTTGAGCTAGAAAAGCGTTGATGGCTCATATTTGATGGTTGCAAAAAAGAGGAGTGCCATTATGTCAACGAGAACCCATACGCCGAGTGCTTATACGTCAAGAGCGTCACGCATGCCAACCCCTAATCGCCATATTACGGGGCCAGGCCATTTTCGAACCCCCCAAAAAACATCGTGAGTAAGATCGGATCCCTGTAAATTGCATGCATTCTGTATAAAATGGATAAAACTGCAATTTATAGGGATACTTGATGACGCGTTCTCTTCAATGGTGTGATTTTATCAATGCCGAAAAACAATTAGACTACTTTACCGAGATGATGGCGTTTATATCAAACGAACGTTTGTCTGGAAAATCCATTTATCCAACGCCAGACCATGTGTTTAGTGCGTTTGAGCTTACCCCTTTTGATAAGGTTAAAGTCGTTATTATTGGTCAAGACCCTTATCACGGCCCGAACCAGGCTCACGGGTTAAGCTTCTCTGTTCTCCCTAATGTGAAAACTCCCCCTTCACTGTCAAACATGTACAAAGAGTTAGCACAAGATATTAAAGGCTTTGAGATCCCCGAACATGGATGCCTTCAGAAGTGGGCCGAGCAAGGTGTATTGTTATTAAATACAGTGCTCACAGTTGAGCAAGGTAAAGCGCACTCCCATTCCAAAATTGGTTGGGAACGGTTTACCGACAAAGTGATTGATGCATTAGCTCAGCAAGGTGAAGGCATTGTGTTTTTACTCTGGGGAGCGCATGCCCAGAAGAAAGGGCGCTTTATTGATCAAAATAGACATTATGTTTTAAGCGCACCTCATCCATCGCCTCTTTCTGCCCATCGCGGCTTTTTCGGCTGTCGGCATTTCTCTCAAACAAATGCACTTTTAGTGAAGCAAAAAATATCCCCGATTGATTGGATGCTTTAACATACAGGCGGTGCCACTGTGTGTTATCTCAGCATGACCATAAGAATAATGAAATAGCACTAGATGGCGAACAGGTTCATGAGTCAAACAAGAGTCAATTGTAACAAGCCAGTATTTGATGGTTATTTGAACAAGCTCAATATGCGTTAAGGTTGTCTCATATACACTGACTAAAAGTAGGTGTTATGGAGAGACTATTATGATGATAGAAAGGATTCGGCGTGAGCATGGGTATATGGTCCGCTTACTGGCAATACTGAACCAAAAGTTACTGCTGTTGAAAGATGAACAAGCCATTAGCTACTCGCTTGTGCGAGATATCGTTGATTACCTGACCAACCATTCAGAGAAAGTGCATCACCCAAAAGAAGACATTCTGTATCACTATTTTCTGACGCATTATGGGCATCAATTTGAGATCAGCAATCTTGAGCTTGAGCATCAACAACTGTCTGAGAAAACACATGAATTTCTCGATGTGGTCGATATGATTCTCAAGGATGCAGTGATCCCACAAGAACTGTTTATTAGCCTTCTCGACGAGTTTTTATTAGCGCAAAGGCGTCACTTAGAAGTGGAAGAAGGATCGGTTTTACCTCTGATTGAGCGTACTTTCAAGGCGACTGATTGGCAAAGGGTGGAAGAGTTGTGGGATGTCAGTGAGGATGATCCATTATTTGGTGATACCATCGCTGACAAGTATCAGCAGCTGTCTCGAAGAATCACTTTGCTGGAATCTGAGTCTCTGTGATGATGAATCGCTGCAAGAGGCATTGACAATTGTGGCTAGTGACTAAAAGCAAAGGCGCTAATTTGAGTTATAGCGCCTTTGATTTTCTTAATTCAAACAATGAACTCAGGCTAAATATCCAAGTCTTCAACTTTAAAGTTCATATCCATATCAAGCAGTTCTTTTTGTAAACGCTGGCGGTCTTTGATTGCTTCTATTTCTCTCCACTTGCGTTTGACCGGTTTAGAGCGAGCTGCTTTACCTCGTGGGAATGATATATCCATAACTTCATCGAACTGCATGCCTTCCATAAGCCACCTCAATTTATTCTATTAAGCCTGAAACAGAGTCTTTTTAATACCACGGTTTGCATAAGCCTATCCTTGATTTGTTTCTCATTTGTTTCTTTTTTATGAAGGTTTTATGTGTGTTTCTTACTAAGTATCACAAAAATAAAAGCCGAAATGATGAATAACTGAGCAAATAGATGACGAAGATGAATAAAGTTTTCCGCTGATTTGGACAGACAGATGAAGGGCTTCTAGGTTGGATAATCGTTAACATTTACTTTTTTGGTTCGCTTAAGGTCAGTCAAACATCCATTAGCTGACGTTAAATCCCTGAAAACGCGCCGCTCCTTTCTCTCACTGCCCTAAACCACTTTTTACTGTCAAATGATGCCTAAAGGACGTAATAAATTATTAATGTTGAAACTTAACAATGTCTATGTGTGGCACTTGTGATTTATTTTGGTTTTTTGTGTTAAATTCACAATGAAAATTAGCGGATAATTACATTAATATGAAACATTATGATTATTGATTTTTGTGAAGCCAAGCGTCATCATCCTGCGGTCAAAAAATATAGGGGTGATGAGTTAGACAACGATTGCGGTTTAACACAACAAGCATCATTACAAAAATAATAGATATTTATTGCTCTGCCGTTGATGAGCAATATGAGTTTTAGCACTAAGCTCTGTAAGCCCCAGGCTTGTTTAGCTAAAAGTAGTGCAAATACCGAGAGAGGTTCTTGTGACAGACTTAATTAATTTGATGAACGATCTCCTATGGGGTTCGATTCTAGTGTATTTACTTGTTGGCGTTGGTATCTACTTTACTGTGCGTCTTGGTTTCATTCAGTTTCGCCATTTCGGCCACATGTTTAGTGTTCTTAAAAATAGCCGTAAAGCAGATAAAGCGGGTATCTCATCTTTTCAGGCCCTTTGTACTAGCTTAGCTGCTCGTGTTGGTACCGGTAATATGGCGGGGGTTGCGGTCGCTCTAACCGCTGGTGGCCCTGGCGCCATTTTCTGGATGTGGTTGATTGCCATGCTCGGTATGGCGACATCATTTGCAGAAAGCACGCTGGCTCAGCTGTATAAAACACGCGATAACGATGGTAACTATCGTGGTGGCCCTGCTTACTACATGGAAAAAGGCCTGGGTATGCGTTGGATGGGGGTCTTGTTTTCTATCTTCCTCATCATAGCCTTCGGACTGGTATTCAATGCAGTACAAGCAAATGCCATTGCAGGTGCCATGAACAATGCATTTGGTTTTGAAGAGCTGTACGTTGGTATCGCTATTGTGATTATCTCAGCGTTCGTCATCTTTGGTGGAATTCGTAAGATTGCTCGCACAGCAGAGCTGATTGTTCCTATTATGGCATTGGCTTATTTGTTGATCGCGGTTTACGTTGTGCTGATGAACATCGAAAAGGTGCCAGATGTATTGGCATTAATCTTCAAAAGCGCATTTGGTTTTCAAGAAGCGGCTGCGGGCGGGCTCGGTTATGCCATCGCTCAAGCTATGATTCAAGGCATTAAGCGTGGTCTATTCTCAAACGAAGCAGGCATGGGTTCTGCGCCTAATGCGGCAGCGTCTGCGACACCGTATCCACCGCACCCTGCCTCACAGGGTTATGTTCAAATGCTGGGTGTATTCACAGATACGATCGTGATCTGTTCATGTACGGTGGCTATTATCTTAATGTCTGGTGAATACGTTCCTCACGGTGAAATTACCGGCATTGAGTTAACGCAGCGTGCATTAACGGCTCAAGTTGGTGATTGGGGTGGAATCTTTGTTGCGGTGGCGATTTTCTTCTTCGCCTTTACCTCTATCATTGCGAACTACTCCTACGCAGAAACGAATCTGATATTCTTAGAGCACAACAATAAGAAAGGACTGGCGTTGTTTAGGCTTGTGGTGCTTGGCATGGTGATGTTCGGTTCGTTAGCTTCTCTACCAACCGTGTGGGCGCTGGCTGATGTCTCTATGGGGTTAATGGCCATAGTGAACTTAGTGGCGATCATCTTGTTGTCTGGCATCGTGATCAAACTGGCCAAAGATTACAATCGCCAATTGGATGCGGGTAAGCTTCCTACATTTGATGCGAATGACTTTCCAGAGCTTCAATCTCAGTTAGAAGATGGTATTTGGGATAACAGCAAAAAAAGCTAATCGGTTTGACTGATTAGAGTAATTGAAAAGCCATGCAGACAACGCGTGGCTTTTTTTGTAGTCTAGAGACGTCTCATGAATATGGAATTTACACTATGCTAGTCGTTATCTCACCAGCAAAAACGTTGGACTACGAGTCTCCGTTACCCACAGAGCAATTTACTCAGCCAGACTTTATCCCCCATTCAAAAGAGCTTATCGATGAATGCCGTCAGTTGACCCCAGCGGACATTACCGCCTTGATGAAGGTCAGTGACAAAATTGCTGGGCTAAATGTGGCTCGGTTTGAACAGTGGAGCGAAACCTTCTCGTTAGAAAACGCCCGCCAAGCACTCTTTGCATTTAAAGGGGATGTGTACACCGGGTTAGATGCGGCCACTCTTTCTCAAGGGGATCTGGACTTTGCCCAACAGCACTTACGAATGTTGTCGGGTTTATATGGCCTACTCAAACCTTTAGATCTTATGCAGCCATACCGCCTTGAAATGGGAACGAAACTGGCTAATCCGCGTGGCACCAATCTGTATCAATTTTGGGGTAACCTGATTACCGATAAATTGAATCACGATATCAATGTTCAAGGCGATAATGTATTGATCAACTTAGCCTCGAATGAATATTTTAAAGCGGTCAAGCCAAAGAGCTTAGATGCCACGGTGATAACGCCTGTGTTCAAAGACTGCAAAAATGGGCAGTATAAAGTCATCAGTTTTCACGCAAAGAAAGCACGCGGCATGATGGCTCGATATATTATCGAAAATAGGGTTGATTCGATTGAAGCATTGACTCAGTTTGATAGCGCAGGTTATTACTTTGTTGAAGCTGAATCTTCCCACAAAGAGCTCGTGTTTAAACGTGAGGAACGTTAACCCGTTTTAGGTGGACGTATTTAGAAGGTAAGCACGGCAATGGTGAAGTGGCTAACGTTTTGGTTAAATAAATACGATGCATGGTGCGTGTCTATGGGGTTGACACCAGAAAATAAGCGCAGCTGTGTGCCTTACAAAAAAGATCCATCGA
This sequence comes from Vibrio sp. YMD68, assembly GCF_029958905.1. NCBI lineage: Bacteria > Pseudomonadati > Pseudomonadota > Gammaproteobacteria > Vibrionales > Vibrionaceae > Vibrio > Vibrio sp. YMD68. The sequence goes on along the minus strand of NZ_CP124614.1, from coordinate 2,637,903 downwards.
CCGAAAACGATTCAATCGCGGAGAGTCATTCAATGGCTGAAAGTCATAGTGACAAGAACCAACCATGACAATGCCCCCTTTGTTTGATACGCATTGTCACTTTGACTTTGAGCATTTTCAAGGTGACTTCAATGCAGAACTATCGTCAGCTGAGCAAGAAGGGGTTAAGAAGTTTCTTATTCCTGCAATAAATGAGAGCAACTGGCAAGCGGTGCAATTGCTCTCTTCGCGGCACCCTCAAATTTACCATGCTTTGGGTTTTCACCCTTATTTTCTTAATGATTCAGCAGATCAAGACGTCAAAGCACTTTCACAGGCTCTTGAACTCCGTTCCCCCCAGTGTGTTGCCATTGGCGAATGCGGGCTCGACTTTTCAATTGATACCTCCCAAGCATTGCAAGAGCGGTATTTGTTAATACAACTAGAATTGGCTCAGCAGTATCAATTACCCGTTATTCTTCATTGCCATAAAGCGCACCATCGCCTCATCCCATTATTAAAAAAGTACCCGCTTGCTAAAGGCGGTATATTGCACGGTTTTTCTGGCAGCTTGCAGCAAGCGATGGATTTTATTGAATTAGGTTTTTATATCGGTGTGGGTGGAACCATCACCTACCCAAGGGCGAACAAAACGAGAAAGACAATGTCTGATTTACCATTGGACTATTTGGTTATTGAAACTGATGCGCCTGATATGCCTATGTGCGGTTTTCAAGGGAAGAGAAATCACCCTAAAATGTTGCCAAAAGTCTTATCAGAACTGGCTTTGCTTAAAGAACAACCGGAGCAAACGGTTGCGCAATCGTTGTGGGAAAGTAGCCATAGATCGCTATTTATTTGTGAATGAATTCTAAATAAGTTGTAGGTTCTATGATTTTTGCATGAGATTGGTGTGATTTAAGTCGCATTTATGAGTGAATGAAGTGTGTGTCTTAACAGAAAGTGTGAGTACTGCATTACTTTATCTCATTCATGCTGCGTATAATCACCGTGCTTTTTAGCTCCACTTTTTGTTACACGCCAATAAATAACTAATAAGGAAATCATAAACTATGAGCCTGTTTATGAGTATCATCGGGATGTTCGTTCTGCTTGGAATAGCAGTTCTTTTATCTGACAACCGCAAAGCGATTAATCTACGTACTGTAGGTGGCGCTTTCGCAATTCAATTTATAATCGGTGGTTTCGTACTTTACGTACCATGGGGTCGTGATCTTCTAGCTGGCTTCTCTGCTGGTGTACAGAACGTAATCGACTACGGTAAAGACGGTACAGGGTTTCTATTTGGAAACCTAGTTAACTTCTCAGTTGATGGTATCGGCTTCATTTTTGCTTTCCAAGTACTACCAACTCTTATCTTTTTCTCTGCATTAATCTCTGTGCTTTACTACATTGGTGTTATGCAGTGGGTTATCAAGATTTTGGGTGGTGGTCTACAAAAAGCATTGGGTACATCTCGTGCAGAATCAATGTCTGCTGCTGCGAACATTTTCGTAGGTCAAACGGAAGCACCACTTGTGGTTCGTCCGTTCATTCCTAAGATGACTCAGTCTGAGCTATTTGCAGTAATGTGTGGTGGCCTAGCATCTGTTGCTGGTGGTGTACTAGCGGGTTATGCATCTATGGGTGTTCCACTAGAGTACCTAGTTGCTGCGTCATTCATGGCGGCACCTGGTGGTCTACTATTCGCAAAAATCATCAAGCCAGAAACAGAACAGGCTGCTGATGAGCTAGGTGAAGACATTGATGGCGGCGCTGATAAACCAGCTAACGTTATCGATGCAGCGGCAAGCGGTGCATCTGTTGGTCTTCAACTTGCATTAAACGTTGGCGCAATGCTACTTGCTTTCATTGGTCTTATCGCCCTAGTGAACGGCATCATTGGTGGTGTTGGTGGTTGGTTCGGTATGGGCCACCTAACACTAGAAATGCTTCTAGGTTGGTTGTTTGCTCCTCTAGCATTCCTAATTGGTGTGCCTTGGGCTGAAGCAACAGTTGCTGGTTCTTTCATCGGTCAAAAACTGGTTGTGAACGAATTCGTAGCGTACCTAAACTTTGTACCTTACGTGGGTGAAAACGCTCAAGTTCTTGCATCGACAGGCGCGGTAATGACAGAGAAGACGCAAGCAATCATTGCTTTCGCTCTATGTGGTTTCGCTAACCTTTCTTCAATTGCGATTCTACTTGGTGGTCTAGGTGGCCTTGCTCCTAGCCGTCGTCAAGAGATTGCACGCATGGGTGTTAAAGCCGTTGCAGCAGGTACTCTATCTAACTTAATGGCAGCAACAATTGCTGGCCTATTCCTGTCTTTCTAAGAAAGAAGAGTTAGATTATATAGACGCCTTTTAACAAAGCCCCGTAGCCACCTAGTGTGCTGCGGGGCTTTTTTGTTTTCTGGCGATACACTTTTATAGTTAGTGGATAAATGGCTTTTATCGCTAAGAGGAGAATAAGGAGTAAGATAGAGTAAGATTTTTGAGATACAAACCGTTTGCGTTTTATTTGGTGCTACAGTTTTGCGATGAATATCTATACTGTATAGGTTGGATAGACATTGTTGAGTGCGTGAATAACAACTCTTCACGGTAATACATCTCAAAACAGGCAAATGATTTGCCTACGCAGACACCGCAATCATTGATTGTAGTGCCATGGACCATAATTGGTACTGTGCGGTGACAAGGATAGCAATTAGTACATGTTCGCTGTATGTACTGAGTCTTCAAGGAACCAAGTCCGTTCATTTAAGGCTATTGAGCCCACTTTGCCCCAACTTTTTGTTGATAATATGGGGGCGAGCTCGATAGAAAATGAATTGAAACTATTGATCGGAGATAGAAATGAGCGATTTAAAAGCAGCAGCACTACGAGCACTTAAATTAATGGATCTAACCACGCTAAATGATGATGACACCGATGCAAAGGTGATCTCACTGTGTCATGACGCGAAAACAGCCGTAGGTAACACTGCTGCAATTTGTATTTACCCTCGCTTTATACCCATTGCGAAGAAGACATTGCGCGAACAAGGCACACCAGAAGTGCGCATTGCAACCGTAACAAATTTCCCTCATGGTAATGACGATATTGACATCGCCGTTGCAGAAACAAAGGCAGCCGTTGCTTACGGTGCTGATGAAGTGGATGTTGTCTTCCCATACCGCGCGTTGATGGCTGGCAATGAAAAAGTCGGTTTTGAGTTGGTGAAGCAATGTAAAGAAGCGTGTGGCGATATTTTATTAAAAGTGATCATCGAAACGGGTGAGTTGAAAGAAGAAGCATTGATTAAGAAAGCATCGCAGATTTGTATTGAAGCGGGTGCTGATTTCATCAAAACTTCAACGGGTAAAGTGCCAGTGAATGCTACGCCAGAATACGCACGCATGATGCTTGAAGTTATTCGCGATATGGGCGTGGCTAAAACGGTCGGCTTTAAGCCTGCAGGTGGTGTTCGCACTGCGGAAGATGCACAAGCTTACCTAGGTATGGCTGATGATCTTTTAGGTGCCGAGTGGGCTGACAATATGCATTATCGATTTGGTGCATCAAGCCTGCTGACTAACCTATTAAATACATTAGAAGTAACAGACAAAACGGCAGATCCAGCAGCGTACTAAACGTTACTGGTCCTGAACGGAACATAATAAGTCTGATTCGTGGAGTGACTAGGTCGAGCTGATCTAGTCTGCTCCATATACCTCTTTACCTTACTAACCATGCGTAATCGCTTGGGAGGCTCTAATGTCTTTATCTCACACTTTTTTACCTCAAGAAATCATCCGCAAAAAGCGCGATAATGAAATTCTTACAAATGAAGAAATCAATTTCTTCATCCAAGGCGTAGCAAAAAATACCGTATCTGAAGGCCAAATTGCAGCATTTGCAATGGCGATCTTCTTTAATGAAATGACGATGCCAGAGCGCATTGCTCTCACGTGTGCGATGCGTGATTCAGGCATGGTGATTGATTGGGCGCACATGAACTTTGATGGCCCAATTGTTGATAAACATTCAACCGGTGGTGTGGGCGATGTGACGTCATTAATGCTTGGCCCTATGGTGGCCGCATGTGGTGGATTCGTTCCAATGATTTCTGGCCGTGGTTTAGGTCACACTGGTGGTACTCTCGATAAGCTAGAGTCTATTCCTGGATACAACATTACGCCAACTAATGACGTGTTTGGTCAAGTGACTAAACACGCAGGGGTGGCGATTATAGGCCAAACGGGTGATTTAGCGCCTGCAGATAAGCGTGTGTATGCCACGCGTGATATCACCGCAACCGTGGATAACATCTCGTTAATTACCGCTTCGATACTGTCGAAGAAACTAGCGGCAGGTTTAGATTCACTTGTGATGGATGTAAAAGTCGGTTCAGGTGCCTTTATGCCTACGTATGAAGCATCAGAAGAGCTGGCTAAATCTATCGTTGCCGTGGCTAATGGTGCCGGTACTAAAACAACCGCTATCCTTACTGATATGAACCAAGTTCTTGCTTCTTCAGCGGGTAATGCGCTTGAAGTGCGAGAAGCGGTGAGATTCCTAACCGGTGAATATCGTAATCCTCGCTTGCTCAATATTACCTTGGCTTCTTGTGCTGAAATGTTGGTATTGGGGAACCTTGCTGACAACAGTGAGGATGCACGAGAGAAATTGATGGCAGTGCTGGATAACGGCAAAGCCGCAGAATGCTTTGGTAAAATGGTCGCGGGCTTAGGCGGCCCAGAAGATTTTGTAGAAAATTATAATAACTACCTAGAAAGCGCAGAAATTATTAAACCTGTTTACGCACTTGAACGTGGTGTGGTATCAGCAATGGATACACGTGCAATCGGAATGGCCGTTGTTGGTATGGGCGGTGGACGTCGCGTAGCAACAGACAGCATCGATTACGCGGTGGGTTTTGATAATTTCATTCGCTTAGGTGACATTGCGGCAGATGATAAACCGTTAGCGGTTATCCATGCACGTAATGAAGAGCAATGGCAAGAGGCCGCACAGGCACTTCAACGTGCTATTACGATTGGCGGAGACTATCAACCTACACCAGATGTTTATCGTCAGATTCGTTCTGAAGACGTATAAAATCTGGTGAAGTGCATTTAATGGGTGAGAAAATGAAAAGAGCATTTATTTTAGTATTAGATTCATTTGGTATTGGTGAAACTGCCGATGCGAGTAAGTTTGGTGATGTTGGTTCAGATACTATGGGCCATATTGCAGAGCAGTGCAGCAAAGGGCTAGCGGATAATGCAGATCGTAGTGGGCCATTAAAACTGCCTAACCTGTCTAAGCTTGGTTTTGCGATGGCGCACAAAGAATCAACCGGTAAGTTTGCTGCGGGTCTCGAAGAGAGTGTTGATGTGATTGGTGCTTACGGTCATGCCGCTGAGCTGTCATCAGGTAAAGATACGCCTTCAGGTCACTGGGAAATTGCTGGTGTTCCTGTGTTATTTGAATGGGGTTACTTTACGGATAAAGAAAACAGCTTTCCAACGGAGCTGACAGACCGCATTTTAAAGCGTGCTGGTTTGTCTGGTTTCTTAGGTAATTGCCATGCATCAGGGACTCAGGTTCTTGATGATTTGGGTGAAGAGCACATGAAAACAGGCTTACCGATTTTCTATACGTCGGGTGATTCTGTGTTCCAGATCGCTTGTCACGAAGAAACGTTTGGCTTAGATAAGTTACTAGAGCTTTGCCAGATCGCTCGTGAAGAACTTGAAGAGTACAACATTGGCCGAGTGATTGCGCGACCATTTGTTGGTGCGAAAGCGGGCGAATTTGCTCGTACGGGGAACCGAAGAGACTTGTCGGTAGAGCCACCAGCACCGACCGTGTTGCAAAAACTGGTTGATGAAAAGGGCGGTCAAGTTCACTCCATTGGTAAGATTTCTGATATTTACGCAGGCTGTGGGATAACTCAGAAAACTAAAGCGACCGGGATTCCTGAACTCTTTGAAGCGACAAAAGAGGCGATTAAAAAAGCTGGAGACAACACGATAGTCTTCACCAATTTTGTTGACTTTGATTCTGCATACGGGCACCGAAGAGATGTGGCAGGCTATGCGGCGGCTTTAGAGTATTTTGATGGGCGAATTAACGAAGTTATCGAGTTAATGCAAGAAGATGACATTCTTATTTTGACGGCTGATCACGGGTGTGATCCTACATGGCCTGGCAGTGATCATACGCGTGAGCATATCCCTGTGATTGTATATGGCCAAAAGGTTGCAGCCGGTTCATTAGGGCTGAGAGATACATTTGCTGATATTGGCCAAAGCTTGGCATCGTACTTTGAAACATCTCCAATGGAGTACGGTAAAAACTTTTTGTAATCATGGATGAGGGCTCTGTAGAAGAGCCCTTAACAATTGGATTAACAATTCAAATAAAGATTGAAGAAGGAATAGATTATGGCAACGCCACATATTAATGCTGAAAAGGGTGACTTTGCAGATGTTGTTTTGATGCCGGGTGATCCACTGCGCGCTAAATACATCGCTGAGACTTTTTTAGATGATGCTGTTCAGGTCTGTGATGTGCGCAGTATGTATGGATACACGGGCACTTATAAAGGCCGTAAGATCTCGGTTATGGGGCATGGTATGGGAATACCATCATGCTCTATTTACGTCACCGAACTGATTAAAGACTTCGGTGTTAAGAAGATAATACGCGTCGGGAGTTGCGGTGCGGTTAGCGAAGATATTAAAGTGCGTGATGTTGTGATTGGTATGGGCGCGTGTACAGACTCTAAAGTAAACCGTATTCGCTTTAAAGATCATGACTTCGCAGCCATCGCTGATTATAAAATGGTGAGAGCTGCAGAAGAGGCAGCAAAAGCACGTGGTATCGATGTTAAAGTCGGTAACCTGTTTTCAGCCGAACTCTTCTACACACCTGACCCGGACATGTTCGACGTAATGGATAAATACGGAATTGTTGGTGTTGAAATGGAAGCAGCTGGGATTTATGGTGTGGCGGCAGAATATGGCGCCAAAGCGCTAGCAATCTGTACGGTATCGGATCACATCAAAACCGGTGAGCAAACCACGTCAGATGAACGTGCAACTACATTTAATGACATGATGGAAATTGCTTTGGATTCCGTCTTGCTAGGTGATGAAGACTAACTATCTTTTGGCTTTAAATGAAAAAACCTCAGTTTGAACACTGAGGTTTTTTATTTTGTGATGCTGCTGATTTCGTGAACAGTATAGTTTTGGCTGCGGTTAAGTGTCATCGGTGATTAATTGTCATTGGTGATTAAGTGTCGTGATGATTATTGCCCACTGAGCAACAAGTTTTCACCCTTGTTCTTTCGTTTCTTTCTAATCAATATTGGCACTAATAGGCCGCCAATAAAGCTCATCAATATCATCGTGTACATGTAACGATCACTTTTCCGGTAGTGATGATCTGAAATGGCGGTGACTCGGCCTGTTTCAAAAGTAATACGGATAAAACCGATAATACTGGAATCATGCATAACAGGCTCGACGAGTTGCTGACGACCTATTCTTGCTGTGGATAATGGCGTATCAAGCCCGAGCACTTCTCTCGCTGTCAGGGCATCATCGCTTGCGGCGAGTTTAATACCTTCGGTGCTGTAGAGTGTTGCATCAAAAACCAGCGGGTTTTGCGCGATTTGATTGGCGAGTTTTAATAGCTTCTCTTGATCTTCTTGCATCACCATTTCGGCGGCGGAAAGAGACGCTTGAGAGATCAATATCTTGGTGAGAGTCTCGAGTTGATTGTGTTGAATTCGTTCATTGCCTTGGCTTATTTTGACGCTATTGATGGCGATCACGGAAACCATGGCAAGCAGCATAAGTACAGCGATGACCTTAACTGCTACTCGAAATGAAAATAATGATTGATTCATGGTATTCCTAAACAGAATTATTTTGCGTTCGTTAATATTGATACTTGCGTTTTCAAATTGCAATAGGGTAACGTTATGGAGTTATTTTAAGGATTAAAACATGGATACGTTAAAGACTCTACCAATCAGGCGACACACGACTCTTTTGAAGCGACTACCTGAAACTCGCTTTTCAAATCAACAGGATAAAGCTAAAGCGAATTGGATTATCTTTGCTTCGCACCTTTCCCCTCAATATTTTGACGACATTGATACCTATACAGGTACATACACTCGAATTGTTGAAACTTGGAAAGTGGGTCATTACGAGGTGGCTTTGATGTCAGGAGCTCTGACTCAAGCACATCAAGATATCATCATTTCATTAGGGTTAGATTTTGCCCTTTTAGATGAGCTTCCGGATATTTCTAGCCCTGGTTTGATCGTCATGGATATGGATTCAACCGCGATTCAAATCGAATGCATCGATGAGATTGCGATATTGGCGGGAGTGGGAGAAGAGGTGGCGGAAGTCACCGAACGAGCGATGCAAGGAGAACTCGATTTTGAGCAGAGTCTCCGTCAGCGAGTGGCTAAGTTAGCGGGGGCGAATGAATCTATTTTGGAATCTGTTCGTCAAAACCTGCCGTTTATGCCAGATTTAAAAGAGCTAGTGACGACATTGAATGCAATCGGTTGGAAAACCGCCATCGCCTCAGGAGGATTCACCTATTTCTCTGATTATTTGCGCCAGGAGCTAAACCTTCATCACGCTCAGTCTAATACCTTAGAGATTGTTGATGGCAAGCTAACAGGCCAGGTTATCGGTGATGTGGTTTCAGCCCAGACGAAAGCGGATATTTTATTTGAGCTTGCTGAGATGTATGACATCGAGATCCATAACACTGTTGCTGTTGGCGATGGGGCGAATGATCTAGTGATGATGAACGCGGCAGGGCTGGGTGTGGCTTATCATGCTAAACCTAAAGTAGAACAAGCGGCTCAGACTGCGGTTCGATTTGCAGGTCTTGGTGGTGTGCTATGCATCCTCTCTGCGGGTTTGGTCAAGCAGCAAAAACTGAGCTGGCAAGCTAAGCCTTAATATTTCGTTATTATTGTTGAGAATTAAAAATCGCGAGGGGAAATATCTTCGCGATTGCTTTTTCTAGGTTGCCTTGTCTTCACGAAACTGCCTTGTCTTGAGAAACTACCATGTCTTCACGAAACTATTTAGTCAGCTCGAGCCGGACCAATACTTCCTCAGTAATATCGACGATTTCACCGTAACCAACGGTGGCGCTAATTTCCTTTTCTAGGTTTCTTGCTTGATGCATGCTGATTTGGGTCAGTTCTTCAATATCCTGTTTAAGCAGACTGGTTAAAGGCTCAAATATTGGAGCACCGGATACTCTGAGCACGTAGAAATCCCCGACGGCCATTGCCTTCTTAATGAAAATTAACCTTTCTCTGATGTTCTCAAATTCACTGCTGAGTTTCGTTTGCAATGATTGAATACGATTACCAAAAATGACGGCTGAAATGTAAATCTCATGATATTGAGGGACGGCTCCTTCAATGCGTTTCATTGGTACAGAAAGCAGTGTATTCATTCGACCCTTGTAAATCGGTTCTAATGAAAATTGCTTCGCAATACCAAGGCGAGCCATTAATACCAAATGAGGTGGAAGAGGGTAATTAACGCCTATCACCATGGGCACTAATGACCCTTTGATTTTTTCAACAAAAACAGGATTGCTCACCATTTTATCAAGCAGAATATTATGCAGCCCTTCAAGCAATTCGTTGCTGGGTAATAACTCTTTCTTTTTGGGTAGCTTAGCTTGATTATGTTTGATCAATCGGTCAAAGAACGCGATGGTACTTAAATTACTCGTCGACTCATCAATGCTGAGTTGAATCTTTAAGTTGTCTGCGCTAACTCGAATAACGTGGTACTGAACATCACTCAGTGGCAAGGACTTATCGTATAATTGAAGCTCACGCAGATTGATGCTGCATGCTTCATTTGCTCTGAGTTCACTGGGTTTATCGAGTTGAATGCTCAAGCCATGTTTGGATAGATCGATGGTGTGCCCTGTCATTGGGCTTTCTAGATCGATGGTTAGCTCGATGGGCGACTTAAAATGATAGCGAGGCTCTTTGCGGCGAGATTTGGCATCAAAGTAGATAGAAGTCGGGTTTCCGCAGACACGACGAGTGTGCCTAAATCGATTGAGTGCTTTACTCGGTAGTTTCGGTTTCTCAGTAAAAAGATAATCAGCTGCGGAATCCGTATCCGCTATTTCTTGAAGAATACCACAATGAGAGAGTGGTTTAGTGTCAATGCCTAACTCATTGGCGTGCTGCGATAGCTGCTGACATTCTGGGTCTGACAGCTCAAAAATAGAAAGCTTAAACGCCTTCCAGCTCTTTCTTTTCGCACCAACGTGCCAAAACAACTGGCGTTCTTCTCGGGTCGCTTCTGGCATCATCATTGAAAAAAACAGTGACTTTCCATCATGGTCATGAGTAAACGAATAAATGGTATTACTGCAACCACGGATTCCTTCAGTGGTTAACAAGGACATGCGTTGCTCATGAAACAAAGAGCCGAGAGCTTGTTGGTTTCGTTCGTCTTGCCAGTAATTCCAAATAGGCAAATTGTTCTCAGTCATCAAGACGAGCTTCAATTCATTACCACTAAAAAACACCGGTAAATTACAGGTGTGTTTTAAATAGGTATGTTCGTAACCTCGGGTGCGGGCGCGAATGATCTTATCTTGGTTATCGTGACGCACTTTTTGTGCACTGTTTTGTAGCGATTCTTCAATAACTTGATTGATGACGTCGGAATCTGACAATTTGAGGGTTCGAATGAATTTAACCGCGTCATTTTCATAGCTATCGTCAATGCCGACAATTCGGTAATTAAGCGGTAGATGGATGTCTTCAACTTCAGAGGACTTCTGTAATTCAACAAATGAAACACTGATCAATTCGCCCAGCTTATAATTGAATGCCGTGGGCACTTTGAATTTTGCTCCGGAAGGCGACAGATCGATACTCACGGCATGAACAATCTGTTTGTTTTGCAGTTGGATCTCGACTTGAGAATACACCTTAAGTCGATTTTCTTGTCGCTTCAGGTCATACCCTAGAGTGATGGGTTCGACATGAAATGGGCTACTTTCAGCCGATAACTCTTTTTGCGTGGGAACCCCATTTTGTTTCATCACCCGAAAATTATTTTTGGTGTTGATCAGCGCTTCCCAAACGCCTTCAGTATAGCCTCGGAATTTTCTAACGTTTTTATGGTATGCATTAAAGGCAACGTCGTCCAACCAGTGTTTTAATCCGTCGAGTTCATATTCTCGGCATTCGCCCTGCACTCGTCCACGCAAGTCGATAGGTTTAGTACAAGGTGCCATCACGCGGTTTAATTCCATCTTGACCAGCAACTTAGCCGACGGGGATTCATCTTCTGTCATTTGAGATAGAAGGTAGTCGAAATCCTCCGAATGATAAGCGGGGATGAGTCTCTCTGCGATAGATAGAATTTCAGATTGCTGCATAGTTTTCTGTTAAAGTACTCCGTTGCAATAACATCGACATATTGACCAAAATCTTTAGCCTTTATGTTAATTTGGCTGAAGATTATATAATGTTAAAAATCACTTGAGATGTCACATAGTTTAACAAAGGGTTTCATAGTTAGTTTAGTAAATTATGTGTTGTCAGTTTAGTTAATTGAGGAAACATGGCTAAGGCAAAGCGTGCATATGTTTGTAATGATTGTGGTGCGGATTTCCCTCGCTGGCAAGGCCAGTGTAATGCGTGTGGCGCTTGGAATACGATCACCGAGATTCGTATAGCGGCCTCACCAACGGTAGCTCGTAACGAGCGCTTGTCAGGGTATGCAGGAGCCGGTTCCGAATCAAAGGTGCAAGTTCTATCTGAAATAGACTTGCAAGAAGTTCCACGATTTAGCAGTGGTTTCAAAGAATTTGATCGTGTACTCGGTGGTGGAGTTGTGCCTGGCGCCGCAATTTTGATTGGTGGTAACCCTGGGGCAGGTAAGTCAACATTGCTACTTCAAACCATGTGTTTGCTTTCTGCTCAAATGCCGACGTTATACGTTACGGGTGAGGAATCATTGCAACAAGTGGCCATGAGGGCGTCTCGTTTAGGATTGCCTAAAGAACATTTGAAGATGCTGTCAGAAACCAATGTCGACAAAATTTGTCAAATCGCTGAAAAAGAGCAGCCAAGAATCATGGTCATTGACTCCATTCAGGTAATGAATGTTGCCGATGTACAATCTTCTCCGGGCAGTATCGCTCAGGTGAGAGAGTCTGCGACCATGTTAACGCGTTACGCTAAGCAGAATAACGTTGCCGTGTTTATCGTCGGCCATGTGACCAAAGACGGTACGCTAGCGGGCCCTAAAGTACTTGAGCACATTATTGATTGCTCGGTGTTGCTTGATGGCGGTGCTGACAGTCGTTTTAGAACCATGCGCAGCCATAAAAACCGTTTTGGCGCCGTCAACGAGTTAGGCGTTTTTGCTATGACAGGGCAAGGCTTGAAAGAGGTGAGTAACCCATCGGCTATTTTTCTGTCTCGCGGTGAAGAAGAAACGTCAGGCAGTTCAGTCATGGTGGTTTGGGAAGGTACTCGTCCACTTTTAGTTGAAATTCAAGCGCTTGTCGACTATTCACAGCTGGCAAACCCGAGAAGAGTGTCCGTTGGTTTGGATCAAAATCGATTATCACTACTGTTGGCGGTGTTGCATAAGCACGGCGGGTTACAAATGGCCGATCAAGATGTGTTTGTCAACGTCGTTGGTGGTGTAAAAGTGGCGGAAACTAGTGCCGACTTGGCGCTTGTCATGGCATTGCTATCGAGCTTTAAAGATAGACCGTTGCCAAAGGATGTCGTTGTCTTTGGTGAGGTGGGTCTTGCAGGAGAAATTCGCCCGGTACCCAGCGGGCAAGAGCGCTTAATGGAAGCGTTTAAACATGGTTTTAAGCGAGCGATTGTTCCTGCGGCAAATATGCCTAAAAACGGCATTCAAGGAATGCAGATCCACGGTGTTAAAAAGTTGTCGGATGCATTAGCTGCTTTTGATGAGCTATAAAACATATTCAACAATTAGGTTTGTAAATCAGAGCGAGTCAAAATAGACTACGCTCAATATCGTTTATCTAGAGTAGTAAATATAATAAAAATGTATCCATTGCATATTTATGATTGATTTTAGATGAGCAGTAGCCTATAAAAGTTTTTTATCATCTCGTACACGCAAGGGTATCAGTCTTGACGGATTGTGGTATACTCTGCGCGCATTTTATATCCTATTAACAGAGTAAAACGATGACTGATTTATCAAAATACAGAAACATTGGTATTTTCGCGCACGTTGATGCGGGTAAAACCACTACAACTGAGCGTATCCTTAAACTTACTGGCCAGATCCACAAAACTGGTGAAGTTCATGATGGTGAATCGACTACCGATTTCATGGAACAGGAAGCTGAGCGCGGTATTACTATCCAGTCTGCAGCTGTAAGTTGTTTCTGGAATGACCACCGTCTAAACGTTATCGATACTCCTGGACACGTTGACTTCACCGTTGAAGTTTACCGTTCCCTGAAAGTACTAGACGGCGGTATCGGCGTATTCTGTGGTTCTGGTGGTGTTGAGCCTCAATCAGAAACTAACTGGCGTTACGCTAACGAATCAGAAGTATCTCGTCTGATTTTCGTTAACAAACTAGACCGTATGGGTGCAGATTTCTTTAACGTTGTTGACCAAGTTAAAAACGTTCTAGGTGCAACTCCTCTAGTTATGGTTCTACCTATTGGCCGCGAAGATGACTTTGTTGGTGTTGTAGACCTTCTAAGCCGTAAAGCTTACGTTTGGGATGACACTGGTCTTCCTGAAAACTACTCAGTTCAAGATGTTCCTGAGGACATGGTTGATGAAGTAGAGCAATACCGTGAAGAGCTAATCGAAACTGCTGTAGAGCAAGACGATGATCTAATGGAAGCTTACATGGAAGGTGAAGAGCCTTCTATTGAAGACATCAAGCGTTGTATCCGTAAAGGTACTCGTGATATCGCATTCTTCCCAACGTTCTGTGGTTCTGCGTTCAAGAACAAAGGTATGCAACTTATTCTTGACGCTGTAGTAGATTACCTACCATCGCCAACTGAAGTTGACCCTCAACCTCTAATGGACGAAGAAGGCGAAGAAACGGGCGAGTACGCTATCGTTTCAACAGATGAAACATTCAAAGCGTTAGCATTCAAAATCATGGATGATCGCTTTGGCGCACTAACGTTCGTACGTATTTACTCAGGTAAGCTGAACAAGGGTGACACTATCCTTAACGCATTTACGGGTAAAACTGAGCGTGTTGGCCGTATGGTTGAGATGCAAGCTGATGACCGTAACGAATTAACTAGCGCACAAGCTGGTGACATCATTGCAATCGTTGGTATGAAGAACGTGCAAACTGGTCACACTCTGTGTGATCCTAAGCACCCTGTAACACTTGAACCAATGGTATTCCCAACGCCAGTAATCTCTATTGCTGTATCGCCAAAAGACAAAGGCGGTTCTGAGAAAATGGGTATCGCTATCGGTAAAATGGTTGCAGAAGATCCTTCTTTCCAAGTTGAGACTGACGAAGAGACAGGCGAAACTATCCTTAAAGGTATGGGTGAACTTCACCTAGACATTAAGGTAGATATCCTTAAGCGTACATACGGCGTTGACCTAACTGTAGGTGCACCTCAAGTTGCTTACCGTGAAACTATTACTCAAGCAATTGAAGATAGCTACACGCACAAGAAACAATCTGGTGGTTCTGGTCAATTCGGTAAGATCGATTACCGTATCAAGCCAGGTGAACCTGGTTCTGGTTTCTCATTCAAGTCTTCTGTAGTGGGCGGTAACGTTCCTAAAGAATTCTGGCCTGCAGTAGAAAAAGGCTTTGCTGGCATGATGGAGAACGGTGTTCTTGCTGGTTTCCCTACGCTAGACGTTGAAGTTGAACTATTCGATGGTGGTTTCCACGCAGTCGATTCATCTGCAATCGCATTTGAAATCGCAGCGAAAGGCGCATTCCGTCAATCTATGCCTAAAGCTGGCGCACAACTTCTTGAGCCAATCATGAACGTTGACGTGTTTACTCCAGACGATCACGTTGGTGATGTTATCGGTGACCTTAACCGTCGTCGTGGCATGATCAAAGATCAACAAGCAGGCGTAACTGGCGTACGTATTAAAGCTGATGTACCACTTTCAGAAATGTTTGGTTACATCGGTCACCTACGTACTATTACTTCAGGCCGTGGTCAATTCTCTATGGAATTCCTACAGTACTCTCCATGTCCAATGAACGTGGCAGAAGAAGTAATCGCTAAAGTTAAAGAAGAAAACGCTAAGAAATAATCGTTTAACTCTCTAACTGAAAAAGCCCCACTAGTGAAAGCTAGTGGGGCTTTTTGTTTTCTGCAGTTTGTTGCTTTTTCACAGCTAGGTACTTTTCACTGCTAGGTACCTCTTACTGCTAGGACTTTTCATGATTAGCTGCTTTTCATATATGGCAACTTTTTCACATATTGCCACTTTGTGAGAGCCAAAAGTGGTCCAATCTAACCTTTTAGATCTACGTAAATCTGCTCTACTTTAGCGCGAGCCCATTCTGTTTTACGCAGAAACTTAAGGCTAGATTTAATGCTCGGTTCACTCTTAAAACAGTTGATATTGACCATCTGGCTGAGTCTTTCCCAGCCATAGTGTTCGACGAGCTCTGTGAGCAGTTTTTGCAGTGTAATACCATGAAGTGGGTTGTTTTCTTGTGTCATTGGATTCCAATTTTTCCATATTTAGTCGTCATCATTCGCAGAAGTCCCGAGATGACTAGGGTGTCGGACTCTAATCAGACAGTATAGCAATTCTTGTGAATTAGTTTTGTTTCCATTTTAAAGAGTAGTCGCTTTCTTTAATAATGAGTTTCTCGTTATCTAATTCAGAAAAAATCCGAATTTGATGCTTGATCCACTGTTCAAACTGCAGGATTTTTTCACGGCGAAAGTAACCAGCAGGTGCACATAGGTAGTAGCTAAATCTGGGCTTGAGTGCGATGTTCCCAATTCTAACCAGTTTCCCTTCTTCGATGTAGCGTCTCGCTAGGCTATGTTTTACCAAGGCAACCCCTTGGACAGAGAGAGCTCCCTCAAGAACGAAATGAGAGCCATCGTACTGTAACGTCGATTGGCCTGCTTTCACTTCCACAGTATCTAACCAGAGCTTCCAATCCATATCTGGCCAGCGGTCTTCAATTAATTCCGCCTTATACAAATCTTCAATACCATAAATGGCATTTTTTTCTTGATAAATAGGGTGGCAAACCGGATAGACCACTTCATCCATCAGCCAACGACTTTCAACATTTTTATAATTTCCCTCACCATAGCGTATACAAATATCCACACTAGAATCCAGGAATGAAACCAATTGATTGCTGGGTTCAATGAGCATTGATAGCTCTGGGTGTGCTTCTCTAAATTGACCGATTCGGGGAACGAGCCAGTGCTGCGCAAACGAGGGGAGGGTAGAAATTGATAGCTGTGTTGGATTGGGGTCTTGATTAACTTGGCGTATCCCCTCTTGCAAATGGGCAAAGCCTTTTTTAGCTTGGAGGTAAAGAATTTCACCTTCGTGAGTTAATACGACTTGACGGTGCTGACGAATAAATAGGTCTGTTTCTAACCACTCTTCTAGCAGCCTGATTTGTTGGCTAATCGCAGCGGGTGTCACAAATAACTGAGTGGCTGCGGATTTGAAACTGCCAAGTTCTGCAGCGGTATAAAAATAATAGATTCCTTGAAAAGGAGGCATTCGCTCATTCACATTAGTTTTCCTTAACTTAAAGCCAATTTCTATCGTTTGTCCTACCAACCATAATGGTTGATTATTGGCCTTGTCAACGGAGTTACGAGCAAAGGGGAAGAAATATGGATACTGCAATTACAAATATACAAAGAAATCGTCGTTCTCTATTAATTGGCCTGGTTAAGGTTTTCTTTACTAAGATTGCTCAGTGGCATGAAATCTATCGCTCTAGAAAAAGGCTGTCGGAGATTCCAGATCATTTACTTGAAGATGTCGGTTTAACGAAAGAACAAGCCCAAATCGAATCCAGGAAGCCATTTTGGCAATGAGTCAGTTTAATCCTATGCCACTCTTTTTACTCAGCAAGACTCGAATTAGAAAGAGTGACACTAACGGTTTAGTTTTGAAGGTTAGTGCCTTATTTCTTATTTTCATTGCAACAATCATGGACAGCATCGGTTAGGCTTTTAATAGGTCGGATACTTCTTCATGTAGCCATTCAGTAAACGCAGCAATACGTTCCTTCCTCGGTGAAGCAGGATCAAAGCACAGGTTTACTTGAACGCCTGGTGTCATCCCAATGTTAAAAGGCTTTACGAGTAGACCGCGTTCGATGAAATCACCGGCAAGGCTGTCCGTTGCAAGGCAAACACCATGACCCGCCATGACCGTGGTTAATCCCATATCAAAGGTACCGACTTCCATCCACTGTATCGTACGAGTTTGAGTCGAGATGTTGGCTTGTTTGAACCATTCTTCCCAAGGGAAGCAACCGCTATCAAACTGAATCAGCCAACATTTGAGGAGTTGTTTAGGTGATGTGAAGTTCAAAGAGTTTGCGAGTTCAGGGGAACAAAAAGGGTAAACCGGTTCGTTGAAAAGCACCTCAAGTGCCAAGCCTTCTTCAACACATAGATCTTCGCCTTGGCGAATGGCTACATCAATCTCACCGTGCTTTAAATTTGGAGTATCACACCCTGTGAGTACCTTAATTGGGATCTCTGGGTGTCTGACTGAGAACTTCCACAACCTTGGCAATAACCAGCGTGAAGCGAAAGAAGGAGGGCTTCTAACAACAAGCAAGCCTTGAATGGGCTCTGACTGGATCTTGTTTAAGCCCAATAAAACCTCTTTAAACCCATCTGAAACGTGTCTGAAAAGCGTACGTCCTTCATGTGTTAGAGTCATTTCTCGGCCTTTACGAACGAAAAGCTTACACCCGACCTGTTCTTCTAATTGTCGTATCTTCTGGCTGACAGCGGCTTGGCTAACAAAGAGTTCATCTGCAGCTTTACTGTAACTGCTTAAACGAGCTGCAACTTCGAAGTAACGTAGACCTGAAAGGTGGCGTAGTCGATTGTCCATAACTTCTACTTATAATTAATGTAAATATTGGTTGTTCGCTTATCGAACAGGTTGTTTTCATAATAACGATAGAACGGTGGCAAGTACAGGTGTTGAATGATGGAAGCGTTAATCGGTTGGACAAAGATGTTTGGTACTAAGTTATTTAAAAATAAATATATTAATGAAGGTGAGGTGATTGGTAAGCCGAATGAAATGTTGTGTGCAGAGCAATTGAGTCGTCGAGTAAAAGAGGATCTGGGGCTAGACAACGAGAACAATGACACCTCAGACTACACCAAATATCTATAATTTGGGCTTATAAAAAAGGAGCCGTAATGGCTCCCTTTCGATTTTAATTACTCTTCCCAGACCACGAATTTGTCTTTAGGCCAATTTGCTCCTAACTCATGGTATTTTTGCTCTAATACATGTCGTTTAATCTTGAGTGTTGGAGTTAGGATATTATTCTCAATACTCCACGGTTCTTTGATCATTAACACGCCTTTGATTTTTTCATGTGAACCTAGCTGAGCGTTCATTTTTTCAATCACTCTTTTGGTTGTGCGCTCATAACGTTCCTTGTCAAAATTAGGGAAGTCATGAGGCACGACGAGTAATATTGGCCCTGGAAGCCCAAGACCGATAAGGCACATCATCTCAACTCTGCTGTATTCGAAGAGTTTTTTCTCGATAGGAACCGGCGCGACAAACTTCCCTTTTGCGGTTTTGAAGGTGTCTTTTTTACGCCCTTGAATAGAAAGGTAACCTTCGGAGTCAATAGAGCCGATATCACCTGTGTGCAGCCACCCTTCATCATCAAACGATTCTTTGGTCGCGATATCATTTTTGTAGTACCCAGAAAATATGCCTTTACCGCGCACCATGATTTCACTGTCTTGGGCGATTTTCAGTTCAATCCCAGGACCTGCATTACCCACAGTCCCAATCTTGTCTTCTCTAAACGGGTGATTGATCGTGCTATAAGCAAAGGATTCCGTCATTCCCCACGCTTCGGTAATGTTCAATCCAATACTGTGGTACCAATCGAGTAAAGCCGCTGAAACCGGTGCCGATCCACACCCGAGTACTCTGGCTTGATCAAGCCCTAACCCATCGGCTAGCTTCTTCTTAATGAGCGTGCTGACAAACGGAATCTTGAGCAGAAGATTCATCTTGCGTGGTGGCAGCTTGTCTTGAATACGTTGCTGGAACAGTGTCCACAGCCTAGGGACTGAAATAAACAGTGTTGGACGCTGCATTTTTACATCTTCGATAAAGGTATCTAACGACTCTGGGAATGCGGTTTGTACACCACCTGCAATAGAGCACCCAAAGATATACACTCGTTCAGTAATGTGCGCGAGCGGAAGGTAAGAAAACAGTCTGTCACCGCCTTGAATGCCTATATGGTTGATCAGTTGTTCAACCGACCAGCTAAACGCACCATAGGTCAGCATCGCACCTTTAGGTTGCCCGGATGTGCCAGAGGTGTAAACCAATGACATCAGTTTGTCGTCGCAATGTTCAGGGCGAAATGTTGACGGCTCAGATGATGCAATCAGTTCTTCAAATTGGTGCTGACAGTTAGGTGCACTATCGTAAGGGAGAGCAATACTGATGAGGTGAGGCTGGCTAGCAAGAACCTGTTGCGTTGCTTTAGAGTCGTCCAGTTTTCCAGCAATGATGAATTTACTCTCACTGTGAGTCGCGCAATACTCGATGGTATCGGCCCCTGCGGTTGGAAAAATAGGTACACTGACAAAGTCGCCAAGCATGATCGCCAAATCACAGATAAACCACTCTGCACAGTTCTTTGATATTAGCGCGATTTTATCACCAGGCTTAGCCCCTAATGTATTCAATGCACCGACAAGGCGTAGCGCTTTATCGGCGACTTCAGCGTAAGTGAACTCAACAAACTGGCGATTGATGATTTGTTTTAAGTACACTTCATTAGGGCGCTCTTGAGCCCATTTCAAAATGAGTTCGTTTGGTGGGGGAAGAGTGCAGGTTGGTTTGGATATTTGATTAGGCTGAATCATTCTCTAACTCCGTGTAATAACAAATGATGTAATTATTATTATGTTAATTTAATGTTAACTATCGGTTAACATTAGCATGTTAGTGAGTTGAGTGAAAAGTTAACCGCGCCTTTTTAAGTGATTAGAGTGATCTATCTAATAAAATTGTCTGAAAACACCGGGAGAAATGCCGGTTTTCTTCTTAAACATACGAGAAAAATAGGAAACATCCTTGTAGCCGCATTGGTAAGCGATGACCGCAATCTTATTTTTTTTGTCGTCCTGTAAGAGTTGTTTTGCTCGCTCAATGCGTTTGGTGGTTAGGTAATCTCTAAAGCTGATCCCCACCGATTGATGAAACATTCGTGAAAAGTGACTGACGGAGTAGTGGCAATAATCGGCAATATCCTCTTCTCTGATCGTTCGCGATATATTCATGTCGATATAGCGGAGTACCTCGATAAGATCCTTGTTGATATTCTGTTCGTCTAAATCCTCTTGTACTTTGTGCAAGGTGAATATGGATTGATGATCAGTGAATCGATAATGAATATTGCGGCTAAGTTGTTCGCACCATTCAGTTACATCAAAACGGTTGAGATCGAAGTGATCAAAAACAACATCCAAAGCAAGAATGTCCTCTTCAATGTCGCCTTTGTGTATGAGGATCAGTTTCTTATGAAGGTTTTGGCATATTTTGATGGCAGTCAATAGAAGGGGATGGTTGACGTTTTTATCGAAAAAGAAAAAGCAGATATCAATAGTGGGTTCGCTTAAGACCGACACATCATGACCACTTTCTATAATGGTAAAGAACCTTTCTATACTAAACAGGGTATCCCTTTGAATATACGAGATAGATTGCCCAATCCACTGGCCTGCATGCAAAACAGCCATAGTCCACACCCTTAAATTAGCTAATCCTTAATCACTAGTTTAAGGCTAGCCTTAGACTGGCGTTTTTCCAGAGATAAAGACGAATTGAGTGAATTTAATGATAGAGCTATCACTGAGTTTGAAGTTTCGTGTGATATTAGTTCATATAATCTCTCATATTTTATTGTGTCAAGTATCAATAGTGAGACTGGATGTTGGTTGTTCTTGGGGGATATAGAGGAGGAAAGCCTTTGTTGTTATTTGTATTTAAAACAATGCATTAGATTTGTTGTTCTTGTGGAGGATATTTCTAAAGCCAAGAATTTTGACCATATCAACTGCTTTATTGTCAATGATGGCCTCTTAGTTAAGGGTAATTCATGACAAAAAAGTACCAAAATAGATTAGGAAAGTCCTAACGGATAGTTTTATTAATGTCTAAATTATCAGTTAGCAATTGAGTATGAATTGCCTTTTGGAAGGAGACCCAATGATGAGTAATTTAGTGAATTTGATAAAAGATTTTATGAACGATGAAGAGGGGCTAACGGTGGTCGAGTATGTGGTTGGTGCTGGATTGCTAGTGGCTGGATTAGCGGGAATATTTGGTACATTTAGTGACACATTAACAACTGAATTGGGCAGTGTCTTTGACGAGGCTCCAGCTGAATAGTAACGAGGTCTATTCGGCAGTGATTCAACTTTTAGTCTATTCTACGTAGTACTGGCTAGGTCTTATAAGGTCGTTCCTTGTAGCGCTTTGCCAGTACAATTTAGGAGACTTAAAGATGAAACATTTTCTAAATGTATCTAAAGAGTTTTTTGCCAACGAGGAAGGGCTCACTGTGGTGGAATACGTCGTTGGTGCTGGTGCCATGATTATCGGCCTTTCTGGTTTTTTCACTGTGGTATACGGAATTTTAACCGATGAGTTTGAGTCTGTTTTTAGTGGTAGCGAATAACGGCTCTCTTTTAGGGACAAAACGCTATGGGGTATCTTATTTGGGCAGGATGGCTGGTCATTGCGATCACTGATGCAAGAGAAAATCGAATCCCCAATATTGCGCTTCTCTATCTGTTGGTGTTGACCATCGCATACCAATCTTTTTCTCATGACCCTCTGCTCACTATTGGGGGTTCATTGGTAGCAGGCCTAGTGATGTTTCTTGGTGGCTTTGCTTTGTATATCGCACGAGCAATGGCGCCTGGCGATGTAAAGCTCTTAGGGGTTGTTGGCGTCGTCATGGGTTGGGGACAGTTGCTTGATACGGTGTTTTGGATTGCCATTTCAAGTGTGCTGGTGGGTTTATTGTACGGCTCAATGAGAATGGCGGAAGATCCTAAGTTGTTTCAACAGATGATAAGAAAGTACACGATGATTCTATCTTATGGTCGAGCTTATGGTCGAGGTTCAAAAGTGGAGGGGGATATGCTCGCCAAGAGTAATGCCCAGATGTTACGAATGCCTTTTGCTCCTGTGGTCGTGATCGGGTTAGCCATGCAAAGCTATTTTTAATGGATTAACACTTACATTGGTGACTCGATATTGAGTGAACCGATGACAACAAGGAGTCTCTGTGAATACGACAAATCAAAAAAGTCTACATAGAGAAGAGTTAACTCCTCAAGCAGACGCACCTAAAGTCCCCACATCATTTGATGAACTCGGGGTTCCTAGGGCTGTTGTAGAAAATTTATTGATTAAACACATTGCCGCCTACCCCAAGTCCGATCTGCTCAATCTCACGCAACTTATGTGCATCAACAGTCACCTTATTGAAGCCATGATTGGAAATCTGAGGAAAAAATCTCTTGTTGAAGTCTTTCAGGCTGAAAGCGAAGGCTATATGTCTCAGCAGTCAGGAGGAGCCGTCCGCTATGCGTTATCCGCAACAGGTGTTCAAGAGGCTGACAACGCTTTTGCTAAAGACGCTTACCTAGGGCCAACTCCCATCTCGTTAAGCGAATACGATCAGATGGTAAAAGCGCAAGATGTACGCGCTCGAGTGGTAACGAAAGCCGATGTCACTCACGCGTTAAGTGATGTGTATGGCGCAGAACGGATGATCTCAGTATTAGGGCCAGCCATTAATTCTGGTCGAGCGTTGCTGTTATATGGTGACGCTGGTACCGGCAAAACATTTGTAGCCACTCGAATACTCAATTCTCTCAATACTTCGGTTTATATTCCTTTTGCGGTATACGCAGCCGGTAACATCATTAAAGTTTTCTCTCCTCAGCATCATAATCGAGTCAACAAAAATAACGACCAACAGAGTTTGCTATTCAAAGAGCAGTTTGACAGACGCTGGGTGTTATGTGAACGCCCTAGTATTCAAGTTGGGGGCGAATTGACGATGGATATGTTGGAGGTGAATCACAGTGAACACAATCGAGTCTGGATGGCGCCGTTACAGATGATGGCAAACAATGGCATCTTCATTATTGATGATTTAGGGCGTCAGCCCATGCCGGTTGATACGTTACTGAATCGTTGGATAGTCCCCATGGAGTACTTTTTTGACCACTTATCCTTGCCAAATGGTCAGCAAATAACGATTCCTTTCATCCTGACTCTCGCCTTCTCAAGTAACTTGGATCCTGAAAAAATCAGTGATCCGGCTTTCTTGCGACGTTTGGGGTACAAGATTCAGTTTTATCCATTAAAAGATAATGAATATCAGATGCTTTGGGAGAAAATGGCCAAAGGCAAAAACCTCTCCATAGCGTCTTCGGTCTTCGAAAGTTTAATCAGTTTACATCGTCAACATAGCGTGGGTTTTTATCCCTGCTTGCCCAAAGACATGGTGGGTATCAGCCGAGATATCATTGCATTTGAAGACATTGAGCCCGTAATAACGCCGGAAGTACTTTCACGGGCATGGGAAGTCTACTTTACCGCTGACGGTAAAGGTGGAGGTGCTAGATGAGTAAACAACAAGTCGTTTTATTGTTTTTGTTATCCATTGTTTTTGGTTTAGGTGCGGTATTTTTTGCTAAACAGTGGATGGATAGACAAGTACAGCCCCAAGTCACAACGGAAGTCGTAGAGCGAGAGCCCGTGGTCATCGCCGCGCAATCAATCCCCGCAGGCACGGTGATAGAAGCCCTGCATTTAACCTCTAAATTACTGGAAGTCAGCTGGCGAGATTCTGATCAATTTGTCGATCAAGAAGCAGTCATCGGGCTCGTGGCGAACGCCGATATTTTCCAAGGAGAGTTGATTAACCCGTTGCGCGTTACTTCAGGGGCGGTTGGTTCAACTCTGGCATCCTTGATTTCAGAAAACATGCGGGCAGTCACCATTCGAGTGGATGATGTGATTGGGGTGGCTGGGTTCTTATTGCCCGGTAATCGAGTCGATATATTGAGTACGATTAATCACAGTAAAACGTATACCAATACGTCCACAGTCCTCAAAGATATTAAAGTGCTCGCCGTCGATCAAACGGCGAGAACACAAGAAAATGCGCCTGTCGTCGTGCGTGCTGTCACACTAGAAGTGACACCAAAAGACGCAGAAAAGCTGTTAACGGCTAAGAGCAAGGGAATCATTCAGCTCACATTAAGAAATCCTCATGAACCAGAGGAAGTCGTGGTGAAGCGGCGGGTTGCACCAAGTGTCACGATAATAAAAGGGACGCAGTCTACCAATATTCGAGTTAAGGACTGAGGTGCACTATGAGAAGCATAATATTATTCGCCACCCTATTGTTGATGTGCAGTTCCACTGTCGTCATTGCATCAACCCAAACCGGAAAAACAGTGAAAGTTCCCCATCACAAATCGACGCATGTCAATCTGTCAGCCAAAGCTAAGCGTGTCTCATTAGGGGACCCTGAAGTACTGGATATTGTCATGCTGAAATCTGATGAGTTGTTTCTCATTGGCAAGAAACTAGGCTCGACAAACTTAATGGCCTGGGACAGTCGAGGTCGGTTAATTGAATCGATTGATATTGAAGTGACGCATGATCTCAATAGTTTGAAATCTAAGTTATATGAGTTTCTTCCAGACGAAGATATTAAAGTACATAGCGCTCAAAATCGATTGATACTCAGTGGTCAAGTGAGCTCTCAAGAAAAGATGAATGTGGCATTGAGAGTGGCAGAGACTTACGCAGTCGGACAAGAGGCGGATGAAGAAAAAGAATCCCTGAGCTCACAAGTGAAACAAACGGGTGTCATCAACTTAATGTCGATTGGTGGGGCGCAGCAGGTGATGTTGGAAGTGACGGTGGCTGAAGTGCAACGAAGCCTTGTGCGTAAGTTTGATGCGAACTTCCACTTCTTCCAAACCAGTGGCTCTGAAATAGGTTGGGGAGCCGCTTCGGTTGGCAGTGCATTATCCGGAACAAACCCCATATTTGAACTACCAAGCTCGTCTAATTACGGGTTGCTCGGCTCCTTTGTCGATGGCAATACATTGTTTAGTTTTGCGCTTGATGTGGCCAAACAAACAGGCGCTGCCAAGGTGTTGGCAGAACCTAATTTAACCGCATTGAGTGGATCACGAGCTGAGTTTTTGGCGGGGGGAGAGTTCCCTATTCCCGTCCCCGATGATGATGGGATCACGATTGAATACAAAGAGTATGGCGTTGGGTTGAAGTTCATCCCCACGGTGTTAAGCGATAAAAAAATCAACCTAAATCTTGCGGTTGATGTCAGTGAAATTGCCAATTCAAGCTCACTGACACTGAGCCCAGGAAGCACTAACGGAACCTATGTTATCCCTCCGATTACTCGCCGTAGTGCATCTTCGACATTGGAGCTGGCCGATGGGCAGACTATCGGTATTGCAGGTTTATTAAGCGAAAATGTCCGTGATGTTGCAACCAAAATGCCCGGTTTTGGGGATATTCCCGTATTAGGGCAACTGTTCAATAGCCAAGAATATGTCTCAGGAGAGACGGAACTGGTTATTTTAGTGACCCCCCGCCTTGCAAGCCCCGTAGATAGAAACCGAATTTCACTGCCAACGGATTCCTTTGTCGAACCTAATGATGTGAAGTACTACTTACTCGGGCAAGGGGCTTACATAGCAGAGCCAAATAAACGTAATGGGGAAACCACAGAGAATGTTACGGAATTCATGGACTATTCCCAAGGTGGCTCAGAAGGCTCCTTTGGACATAGCCTGTAGGAGGCAAAATGAACGGACTAAAAATAACAATCATAATGTGGGTTATTGGCACAAGTGTTGGGTGCGCCAATGATCAACCTTTGGGGCATCATGTTGCCAACTTAAGAGCCGAGCAAGTTTATAACCCCAATGCGACCAAAGAGAATGAATCAGTGATTCCATCAGGCAGTGGTGAGCGAATGGAAGGGGCTTATCAAACCTATACAGGAGCAGAAAATAACGGTTTGAAAGGTACTGAGAGCCAAGTTTTACAAGGGTTTGCACAATAATCTCCCTTAAGGACCACAAGATGAAAGGCACAAAACAGACAATCAGTAGGAGGGGAAAGGCATCAGGATTGGTGCTTGTCATGGTGACGGTTGCAATGGCTGCGCTGATTGGTGTTGCGGCTCTTTCAATTGATGTAAATCACGCATTAATGAATAAAACACGTTTACAAAACAGCGTTGATGCAGCGGTCCTTGCGGCGGCTTTAGTCATCGACAATGGTGGTTCCACCGCTGAAGCGACCAGTGTTGCCAAGACCACGCTAAACAATGTGGCGGGTGCGAGCGGTAACAGCGAAATGGACTTTTCAAGCGCGACGATTTTAGTCGATTTTTCCAATGATCCTGCCTTATTCCCTGATGGGAGTTATACCAGTGCAGACGATACCTTTGTTAGGGTGTCGGTTGCAGGTTATTCATTGGACGATTTTTTCATCCAGATTTTTGGTCACGACAAAATTATTTCAGCCAGTGCGGTAGCAGGTCCCAGCCCTCCAGAAGAAATTCTGGTTAATATTGTACCGATGGCGGTTTGTGAAGGAGAGGATGTAGGGGTCAACGGATTTAATGAAGGTGCGTTGTATGCATTAAAACTACCTTCAAATCAAAATTCAAATATGGGTTCTGGAAATTTCCAATTACTTGATTTTGGCTCTGGTGCAAGTACCGTTCGAGACGCATTGGCGGGTGGATTTGAAACAGAGATAAATATTAACGATCCTGTCTTAACTAAGCCTGGTAATACTGTCGGTCCAGTTGGCCAGGGGCTGAATACTCGATTTGGTATTTATGGGGGGGGCGGTGTTAATTCAAATGATCATCCATCAGATGTGTATATCAAGCAGCCCTCTAACGGCCCAAATATGGACAACAATGGCAACATTACTTATACCGATTCGTCTGGGGCTGGTGGAAAACCGTGGGGGTATTCTGACTATAAAGCTGCGTTGCCAGATTGTACTGGTGATAGCGATTGTCGAATAGCGCAAGGTGGTCAATATAATAGACGTATTCTTCCTGTCCCCATTGTTGATTGTACTGATGCTAAAGGTGGTTTTAATTCATTTGATATTACCGCGATCGGCTGCTTCTTTTTGTTACAACAAGCCCCAACAAGTAATGGCAGTAAACAGCCTGTATTTGGAGAGTTTATTGAAGACTGCAGTGTCACGGGCGGGGTACCGGGTCAAGGCAGTGATGTTGATGGGCCTTATCGTATTGTTCTTTATAAAGACCCTTTGGCAACGGAGTCATGATATGAGCATACAACGAAAGCAGAAAGGCATTGCTGCGGTAGAGTTTCTCATTACGGTTCCTATTTTAGTCTTAATTATTGGTGGGGTGACGGAGTTTGGTAATGCTCTGATTGATTATAATACGTTGAATAAAATGGCGAGAAATGGAGCGAGATACGCAACGACCAATGTATCGGGTACATCCAGTTACGATCACATTGCCGATGAAACCGAAATAAAAAATATGGTGGTGTATGGAACCGCCTTGATTGGTGATTCGAGTACCCCTTTAGTTCAAGGCCTTACCCCCAGTGATGTTTCTATCAATCATTCCAATCAATATGTGACGGTCACCATAAATCATACCTATACTCCTATAACAAACCTATTTTCTTCCAGTTTTAACTTTGGTGTCCCACTTAATACGTCTGCAATGATGAGGACGGCACCATGAGAAGCCAACGAGGCATCACGATCATAGAGTTTACGCTCATTTCAAGCGCCTTATTGGTGTTGATTCTGGGGGTGATTGAAGTCGGGCGCTACATGTACTCGCTGCAGCTGATTAACGAAATGACGCGCGTCGCGGCTAGATTGGGAGTGGTATGTAATGTGGCAGACAAAGATGAAATACCGGGGTTAGCGGTCCCGAGAAATGCCCCTGGAGGGTTTACGTCGGCCAATTTGTCTTTGGAATATTTGAACGAAACAGGGGCTGTGATCACCGGTGATCCCTCTGTGGATCCGGAAGTATTTTTGGATATTCGGTATGTAAGATCGGAAGTGGTTAATTTTGAATATCAATTTTCTGGCTTACTCACCTTTTTACAAGGCGTCATTATTGTTCCGAGCTTTGAAACCACTTTACCAAGGGAAAATCTAGGTGAGATCAGAGGCTCGAATACCGATACGGATTGCTAGAGGAGCGTACGATGGGAGAGGCGGTGGAGCTAACTAGAAATGATGGAAGTCAGATCCGTTTAAAAACCAACCTGAATGTTTGGATCTTTTATTCGAGCGATCGCTTTCAATTGCATATTAGTCAAGAGCTAGCGCATTGCCAGAGCATCAGCTTTGAGACGATCTCTTTGCATAATTTGGTGGTTGCAAACCTCGCTCAATTTACCCCACCTGATCTGATTTTTGTTGAAACCGGGCCTAATTGGGCTCAAAAGATCATCGAGCTTCAGCAATACGAAGGGCCGGCAACAGAAGGCTACGAGGCATCTTTGATTGTGTTTGGCAATGAAAATGATAATGGCGCGTTAAAGATTGCCCTTCGCATTGGCGCCGCGGATTTTGTTTCTGATAAATCAGAGATCAACGCACTCATCCCCATGCTTAAAAATATTTCTGAGGAAAAAATTGCCAATCGAAACTTAGGCCAAATGTTTGCTTTTATTAATTCAAAAGGGGGATCGGGAGCCTCAACCCTTGCATTGAATTCCGCGATGAGCATAGCAAAAGAGTACCCAGAACAAGTGTTGCTGCTTGATCTCGATTTGCAGTTTGGTGTCATTGAAGATTATTTAAATGTGTCTTCGCCGTACAGTCTTTCAGATGCCATTGCGAGTGTCTCTGACTTAGATGAAGTGTCACTAGGCAGCCTTGTGACAAAACATGCTTCGGGGTTACATGTGCTCGGATTCAAGCATGAAAACACCCACGATAACTACGACAAAGCAAAGCACATCAATAAATTGATACCTATACTCAGGGAGTTCTACCCTTACGTCATTATTGATCTTTCTCGCGGGGTGGATCGGCTGTTCACCTCTGTGATTACACCCGTGACGAAAGTGTTTCTTATTACTCAGCAAAACTTGGTCTCGATTAAAAACACCACGCGGATTGCAAGGCTGCTTGCATTGGACTTTGGCATCACTAAAGAGCAGCAAGAGATTATCGTCAATCGTTATGAAAAGCGGTTATCGATCAAATTGAAAGACATCGAAGGGACGATTCAAGGCGTCAAGGTCCATATGGTGCCTAATGAATTTAAAGTCGCTATAGAGAGTGCCAATTTGGGGCGGCCATTTATTGAGTCAAAACAGAAAAGCTCGATAGCGAAGTCAGTGGCTAAGTTCACTTTAACTATGATGCCTGAACAAGAAAAAAAACAAGGTTGGTTAAAGAGTCTGTTTTCCTAAGGAATAGGGAGGTTGCATGTTTTTTAAACGGAAAAATATTAACCCTGAATTACAGGAAAAGCTGGCTTCGGTCGATAGTCATTTCGCCAAGACAGTTGAAACTGGCGAAGCAGCGGGGCCTGATGATTCTCAGCCTAAAGAAGTCGAGCTGTCTAAAAACATAGCCGAACGAAAGGCACGGGACCTTCAAGAGAAAGATAAAGCGGTAGACGATGCAAAAAAGCAGCTAGAACAAGAGCTCGAAACCAAGCACTATTATCATCAACGTCTTTTGGAAACTCTGGACCTTGGATTGCTCGCTAGCTTAGAAAAAGAGCGAGCTAAAAAAGATCTTCATGATGCCATTGTTCAATTAATGGCAGACGATCAAACTCATGCATTAAGTGCTGAAGGCCGAAAGCGGGTGATCATTCAAATTGAAGATGAAGTCTTTGGCCTTGGGCCTTTAGAACCGCTTCTTCACGATCCCACCGTATCGGATATTTTGGTGAATGGGCCCAAAAGTGTCTTTGTGGAACGCAGAGGTAAATTAGAATCCACCCCATACACTTTCTTAGACGATCGGCATTTAAGAAACATCATCGATAGAATCGTTAGCCAAGTTGGCCGTCGTATTGATGAAGCATCCCCAATGGTCGATGCCCGTCTTGCGGATGGCTCACGTGTCAATGCCATCATTCCTCCGCTTGCTTTAGATGGGCCTTCCGTCTCTATTCGCCGTTTTGCTGTGGACAAACTCACCATGGACAACTTACTGGGTTACAACTCGCTGTCTGAGCCGATGGCTAAATTTGTTGAGGCAGCGGTGCATGGCGAGTTAAACATCCTTATTTCTGGTGGTACGGGCTCTGGAAAAACCACCACACTGAATATTTTTTCGAGCTTTATCCCCAGCGATTGCCGAATCATTACCATTGAAGATTCAGCAGAACTTCAGTTGCAACAACCTCATGTCGTTCGTCTTGAAACTCGCCCTGCTAACCTTGAAGGTAAAGGGGAAATCACCCAGCGAGACTTAGTGAAAAATACCCTGCGTATGAGGCCCGACAGGATTGTACTCGGAGAGGTGCGTGGCAGTGAAGCTGTGGATATGCTGGCCGCAATGAATACTGGGCATGATGGTTCATTGGCCACAATACATGCGAATACCCCAAGGGATGCACTCAGTCGTGTTGAAAATATGTTTTCAATGGCAGGGTGGAATATCTCGACGAAAAATCTCCGATCGCAAATCGCTTCCGCCATTCACTTAGTGGTTCAGATGGAGCGTCAGGAAGATGGTGGGCGTCGTATGACGAGTATTTCGGAGATCAATGGCATGGAAGGTGAAATCATCACCATGTCAGAAATATTTAAGTTTCAACGTCAAGGTATGGATGAAGATGGCAAAGTGATTGGCTATTTTACCGCGACGGGTGTTGTTCCCGCTTGCCACGATCAGTTGTCAAAAAAAGGGCTGCATATGCCTTTTGAAATTTTCAACGAGACCTATCAATAGGAGTAACAGGCTATGGGCGATGATGTCACCCTCTTTTATGTTTTGCTCTTTTTTGCGGTTGTCTTTATTTCTCAGGCACTGATATTACCGGCCGCAGGGAGTAAAGCGAAACATAAAGAACTCTCGGAGAGGTTAAAGGAATCTCAGTCTAATCTTGATGAAGACACGCGTTCGCTTCTTCATGAGCATTATTTAAAGAGCTTAACGCCAACAGACAGAAAGCTTGTACAGATAAAATTTCTCTCTAATTTGAAAAAGAATATTGAGCTTTCTGGTTACGATTGGACACTCATTCAGACGCTCACGGTGACTTTTTTGATTGCCTCTAGTTCATCGATGGTTTTGATTTTCATGGGGCAACCATGGTTTGTTGAAATCGCCGCTTTCTTCGGCTCTTGGGTCTTGATGCACATGATGATCCAGAGAAAAATATCCCAACGGCTTGCGACATTTGAAGAACAGTTGCCAGATGCTCTCGATATTATGAGACGTATGCTTCAAGCGGGTCAGCCGGTGACTCAGGCCTTTAATGAAGTTGGCAATGAGATGCCCGCGCCAATTGGTATTGAGTTTAAAAACACCTTCAACTTACTCAACTATGGGTACGATATGCGCCTCGCGATTATGCAGATGGCGGAAAGAACACCGACTGTTTCTATGTTGGCGTTTTCTAGTGCGGTGCTATTGCAAAAAGAGACGGGAGGAAACCTGTCTGAAAATCTAGAAAAAGTCTCTCATGTGCTTAGGGCTAGATTTAAATTGCAGAGAAAAATTAAAACCATCTCAGCGGAAAGCCGGTTGTCTGCGTGGATACTGGTGTTGTCCCCGTTCATCCTTTTTATCTTCATGTCGCTCATTAACCCTACGTACGTAGAGCCATTGTATGAAGATCCGAGAGGAATGACCTTAGTCAGTGGTGGGATAGTCAGCCTATTTTTGGGTTCGATATGGATCCGAAACATCATCAACTTTGAGGTGTAACATGGAACGCCTCCTCGATTTTATTAATTACATAGAAATAGACGATGAACTGTTTTTCTTGGGTCTCATTCTCGTCTCTACCAGTTTGTCGATCATGACCGTCGCGTTCATCTTTTTTGGAGTGAAATCTCCGATTAAGAGAAAACTAGAAGAAATCAGGAATGAATCGGGTGGTCAAAAGCTGAAGAAATCTCGGAAAATTGATAATACGCTAGAGTCGCTAGCGCCCATGATGACACCTTCAAACTCGAAAGAGCGTGAAAGTGTTCGCCATCAATTGATGCATGCGGGATACCATGAAGCGGATGCGCTAACCCTCTTTTATGCGATTAAAATATTCAGTTTCATCATCGGTGTGATGATGGCGGGTGCACTGTACTTTTTTGTTCCAGACATGAGTAATCTAAGGCTAGCCATGATTTTCAGTGTGGCGTTTGGTGTGTTTGCGCCTAACATGGCGCTCAATCGTATGGTCAAAAAACGTCAATCAAAAGTGCGAGGAGGAGTCCCGGATGCTCTCGACTTGCTGGTGGTGTGTACCGAATCGGGTCTCGGGTTTAATTCTGCGCTACGAAGAGTCGCGGATGAGTTGATGATTTCTCATCCAGAATTTGCTGACGAGCTAGATACCGTGTGTGGCAAGATTAAAGCTGGGGTTGAAATGTCGGATGCTTTTGATGATCTCGTCGAGAGAACGGGCGTGGAAGAAATTACCGGCTTAGTCAAAATGTTAGCGCATGCGTCACGGATCGGTGGGAGCATTTCCCAAACGTTACGAGAATATACCGAGGATTTTCGTGATCGTCGCAATCAAGAAGTTGAAGAAATTGCCGCAAAAATTCCAACAAAAATGATTTTTCCGTTGTTGCTCTTTATCTGGCCATGCTTTTTTATCGTCGCAATTGGGCCATCCATGTTGAGTCTCACATCAACGCTAGGTCAGTAAGGAGTGATTATGAAAGGATATCAAACACTAACGAGCATGGCGTTGTTTTTATTATTAACGGCTTGTGCGAGCGAACCTGAAACGCCGGGCTTTGAAGCGACTTTATACGATGGACGGCCAATTGATACGCTAACATCGGATGCCCCACCGCTTAATGAAAAAGAAGCCATTATGCGAGGTGATATTGCGCTGAGCAGAAATAATATCGATTTGGCACTCTATGAATACATACGATCGCTGTCGTTTCCTGAGAAACAATACCATGATCAATCTTTGTATAATATTGGGCGGATCCATGAGTCTCGTGGCAACCTTACATTAGCAGGTAAAGCCTATTCGATCGCGTTGGAAGAAAATCCAAACAACATCAAAGTGCTTGAGCAGCTTGGCAGTATTTACACAAAACAAGGCGAGGTAGATCTAGGGTATAGCTATTACTTACGAGCCCTTAATGCGGATCAAGTGCGTCTCAATAGTGTTATAACACTTAGCCAGGATGATCTCGTTAACCCCGAAGACGTTGCAGCGCTGCACATTGATAACGTATCCCCCGCGAACGCTTATATGGGATTAGGTGTACTAACCGATGTTAAAGCGAATCATGTGTTGGCTCAGACTTTTTATAAAAAGGCATTATTGATTGATCCTCGTTCGGTGAAATTGCAAATAAACACAGGCTATTCGTATTACATGTCGGGCGATTACAAAACAGCGTTGAGATACACCTTGTCGGCATTAGAGCAGGAGCCGGATAATGAAAAAGCACAGAATAATCTGGCGTTAATCTACCTAAGCAAAGGAGAGATTAAGCGTGCAATCAACGTCTTTATGCGTCAAATGGAGGCCGCTGAAGCATTGAATAATGTCGGTTACTTCCTCATTCTTCAGGGGAAACCAGACAAAGCAATACCCTATTTACAGCAAGCGATCGATAAAAAGCCATCTTACTATAAGGTGGCCAACGAAAACCTCGAAAGAGCGTTAGCGGAAGTCAGAGTGAAAGAAGGTATGGATGAGGCCTCTCAGTAAGACTGTATTTGCGCCAGTTAATGTATACCTTTAAACGAATGCGTTTATTTGCGTTCGTTTATTTGTATTCGTTTAGTGATAGAGGGTAATGAACACAAACGAGTAGGAGAGCCACAGTGCAGGTCGCATCAAGCCGCTCTCCTACTATAGTTTTATTAAACCAGTCCTAACAACACACCAGATAAAGCAAAGAAAACAACCATCCAAACAATCGGCAATTTGAGTTGTTTTAAAAGAAAGAGTCCGACGACGACGAATGCCATATCCCACCCATTGAAAATAGCGCTGGTAAAGACCGGTTGGTACAGAGCCGCAATCAGCAAACCCACCACCGAAGCATTCACGCCACTGATTGCTCCTGATACGCTGGGTTTACTGGCCAGTTGCTGCCAATTTTTCAGTACCCCAAGTAGCAGCAAAAAACCCGGTAAAAAAACAGCAACAGTGGCAACGATGGCACCGATAACAGGGCTTTCAGGTAGCATTTCGTAGCCAATATAAGTAGCAAAGGTAAACATTGGCCCTGGAACGGCTTGAGCGGCTGCATAGCCAGTGAGAAAAGCATCTGAGCTTAATTGGTCGCCGACAATATTTTGCAGCAGTGGAAGTACGACATGGCCGCCGCCAAATACTAGGCTCCCCGCTTGGAAAAAATCACTGAATAGAGCAATACTCTGGATCGAACCAAATAAAGAAGGCGTGACAAAAGGCACGGCAAGGAATACAACAAACAGGGCCAACGGCCATATTGATGGCTTAAATGGCGAAGAAGCATCCAGGTTCGGTTTTGCTAAGTACTTCACCCCAATGAGTGCCGATATGAATAACACTAGAATTTGGGTCGCAATATTGGGCATAACCAAGAGCGCGACGGCTGTTGTTATGCAGAGGGCGACGGTTAACGTCTGCTGGCAAAAGTTTTTATACATTCCCCAAGCCGCGTCCGCGACAACCACAACGGCAAGCAGCTTCAGACCATGGATTACATTTTGAAATAAGGAATGTTCCGTCAATTGACTACTGAGAGCAGCGAGCGCGAGCATAATAAAGATAGAAGGCAGAGTGAATCCTAAAAAGGCCATGCATGCCCCGCCTATTCCTCCTCGTTTATAGCCGATAGCAAACCCAACTTGGCTCGAACCAGGGCCGGGTAAAAACTGGCTAAGCGCAACGATTTGTGCGTATTCTTGGTCGTCTAACCACTTTCGTTTTTCCACAAATGCATTGCGAAAATAGCCTATGTGAGCCGCAGGGCCACCAAAACTTATCCAACCTAAAGCAAAGAAGATTTTAAAAATAGATAACATCATTTATCTCGACATGATTTGTTGACTAAATAGATTCTGCAACACTGTATTGAATGTACTAAAATGATTCAAATTAATAGTTTTAATCATAATTATGAATTATATGGGATAGCGAGTTAGTGAGTGAAATAAACTGGAAAAACATCGATTTAAATTTACTGGTCACCTTTTCACAGTTGTATCAGTACCGCAGTGTCAGCCTAGCAGCCGAAAAGAGCTTTGTCAGTCAGTCTGCGATGAGCCATAGTCTGTCACGCTTGAGGGGACTCTTTGACGACAGCCTATTTGAACGAAAAGGGCACAACATGGAGCCCACGGAATATGCCCATCATGTTGCTCCTGTTATTTCTCGATTACTGGACTCGATTTCATCGGAGCTTTTGGCCAAAGAGCGATTTGATCCTGAAAAATATGGCGGCGTGTGCCGTATCGGGTTAACCGACTACGCTGAGTTTATTTATGCGCCCGTTCTTTATGATGCGATTCGTCATAGTGCGCCAAAAGCACAGGTCAGTTTTATCAATGTAAATAGAAACAATTACATCAAAGTCGTAGAGCAAGAGAAACTGGATGCGGTGATTGGCAGTGTGATTCAAGTGGATGAGCAATTCGAATCACAAAAGCTCTATACCGAAAAGCACGTGTGTTTATATGATCCGCTTCAGGTTGATGTGGCAGGTAAACTGACGGTCGACGCGTTTTCACATATTGATCATGCACTCGTGAGCTCAGATGGGGTGCTTTCAACACAGGTGGATAAACGGCTTGAAGCCCTGGGGTACACTCGCCAAGTGACCGTTGCATCACGTAATTTCCTGACCATACGCAGTTTACTTAAAGGTCGTCGTTTGGTTGCTATTGTGCCTGAGCTTATGGCAAAAACAGATGCATTTAATGACCGTTTAACGACAACACCACCACCTATCGAGGTGCCAGATTTTGACATATCGTTACTGTGGCGAGTGAGCAAGCAAAAAGACGACAAAAACCTCTGGTTACGTAACCTTGTTTGTCAGGTTGTAAAGGCTCATAACACGGTTTAGGCAAAGCTGTTTATTTAGTCAGCGCGTACTGCATGACATAGTTTCAGTTACTCATTCGGTTGCTGAGGAAGTAGGCACTGGTAACCTAGCCATAGCTGAGTTTTGAGTTCTGTTGCTTGCTGTATTTGCGGGTAAATATCGACGCGTTGTTTCACTTTGTTTGTAATGAAGAATATACACAATACAGATAAGCTAATGATCACGGCATGCTGATAGAGAGTTGCGTGGTGCATCTTCTTAGGTGTTGGCTTCATACTCGCCCAGTACATCGCTATGCTAAACGCGCCAAGAAGTTGGCTGATAGGAGAGTCCAACACGCCTGAGAACAGGCTATAACTCAAGCCTATCATTAGGCTAAGGCCTGTTACCCTAACCATTTGATTTTTCGTTTTAACGACAGAGCGAAAACCATAAATCAATAAAATAAGATAGGCGAAAAGAGGGATAAGCCCCCAACTTATGTGGCTCCAATTTGATCCACTGGAAGGCTGAGAAAAACTTTCCTTTAAACAAATAAATGAATCGCCACCCAATCCCCAAAAGCTAGTCCGTGAGAACGCTTCTAGCCACAGTGTCACCTGCCCAGAAGACTCTGTTTTTATTGTACTCCAGGTAAATGCGTTGCCATACAACACCCACTCAGGCACGGGTGAGAGTAAGAGAAATTGAAATACGGCTCCAAAAATAATGGATTGGATTAAGAGCAGGGTGATCTCTTTACGCCAATTTCCCTCTAGCCAAGCCCATAGTAAAATAGCGATAACTCCAACGGTCGCAATACCTTGAGCATCGGTCGCTAAAATGGTGGTGACATTAAGCGCACACAGAATTTGCATCGCGTAGTGGTAATGTTGCTTACGTGTACAAATGATGGTTAGGTAGAAAATAGGAATTAACACCCATATTTGTACTTGATTGATAAATCTCGGGTTTAAAATGGAATGAATCGAATCAGGCAGTTGGTAGTAAGCTCTAAACCAAAATACTGAAGCGATGGATAAGAATAAGAAAACAGAAATCCAAGAAAAGTATTGGTACACCAAAACGCGATGCTGCCGCAGTATGGGAACCAAACACGTTGCGACAATCGCCAACCCTAATACATAAAAGAAATTCTCTTGCGCACTCCAAACATAGACTCGTTGCCAGTTTGCAATGGCCGCAAAGGTAAATAGGCTCATGACGAGTATCGTACACAGTGGGGTGACGATGCTGAAAGTAGACCAGAAAGAGAGTCGATGATTTTTAAATAAAGTCAGACCAAGACAAAAGACAATAATCACAGCACAAACAAATAGTCGCTTCGAATCATACATCCAAAGCGATGCCCCGCGAGTCATCACGGTATTAAAGCTAAAAAATAGACAACCGATAAAAATACCAGAAAGCAGTATTCTATTGGGTAACTGTGCTTGTTTCATACACCCTTACTAAGCATTGCTTGTTATAAAAGTGTAGACCAATCTTAACGGACTTATTTTAGAGAATATTGCTCAGTAATGCATCGATGGTTTGGTGGTGTTCAGGCTCGACGCCCGCTAGATTGCCATATTTTGGGGCATGTCGATCATTTTCAATTGGGAAATTCCAACCAAGGGTATGATCAATGAAATTCTTAGCAAAGGTTTCGGAGATCTCTAAACATCCTGCCAATACCGTATCGACATAGGTCAGCATAATGGGGCTCAATGAGCAGGGTGGCTCCGGTTTGTCTTTTACGTAGACCCAAATAACGGAATCGTCTTCGAGTTGGTAATCGTTTGAAGAGAGAGTACTTACTTCGACTTGTTTTGGATTGACCTGAATGCGATGGTAGCCTCGTTCTCGACGATCAAAATCAGCCAATGCGACGTCGTCAATTTTTAGCAAGACTCCGTTAACTTTCCCTTCACCTTTATTGACAACAAGGGGAGACAAAATATAACTGTCGTCAATCTTGCCCCAATACCTAACCAATCCATTCACAATAACAGGGATGGTTTTCCCTGTTTGTCCGGTTAACTTTCTTGAGGCTGAGTTCATTAAGCTACCATAGCCAAAAATGTACATTGATTCTCTCTCCTTCGTTATACATTGATGTTGCCAATTCGACGCTATCACGTCTTATTCAAAATGACTAATCTTCACGATGTCAAAAGTAATCTATAGAGTCATAGTGACACTAAATTAAGGTGTCATTATGACTCTTTTATTCTTAGTCTGTTGCTTGTTCTGTTGAGTGATAACGCATCTAAGATTGGCTCGATAAATGCTATCTACTTACTATTATCATTATTCACACCGTTGCCCTTGTTGGTAACTAGGTCGTTTAGGAGTTGATTTGCTCAATATTACCGATAAAAAAGTAGAAGAAGCGATCCCTGCTTATTTGCGTTTAGGTTTTCGTCCGTTTTTTTTGCTGGGAAGTGTGTACGCTGTTATTGCAATCGCAGTTTGGGTTTGGATGTTTCAAACCGGCCAACCGCAAGCGCTGAGGGTTCCCTCGCTTTGGTGGCATGTGCATGAAATGTTGTTTGGTTTTGCTATGGCAATTGTGGTGGGTTTTGTATTGACTGCCGTGCAAAACTGGACGGGAATAAATGGCACTAAACACCATCGTTTAGCGATATTAGTGCTGCTCTGGTTATTACCAAGAGTGTTGTTTTGGACACCTGCTCCTCTTTGGTTGGTGTCTGGCATTGAAGCTCTGTTTCTAGCGTTTGCAGCCTTTGAAATTACTACTCGGGTTGTTAAAGCGAAAGGGTGGCGCAACCTATTCTTCGTACCGTTGTTTATTCTTGCTATTGCCGCCAATTTCGCGAGCTATGCGACGATCAAAGGATTGCCACCGTTCCCATCGTCTGCGGTTTGGCAAGCGATGTTGTGGTGGTTTGCCATACTGTTATCTGTAATGGGAGGACGGGTCATTCCATTTTTTACCGCGAGACGCTTCAATTTTGAAAAATCACAGCCACTTGCTTGGTTAGAGTGGGGGGCAAATGTGCCTTTGGCGGGGTTGTTTATTCTCAGTTTTTTCCCATTAACGTTTGCTCAACTAGGCCAACCGTTAATGATGATTGCAGGGGGAGCCCAGTTAGTGCGCGTTATGCGTTGGAAGCCTTGGTTAACCTTAAGTGAGCCTTTAGTCTGGTCGTTGCATGTCGCGTACTTGTGTCTACCCATAAGTCTGATATTACGCGGCCTGATGCAAAACCCGTTTGTTAGCCACAGCCTCATACACTTGTTTGCCATTGGAGCTTTGGCTGGCGTTATTTTGGCAATGATTGCGCGAGTCACTATGGGTCATACCGGACGTGACATTTACAAAGGACCCAATATGACGGTCGCGTTTGTTGCATTAGTGATGGCGGCGTTGATTCGAAGTGTGGGCGTGTCATTCTTCCCTGAACAGTTAATGATGATGGTCAATATTAGCGGTGGGTTATGGATCTTGGCATTCGCCATGTACATCGTCCGATTTGGTCATATGTTGCTGAAACCTAGAATTGATGGTCATCCAGGGTAACGACATGACTTCTATTTTTCGAAATAGGGACTTTTGAAATAGGGACTTTTAAAATAAAGGCTTAACAGATTATAGATGTTAAGCCTTTACCGTTTGTGTGCTGAATTATCTATTCGATCAGTACTTTTTAGACGCTAACTGACCTGTGATAACTGAACGACTTTTTGCTGAACCGTCGCATCAACATAATGCTGAACCGCCTGTTGTTCCTCTTGATCTAGGTATAATCCCAGTTTAGTACGGCGCCATAGAATGTCTTCTGAGGTGCGAGCCAGTTCATGTTCAATCACGTAATCCACTTCTCGCTGGTAGATCCCGTGTGCCTCTTTAGAGAATTGAGTGCCCAAATCGGCTTGGCTTGTCGTGCCTTCAAGAAGCTTGCGAGTGTCGGTACCAAATTGGGTAACATAGCGAAGGATTAACGCTTCAGGTAACCATGAATACTGGGCATGAATGGTGTGAGCGAGTTGCTCTCTGGAACAGCTAAAGTTCCCCCCAGGCAGGCTGTGGGCTGCTGTCCATTCTTCGCCCATATTGCTCAGGAAAGGCTTAAGTTTATTCATCGCCGCTTCACCCAGCTTACGATACGTAGTGAGTTTGCCGCCAAAAATGGAAAGCAGGGGCGTTTGATTACTTTTTGATTCAAGCTCTAGCGTATAGTCGCGGGTAATAGCTTGTGGAGAATCGGATTCATCGTCACACAGCGGTCGAACCCCGCTGTAGGCCCAAACAACATCCTCAGAGCTTACTTGAGTGACAAAGTGCTGATTCACCACATCAATGAGATAATCGACTTCATCGTCGGATATAGCCACCTCACGTGCATCGCCTTGATATTCCACATCGGTTGTTCCAATGATGGAAAACTTATCTAAGTAAGGGATCATGAAAACAATGCGATTGTCTTTATTTTGTAGAATATAGGCTTTCGGTTCATCGTGAATTCTTGGGATGACAATATGAGATCCTTTGATCAATCGAATATTGCGAGGGGAGGTTTGCTCTAATCCATCATCAAAGAACTGCTTAACCCAAGGCCCAGCGGCATTGACCAGCGCCTTTGCCTTTCGCTCAAAACGCTGATCGGTTGTCACATCATGGATTGTCACGTGCCATAGTCCATCTTTTCTGTGTGCTTTTTCAACTCGACAGTAATTACGTACATCGGCACCGTTTTCTTTTGCGGCCAAGACATTCAACAAGACCAAACGAGCATCGTCCACCCAACAGTCTGAGTATTCAAATCCTTTTTTTATCTCTGATTTAAACAACCCAGATTTTGCCAAGTCGACAGATTGACTGGCGGGTAGGGTCGTACGTTTGCCTAAGTGATCGTAAAGGAATAGCCCACAGCGAATCATCCACGCTGGGCGTAAAAAGGGACGGTGAGGCAAACGAAAACGCATAGGAAGGGCGATATGTGGCGCTTTCTTCAGAATCACTTCTCGCTCTGCTAGCGCTTCTGAGACTAAGCGAAATTCATAGTGTTCAAGATAACGCAGACCACCATGAATCAGTTTCGAACTGGCTGAAGAGGTCGCTGATGCAAAATCATTGGCTTCATAGAGGCCCACAGATAAACCTCGACCTGCTGCATCGGCGGCGATCCCTGCGCCATTAATCCCCCCGCCAATAATGATCATGTCTAGGGTTGTCGTGTTATTGTGTTGAGTACTCATGTGTTATGCCTCTTTGTGAGCGAACGAGCATTTTTGAACATAAAGCAATCGTAACTCAGGTTTCGTTTGTGATCATCATTTATTTTCGTTAATGCGCGTTTTGTCTAATTTAGAAACAAACAGAGTGGTTAGATATGAAATAGAATGGTTTGGGCATAAAAAAACCTCTAGCGTGTGCGTAGAGGTTTAAAGTGATAGCCGTTGAATATTGCTATCATCAAAAGTCATCGCGTACTCGATCTAGTTTTCGACCACTTCAAGTGGAATGGAGTGCTCTTTCAATATGCTAGAAATCGCTTTCGGCGGCTCTTTATCGGTGAAGAGCATGTGGAGTTGTGACACATTGCCAAGCTTAACCATGGCGTTGCGACCAAACTTGCTGTGGTCAATAGCGAGGTAAACGCTACGGCTATTTTCGATGATGGCTTGTTTTACTCGCACTTCATGATAGTCAAAATCCAGTAGTGAGCCATCATAGTCAATGCCGCTAACACCCAGTATGCCGAAATCTAAGCGGAATTGTTTGACGAAGTCGAGCGTTGCTTCACCAACGATGCCGCCATCTCTATTGCGCACTTCACCGCCAGCCAGAATGACATTAAATTCTGGATTGGGTAGCAAAATGGTCGCGACATTCAGGTTATTGGTGACAACTCTTAATCGTTTATGGTTCTTATTGAGCGCTCGAGCGATTGCTTCGGGTGTCGTGCCTATATCGATAAAGAGCGTTGCACCGTCTGGGATGTGCTTAACCAGTTCATCAGCAATAACATCCTTCTCGTTGAAGTTCATGTTCTTACGAGTGTTATAAGCGGTGTTTTCTGAACTCAATGGAATCGTTGCTCCACCATGGTAGCGCCTAATCTTATTTTCATTGGCGAGCTCATTCAGATCGCGTCTTATTGTTTGTGGGCTAACATCAAACTGCTCGACGAGTTCTTCAGTGCTGACATAGCCTTGTTTTTTTACCAGTTCAATGATCTGCTGGTGTCTTGGTATTTGTTTCATTGATGACCCCTAGTCTTGAGCGTGGACGGTTGAATATCGCTTC
Organism: Vibrio sp. YMD68; assembly: GCF_029958905.1. NCBI lineage: Bacteria > Pseudomonadati > Pseudomonadota > Gammaproteobacteria > Vibrionales > Vibrionaceae > Vibrio > Vibrio sp. YMD68. The sequence continues at coordinate 2,595,056 of NZ_CP124614.1, read as the reverse complement.
AAGATTATATTTGGGGTTATTGTGCGTGAGAGCGCGTGAACTTTGAAGAATAGATAGGTGATTATTTGTCTTAAAACGCAAAAAGAGCGCGTAACAGCGCTCGTTTTAATCATAAAGCGTGACTAGTCTTCGAGATCGCGCAATTCTGACCAAGCTTGTGTGCATTTAATGGCACGTTTCCAACCTTTGTATCGGCGATTTCGTTTCTCTTCGTCATGATGTGGAATGAAGCTTCTATCGAGTACCGCCTTTCCTTTCAATTCATCGACGCTCCCCCAGTATCCCACCGCCAAGCCAGCCAGATAAGCGGCACCAATTGCGGTGACTTCAGTGACTTCTGGCCGGTGGACTTCCGTATCGAGTACGTCCGATTGGAACTGCATCAAGAAGTTATTGGCAACAGCGCCGCCATCGACTCTAAGTGACGACAGTTTAATTCCAGAGTCTGCTTGCATGGCATCTAAAACATCACGGGTTTGGTAAGCAATACCTTCGAGTGTGGCGCGTATAATATGATTTGAGTTCACGCCACGTGTTAGGCCAACAATGGTACCTCTTGCGTACGCATCCCAATATGGGGCACCTAATCCAGTAAAAGCAGGTACGACATAAACACCATTAGAGGAGTCGACTTTAGTGGCGAAATACTCTGAATCTTTAGCGTCAGACAGCAGCTTCATTTCGTCTCTAAGCCATTGAATAGAAGCTCCGCCCATAAAGACAGCCCCTTCAAGCGCGTAGGCTGGCCCACCGTTAGGGCCACAAGCGAGCGTAGTAAGCAGACCGTTTTTAGAGGAGACCTTGGTTTGCCCCGTGTTCATTAATAAAAAACAGCCTGTCCCGTAAGTGTTTTTCGCTTGCCCAGCTTCCACACACATTTGGCCATAAAGGGCCGCTTGCTGGTCTCCTGCGATGCCTGCAATAGGAATTCGTGTTCCGCCTTTACCTCCAATGTTGGTCTCGCCATAGATCTCTGAAGAGCGTCGTGCATCGGGCATCATTGACGCAGGTATACCTAACTCGTTTAAAAGTTTCTCATCCCATGTTAAATCGTTGATATTAAATAGCATGGTGCGAGACGCGTTGGTGTAGTCGGTCACATGTACGCGGCCCTGAGTCATTTTCCATACTAGCCAAGTATCCACTGTTCCAAACAGAAGTTTACCCGCTTCGGCATCTTCTCGTGCGCCTTCTACATTGTCGAGAATCCACTTTATTTTTGTGCCGGAAAAGTAAGGGTCAAGAATCAAGCCGGTCGTGTCTTGTACATATTGCTCCAAACCACGTTCCTTGAGCTCTTCGCAAATGCTAGCCGTGCGTCGACATTGCCAAACAATGGCGTTGTATACGGGCTTTCCGGTCTCTTTATTCCAGACAACCGTCGTTTCGCGCTGGTTGGTAATGCCAATGGCGGCGATTTGATCACTACGAATGCTCGATTTTCCTAGAACTTCAACGAGGGTCGCACTCTGTGTCGCCCATATTTCAAGTGGGTCATGTTCAACCCAGCCGCCTTTCGGGTAAATCTGAGTGAATTCACGTTGAGAAACACTGACGATGTTAGCGTCATGATCGAGAATGACCGCGCGAGAACTGGTTGTTCCTTGGTCTAACGCAACAATGTATTTCTGCTCAGCCATGATAAGTTTCCTGTTGTTTTATCATAGGTATCTTAATTGATATGCTTATGATTAAAATTATCGTTAAAGCCATATTGTGCACGTTTGGATGAAAACGAAAATAAACGAACTTTAAAAGTGAGCGTTAGCGCGTTATTTTTTGTTAACTTAAAGTGTTTTATTGTAAAGGATACGTGTCGTTATAAGTTTAGGCTGCAAAAGAAGAAAGAAGAAAGAAGAAAGAAGAAGGACGAAAGATAAAAGACGAAGCCGGGATAGATCTAGCCAGTCGAAATAACAAAGTAAAACAAAAACAGCCTCACGAGGAGGCTGTTACAAAATTAAACCAGATGCGATCTCATTAGTTGTTGCTGTGTAGCTCAGAGTTCAACTCAACCGCTGATTTGTTTGCTAGGCACTCAATTTGACCCGTCACAGAGTTACGACGGAACAGAAGATCAGAAACGTCTGCCAGGTCACGAGCTTTGATGATTTCTACTTCGTTGCCTTCTTTGTCTAGCATGCGAACTTTCGTTCCTGCTGTTACATAGAGGCCAGATTCAACCGTACAGCGATCACCCATTGGGAAACCCAGCCCTGCATTGGCACCAAGTAGGCAGTTCTCACCAATAGAGATAACCATAGTACCGCCACCAGATAGCGTTCCCATAATAGACGCACCACCACCGATATCAGAACCATTACCCACGACAACACCAGCAGAGATACGTCCTTCAACCATGCTCACGCCTTTCGTGCCAGCATTGAAGTTAATGAAACCTTCGTGCATAACTGTCGTGCCTTCACCCACGTGCGCACCCAGACGAACGCGTGAAGTGTCAGCAATACGGATACCTGTTGGTACAACGTAATCGACCATTTTAGGGAACTTGTCTACGCAATCGACACTCAATGCACGACCCGCTAAGCGAGCTTCAATTTGACGCTCAGACAATTCTGGAAGATCGATAGGGCCTTCGTTTGTCCATGCAATGTTGTGCAGCAGGCCAAAAATGCCATCCAGAACCGTACCGTGCGGCTGAACTAAACGGTTAGAGATAAGTTGTAGCTTTAAGAATCCTTCGGCTACTGACTGTGGTTTTTCGTCTGTCGCTAATATAACTAATATCAGTGGTTGCTCAGAAGACGCTGCTTTTTCTGAAAAAGAAGCATTAGCTACGTCGCCATTGGCAGCAAAGGCCGTTGCTAGTTCGGCACTTTGTTTTGCTGAGATTTCGATTGCTTGGTTGCCTTGCTCGTAACCAGAAACCGCTGCAAGAGCATTCACCAGAGAATCACTAGGATTCAATACTGGATTAGGGAAGAACGCTTCAATGATTTTCCCGTCACGATTTTTAGTTGCTGTACCAAAGGCAAGTGCAAAGTTAGCCATAGTTATCTCCATGCGTATATTCGGTTATGCGGTGAGAAGTTTCACTGCTTTATATTTGATGCTGTCCATCATAGTGAGAGGCTTACAGACTTTAAAGCCCTAAAGAAGAGAAAGTCTGTAAACCGATATGTCTTGTCTTATTAGAGATATGTTTGCCCATTAAGAAAATAATGTTTATCAGACAGTGCGCGGCAGACAAAAGAAAACCCGAAGCAATGCTTCGGGTTTTGATTAAGACTTTACTTATTACTGATTGGCGTGCGCTTTGCGCTATAGCTTTTCGCTTTATATGTTCTCTTTAAAGAGAGTCCAACCATATCACCCGTTTGAGCTCGGGTGTTGCCTCTACTTAAGTAGAGAGACCGAATCAATTACTTGCTAAGGTCGCCAGCGTGCTCAGATAAGAACGCTGCAACACCTGTAGGTGATGCGTCCATACCTGCTTTGCCTTCTTCCCATTGTGCAGGACAAACTTCACCGTTCTTCTCGTGGAAGTTTAGTGCGTCTACCATGCGTAGCATTTCGTCGATGTTACGACCTAGTGGAAGATCGTTCACTACTTGGTGACGAACAAGACCGTCAGCATCGATTAGGAAAGAACCGCGGAAAGCAACACCAGCTTCTGGGTGCTCAACGTCGTATGCTTTACAGATTTCGTGTTTAACATCAGCAACTAGAGGGTATTTAACTTGACCGATACCGCCATCTTCGATAGCAGTGTTACGCCATGCGTTGTGAGAGAATTGAGAATCGATTGAAACACCGATTACTTCAACGCCTTTCGCTTGGAAATCAGCAAGACGGTTATCAAAAGCAATCAGCTCAGAAGGACAAACGAATGTGAAGTCTAGTGGGTAAAAGAAAACAACGGCTTTTTTACCTTTAGTAAACTCAGCAAAGTTGAAGTTATCTACGATTTCACCGTTACCTAGAACTGCTGCTGCTGTAAAGTCAGGGGCTTGACGTCCTACTAGTACCATTTTGAATCTCCTAAAAAGTGGTTGTCCAAACATCTTTGTTTGGGCTTTCGTTTCTACGCGACAAACTATAGTACAAAAGTTACTATAGAAAAAAGCGAATTAAATAGATTAAGTTAATCGATAAAAGCGATGAGTCTTTATCGATTGTTGCTATTACAGAAACTTCTAAAACTATTGATTATATTATGAATAAATGGCCTAGCCTTAAGCAACTGCATTATTTGATCACCTTGCATGAAACTCGTCACTTTAGTGATGCTGCCAATAAGTGTTTTGTCAGCCAATCCACCTTGAGTAAAGGTATCCAAAATTTAGAGGAGTTAATTGGCTGCCCTTTGTATGAGAAAAAAGACAAAAAAAGTCCTCTTGTTTTTACTCAAGCAGGCGAGATGGTCGTGACTCAAGGGAGAGAGCTGTTAGCAAAAGGACAAGACTTAGTTGAACTGGGGCAGCTATGCCAAGGGGATACCCTGCAAGGGCAGTTGAAAGTTGGTTGTATTCCGACTATTGCTCCGTTTCTTTTATGTGATTTGGTCCAGGAAGCAAATAGACGTTTTCCTCATCTCAATTTGCTATTACGAGAAGATACCACCACCAATCTGTTGGCTGCCCTGCGTCATGGTGAACTTGATGTTCTTATCTTAGCGTTACCTGTCGATATCGATGGTATGCACAGTAAAATTGTGGGGAAAGATCCATTTAGGATGGTGATCAGTCGTCATCAGGCGGAAGCCATTCGAGTGCCAATTAAATATGACGACTTACCCGATGAGTCTGTTTTTTTATTAGAGAAAGAACACTGCTTAACGGAACACGCTGTGTCGGCATGCAAATTAACCGATAAAGAAAAAATCAATCCGTTCAGTGCAACCAGCTTACATACGTTAGTGCAAATGGTGGCGAATGGGTTGGGAACAACGTTTATCCCTCAAATGGCCATTGATCATGGCTTACTTGAAAACCAAAATTTGGTTGTTGTTGACCCGCCTGGTCAGCAAGCTTATCGAAACATCGGCCTTGTTTGGAGGCCGAGTACTTCTCGAACATCAACATTTAACCAATTAGCTGATGTTGTCTCTGAGCTATTATAGAGTTTGGTCGTAGCCCCTATTTTCTTGTTAACTCGCTAGAAATTATGCTGTATTTGATCTGATATCTAGCGATTTACTCTGCTGTCATTACGCCAGCCGATGAAGGGGGGCTTGATTCCTTCCTACCCATCGTTGCCGATGCAGAAGCGGTTTTCGGTGGTCTACTTAATGCTTATGAACTGATGAAAACATGTTTGAATTAGCTCATGCTTACGCTCAAGGTGAGGTATGCGTCATTATGTTGAGAAAGTTCAACGTCCTGAATTTGAAGCGGCAGAAAAAGGTTACACTTTCGTAGCGCATCAGCAAGAAGTAGGGGCAGGTTACTTCGATAGAATGACTAATACTATTCAAGGTGGAAATTCTTCAGTAACACCGTTTGAGCAGCCTAGGCTGCTCTTTTTTTCACGACTCAAACCCATATTTTAATCGTAGCTGCGACACGCTCTTTACGTAACAGCTATTAATATTCTAGGCTAGACTTCTGCTTCTTCAGGGTCGCTGTCTTCTTGCAACTCAAGTAAGGTGATTGCGATCGAAACGAAGTCACTGTCGGTAATAATCCCCACCAGCTCGTCACCATCCACAATGGGTAAGCACCCCACCTTATGTTTTTGCATGTACTTGGCACTTTCCTTTAAACCAGCATGCGGTGATACCGTCATAATCTTAGTGTGCATGACATCATTGAGCGGTGTGGATAGGGTATAAGATTGATCACTGGGCAATTTCTGTAAGCTTGATTCTTGCGCGGCTAACACACCGCGCTGGGTGATTATGCCCAGTACTTTTCTTTCTGCATCAACAACTGGAATATGGCGAATATCAAGCGCCTCCATCATGTTCTTTGCATCAGACAGGGTATGAGAGCGCAACAGTGTATGGGGATTGCGTGTCATCATGTCTTCGACTTTAATCATATTCGCCTCCTGCTATTGTCTTTAACCTTACTATAAAAACAAACCATCAGAATATCTGAGATCTTCCCCCGCTTTCCCATGTTATTCGTCATGTCCTTGATCTGTTTCAAATAACAAAGTACCCACAGAGAAGTGGGCACTAAAAAAGCGTGATTCAAATGAAACTGTGCTGAATTACAGTTTGAAAAAACGCAGTAGAGATTTTTGTTCTTCAACGAGAGCAGAAAGCGCCTCACTGGCTTGCTTGCTGATTCCAACCTGTTCAACATTCTGGTTCACGATATCAAAGGTTATGGAGACATTTTGTGAAATATCCTGAGTCACACCAGATTGTTCTTCTGATGCCGTGGCGACTTGTGTGTTCATATCTGAAATCAAGGTCACTGAGTTGGCAATTTCAACAAATGACGACCGCAGCTGTTCACTGATAGACCGAGAGTCATTGACCAAAGACATATTCGATTCCATGTATTGATTCGCTTCCTCAGCCTGTTTTTGTAATCGTGAAATGATTTCCTGGATATCCACCGTTGACTGCTGAGTTTTAGCCGCCAACGATCGTACTTCATCGGCAACGACAGCAAATCCGCGTCCTTGCTCCCCTGCTCGTGCCGCTTCGATAGCAGCATTCAAGGCAAGTAGATTGGTTTGCTCAGATATGGTATTGATCACCTCGACAACCGTACCGATTTCAATAGAGTATTCTCGGAGCTGATTGACGATCTTGGTCGTTTCCTCAATGGAATGTTCAATATTTCGTGACACATTATCAGAAGAGTCCAGAGCTTCTTGGCCTGATGCAACGTTGGAAGTGGCACCGCTGGCGGCGCTTTCAGCACCAGAGGCGTTCTGGCTTACTTCACTGGCGGTGCTTGATAGCTCGGTAATGGCCGTCGCAATTTGTTCGACCTGGCTTAACTCTTTCAGCGCGTTATCTTGGGTTTGTGACATCACATCGCCCAGTTGCAGAGAGCTTGAAGAGATGTTGTCTGAAATAGAGTGGAAGCTTTCGATAATGCGGCGTAATTCTTTGCGCATTTGAACAATATTGTAATAAATACCGGTTTCACTGCCGTCGGTGTTCAGTTCTTTAGATAGATCCCCTTCAGACACCTCTCGAACCAGTTTCTCAATGTCACTAGGCTCCCCACCGACGACCCTTAAAATACCTCGGTATATAAAGAAAGCGATACCCAACGCAATCAATGTCGCAGCGGTCGACAGCATCAGTAAAATGCTTTGAGCACTGTTGAATTGCTCAACCATGCTAGGACCCACTTTATCTTGCTGTTCCTTGGTTTTTAATTTGATCGTTTCAATCGTTGCTGCCGCAGACCCACCGATGACGTCTAATTTATCTCTAATAATGGCATTACGTTGTTGGATGGTTTTAACAATCGACGAAAATGCCTCTTGGTAGGTAGAAAAGGCGGATTGATAATTTTCTAGTAACTTGCGCTCAGAGGGGGTAGTGATGGCTTGTTTTAATGTATCAGCACGTATTACCATTTGTTTGAATTCAGCGCTCACACGGTCAGCGTCAACTTGCTCATTGCTGACCAGGTATTTCACTGCATAGAGACGCCCGAGTAAGATACTTTCTTGCAACTGCCCGGAATATAACCCAACAGCAACGGATTCTGTGTCATAGGCTTCTTGCATTATTGCTGAAAGTGATTGTCGCATGGCTAAACCTGCAGGGTCTAACTGTGAAGAGACTAAGATATTGCGTTGGTCGATCAATTGCACCACTTGATTGAAGCTGTTTTCATATTCCTTCATTTGTGCGCTGATGTTATCAAATTCTGCCGCGTGATCTGAGTCGAGCTTTAGTTTTTTGGCATCAGCCAGCAATGATATGCTGGTATCTAGCCGAGATTTGACCTGTTCTCGAGTTGCATTATTTTGATGTTTCAAATATTTATTAGCGGCTAAACGAGCTTCCAAAATATTAGCTTGAATGCGGCCTGTAAAAACACTGCCTAATGCCAAGCCTCGATATTGGTTGAACCCTGTGTTTGTCGCACTAAAACGAAAATATGAGATGGCCGAAGTGATGAGAAGTAAACAAATAATCAGCCCAAACCCGTAAGTGAGTTGTTTCTTTAAACGCATTCTGTATCACCCAAATATAATGTTAATAGGCCCAGCGACGTTGTTTTTATTATGCTTTTCGTTTCAGTTTAGAAGAGATAATTAGATTAGACGAATTGATTGTGGATTTAATTTTTAAGTGATTGTTTTGTCATTTAAAAAAGTAACAATTTATTTTGAACGCAGGAACAGCTCTTGCTATTGAGTTGCAGCGGCATATACTAGTCGGCTGCGTAAAAACCATCGCTGATGGTTCTCTTACGGCTAACGGCTCTATGGACTAGGGCAAGTTTCCACTAGACAAGACGATGACCATGCAAGTTTCTGATTTTCACTTTGAACTCCCTGATGAGCTGATTGCTCGCTACCCAACAGCAGAGCGTACAGCAAGCCGCCTTCTGCATTTAGATGGCATGAATGGTGATCTGAATGATCGTGCGTTTACCGATGTTCTTGATTTGGTTGAGCCCGGCGATTTGATGGTTTTCAATAACACGCGAGTTATCCCAGCGCGTCTTTTTGGTCGCAAGGAATCCGGTGGAAAACTGGAAGTACTTGTCGAACGAATGCTCGATGAAAAAAGCATTCTGGCTCATGTCCGTTGCTCTAAGTCGCCAAAGCCTGGCACACGTTTGTTTTTAGGTGAACAAGACGAATATAAAGCCACTATGGTAGAGAGGCACGATGCCTTGTTCGAGATTCATTTTGATTCAGATCAGTCAGTGCTTGAGATATTAAACCGTGTTGGTCACATGCCACTGCCGCCTTACATTGACAGGCCCGATGAAGATGCTGATAAAGAGCGTTACCAAACTGTTTATAACGCAAAGCCGGGTGCGGTCGCCGCTCCGACAGCGGGTTTGCACTTTGATGAAGAGATTCTAGCTAAAATCCAAGAAAAGGGTGTCGAATTTGCTTATGTTACCTTGCATGTCGGTGCAGGAACGTTTCAACCCGTAAAAGTCGACAATATTAACGACCATCATATGCACGCCGAATATGTCGAAGTCCCGCAAGAGGTTGTGGACGCGATTGCAGCGACGAAAGCTCGTGGCGGTCGTATTATCGCTGTCGGTACGACGTCTGTTCGCTCATTAGAAAGTGCCGCTCAAGATGCGGTTAAAAATGGCACTGAGCTGGTTCCATTTTTTGGCGATACTGAAATCTTTATCTTCCCTGGGTATGAATACCAACTGATTGATTGCTTGGTGACCAATTTCCACCTGCCTGAGTCAACGCTGATCATGCTTGTCAGTGCGTTTGCAGGTTATGACAATACCATGACGGCGTATAAACACGCGGTCGAAGGTGAGTATCGCTTCTTTAGTTATGGCGATGCGATGTTTATCAACAAAAAAAACAAGTAACGCGACGATAGACTGGCCGTCTCTGCAGTGCTCATTTATACTTTTTCAGCTATGAATAGAGCACTTTTTTATTGTCATGTGCTGAGTTTTTGTAAAACAGGTAATAACGAGTGCTAGCAGTAGGCTAGAGAAAGAGCTTATCTCTTACTTCGCATGGAATCCGCGACCGCTCTCGTAGGGTGAAAGCCCATTAATGAAAGTCAGATTGTTTCTCTGGCAAAGTGGAGTTCTCGTGAAATTAAAATACGAACTGAAAAAAACAAACGGTAACGCACGTCGTGGCCAACTGCAATTTGAACGTGGCACGGTAGAAACGCCAGCGTTCATGCCAGTGGGTACTTACGGTACGGTTAAAGGCATGACACCGGAAGAAGTAAAAGGCACAGGGGCTGAAATTCTTCTCGGCAACACCTTCCACTTATGGTTACGTCCGGGTCAAGAGATCATGAAGCTGCACGGCGACTTGCACGACTTTATGAACTGGAAAGGCCCTATTTTAACCGATTCAGGTGGCTTCCAGGTATTTAGTTTGGGTAAAACACGTAAGATCACCGAAGAGGGGGTTCACTTTCGTAGCCCTGTAAACGGTGACAAAATCTTTATGGATGCCGAAAAGTCAATGCAGATTCAGTACGATCTGGGTTCTGATGTTGTGATGATTTTTGACGAGTGTACGCCATACCCTGCAACACACGATGAAGCTCGTATTTCAATGGAACGTTCAATTCGTTGGGCTGACCGTAGCCGTAACGAATTTGATCGCCAAGAGAACCAAAATTCATTGTTTGGCATCGTACAAGGCGGTGTTTACGAAGATCTGCGTGATGTTTCTGTAAAAGCACTAACAGACATTGGGTTTGATGGCTATGCAGTTGGTGGTTTGGCGGTTGGCGAACCTAAAGAAGACATGCACCGCGTTCTTGAACACACGTGTCCACAACTTCCAGAAGATAAGCCTCGTTACCTCATGGGTGTCGGCAAACCCGAAGACCTAGTTGAAGGGGTTCGTCGTGGAATTGACATGTTTGATTGCGTGATGCCGACTCGAAATGCACGTAATGGCCACCTATTTGTTACAGGAGGTGTGATCAAGATCCGTAATGCGAAACATAAAATCGATACAACACCACTGGATCCGCACTGTGACTGTTACACTTGCCAGAATTATTCAAAGTCATATTTACATCACCTAGATCGTTGTAATGAGATTTTAGGTGCGCGATTAAATACGATTCATAACCTGCGTTATTACCAACGCTTGATGGAAAGCATCCGCACTGCCATCGATGAAGATCGATTTGAGAGCTTTGTGGAAGAGTTTTACGCTCGTCGTGATCGCTCTGTGCCGCCGCTCGGTAAAGAATAATTGTAAAACCCTTTTGTTTTCACGACCAATTCGCTTGGAGTTATGAGCGGGGTACTTGAAAATGAAAGGGAAATCCCCAACTTAATTGAATTATCAATAAAAAATACTATAGAGGACGTCTTTAATGTTTATTTCTCAAGCTCACGCAGCAGCAGAAGGTGCACCAGCAGGTGGTGGTTTCGAAATGATTATCATGCTTGGTATGTTCGCAGTAATCTTCTACTTCATGATTTACCGCCCTCAAGCTAAGCGTGTAAAAGAGCATAAAAATCTTATGGCAGCGATGGGCAAAGGTGATGAAGTTATCACTAGCGGTGGCCTTGTGGGTAAAATCACTAAAATCGCAGAAGACAACGATTACATTTCAATTGAACTAAACGTAAACAATGAAGTTGTAATCAAGAAAGATTTCGTCACTGCTGTGTTACCAAAGGGTACACTGAAGTCTCTATAAACGGCTAAAGGATTCTTGCTGTGCTAAACCGTTATCCGTTATGGAAGTACCTGTTGGTGATATTTGCTATCGCTACAGCCGCGTTATACGCACTTCCGAACCTATACGGTGAAGATCCAGCTATTCAAGTTACAGGGGCGCGCGGCGCCTCTGTTGATCTGTCAACGCTGGATTCCGTCACCAATGCCCTTGAAAAACAGGGTCTTTCTCATAAATCTATTGCCCTAGAAGATGGACAAATTCTTGTTCGCTTTAACGATACTGATACACAGCTTACCGCTCGTGACATTGTCAATGAAGCCCTTGGCAAAGATAAAATCGTTGCTCTAAACTTAGCGCCTTCTACCCCTACTTGGCTTGAATCTATTGGCGCTGCGCCAATGAAATTGGGTCTTGATTTACGTGGTGGTGTTCACTTCTTAATGGAAGTGGATATGGACGCGGCAATGAAGACACTGGTCGGTCAACAAGAAGAAGCCTTCCGTAGTGAACTGCGCGAAGACCGTATTCGTTACCGTTCTATCCGTCCATCCGGCAGTGATTCGGTTGAAGTTCTATTGCGTGATGCTGAGCAATTAGCAGAAGCGAAAAAACTACTGGCAGAAAAACACCGTGATATGACGTTTGTCGATTCAGACAGTAATGGCCGATTTGCCCTGGTCGCGACGTTTAATGAAGCTCGTTTGACTGAAATCCGTAACTACGCGGTTGAACAGAATATTACGATTTTACGTAACCGTGTTAATGAACTGGGTGTGGCAGAGCCACTCGTTCAACGTCAAGGTGCAAACCGTATCGTTGTTGAACTTCCTGGTGTTCAAGATACTGCTCGTGCGAAGGAGATCCTTGGTGCGACAGCAACGCTAGAGTTTCGTGAAGTTGATGACCAAGCTGATCTTTCTGCCGCGGCAAGTGGCCGAGCACCAGCGGGGAGCGAAATCAAAACGGATCGTGATGGACGCCCTGTCGTGGTGAAAAAACGCGTCATCTTAGGCGGTGCTCATATCACTGATGCCAGTTCAAGTGTTGACGAGTATGGTCGCCCGCAAGTGAACATCTCACTCGATAGTGAAGGTGGTAGCAAGATGTCGACGTTCTCTCGTCAAAATGTCGGTAAGCTTATGGCAACCGTATTTGCAGAGTACAAAGACAGCGGTCGTAAGACACCTGAAGGCAGTGTGATTCTGTCTAAGCATGAAGAAGTGATTAACCAAGCAACGATTCAAACCGCACTTGGCCGTAACTTCCGTATAACGGGTATCGACTCTGTTGCTGAAGCGCACAACCTAGCACTTCTACTTCGTGCTGGTGCCCTGATTGCGCCTATTTCAATCGTTGAAGAACGTACTATCGGTCCATCGATGGGACAACAGAACATTGATATGGGTATCCAAGCGATGATCTGGGGTATGGTCGCGGTTATGCTATTTACGCTGGTTTACTACCGTAAGTTTGGCTTTATCGCAAACATGGCTCTGATGGCGAACTTGGTGCTTATTATTGGCGTTATGTCGATGATTCCGGGCGCGACAATGACGCTGCCTGGTATTGCCGGTATTGTTTTGACCGTTGGTATGGCGGTGGATGCAAACGTACTGATCTTTGAGCGTATCCGTGAAGAGCTTCGTGATGGGAAGAGCCCTCAACAAGCGATTCATCAGGGTTACTCAAATGCATTCAGTACCATTGCCGATGCGAACATCACCACCTTAATCACCGCGATCATTCTGTTTGCAGTGGGTACGGGTGCGATTAAAGGTTTCGCAGTCACGCTATCTATTGGTATTTTGACTTCTATGTTTACCGCTATTGTAGGAACCCGTTGTGTGGTTAACCTGCTATATGGTGGTAAACGTATTGATAAACTGTCGATCTAAGGCTAGGAATTATTATGTTTCAAATTCTAAAAGCAGAGAAAACGATCGACTTTATGCGTTGGTCAAAAGTGGCGTTTGCTTTCTCTTTGGTGATGATCGCGGCTGCTATCTTTACTCTTTCAACCAAGTGGCTGAACTGGGGCTTAGACTTCACGGGCGGTACACTGATTGAAGTGGGTTTTGAGCAACCGGCTAATCTGGAAGATATTCGAGGGGCGCTAGAAGCGGAAGGCTTTGGCGATGCAACGGTACAGAACTTCGGTTCAGCACGTGAAGTGATGGTTCGTCTTCGTCCACGTGACGGTATTGCAAACGAAACGTTAGGTAACCAAATCCTTGATGCTATTAAAGATGGCACAGGGGAAAGCGTTGAAATGCGTCGTATCGAGTTCGTTGGTCCGAATGTGGGTGACGAACTAACAGAAGCGGGGGGGCTTGCTATTCTTGCTTCTTTGATCTGTATTTTGATCTACGTTTCTATCCGTTTTGAATGGCGTTTGGCAGCGGGTGCCGTTATGGCTCTTGCACACGATGTTATCATTACACTTGGTATCTTCTCGTTATTGCAAATTGAAGTGGACTTAACCATCGTCGCAGCATTGCTGACGGTCGTCGGGTACTCACTCAATGATACTATCGTTGTATTTGACCGTATCCGTGAAAACTTCCGTAAGATGCGTAACGGTGAACCGCCTGAGGTTATGAATAACTCTATTACTCAGACCTTGAGTCGTACCTTGATCACTTCAGGTACTACATTATTTGTGGTTATTGCGCTGTTTACTCAAGGCGGAGCGATGATTCATGGTTTTGCGTTAGCGTTGCTATTAGGTATTACTGTAGGTACTTACTCTTCAATCTACGTTGCTTCAGCATTAGCATTGAAACTGGGTATCCAGAAAGAGCATCTAATGCCACCGCAAGTTGAGAAAGAAGGTGAAGACTTGGATGAAATGCCATAAGGCGTTTGAGCTAAGTTTCACAACGAATAAAAGTCAAAGCTGCTAGGAAACTGGCAGCTTTTTTTGTGGTTAAAAGTGATAATCTTAGCCCTAAGGCGTTATGTTTTTGGAGAGTAGTGTATTCTTTTAGTGTCCAGTTTTTAGGCTGACTTTATTCTATGGTTTTTATCGTACGGTGGATTTAAGAGAGGGAACATGGGTGAATGGCAAAGAGTATTTCTTGGGCTGCTACTGGCCACACTGACAGGTTTCGCTTATGCCACCGAAGTAACTAATACCTTCAAAGCAACTAATACATTCAAAACGACCCAATGGGAATTAAAGCGTTTACCATCCTCTCATCCAACGGAATCCATAGGTAGTTACTCTAATGGTTGTCTAGCAGGAGCCAAAGCACTTCCTCTGGAAGGCGAGGGTTATCAAGTTTTACGTCGTGACAGAGCTCGTTATTACGGACACCCTAATGCAATTCACTTTATTCAAACCCTCGCTGAGCAGACAAAGCGAGATCTCAATAGTGGCATTTTAATTGGCGACATATCCTTGCCACAAGGTGGTCGTTTTTCGAGTGGACATTCTAGCCATCAAACGGGGTTGGATATCGATATATGGTTGCGCCTTGCCGATGCCCCTTTGTCAGCGCCGCAGTTAGCCGAACCGACACCGTTAAGTGTGGTGGATATCAAACATTACCAATTGACTCAATCGAATTGGGAGCCTCGTCATTTTGAGCTGATAAAAATGGCAGCCAGTGATGATCAGGTAGCGCGGATCTTTGTGCACCCTGTGATTAAACAGACCTTGTGTGACAGCGAACAGAGTCTCGAACGTGCTTGGCTGCGGAAAGTTCGCCCATGGTGGGGCCACCACTACCATATGCATGTTCGCCTGAAATGTCCGAAAGGGAATCCCGCTTGCCTACCTCAAAAAGAACCGCCACAAGGCGATGGTTGCGGTGCGGAACTGGCGAGTTGGAAGCCGAAACCGCAAGCTTCACAGCAGAAGGTTTCCATGAGCCAACCGAAAGAAAAATTGAAACCGAATAAAAAACGCCTTAAACCGATGCCGGAACAATGCTTAACTCTTCTACAAAATCAGTAATTTTCTATTTTTAAATAGATGGAAATGTTAATTTTGTGTAACTTAATTTCAGTATTGCCGATGCTTCTTTAAGGTTAAACCGAGTTGGTGTTTTATTTGCTATTTTTCTTACAAAATACAGGTATTTAGTAAATTTTAGATACATATCGTTGTGTTTTGAGACGATTATTTTAGTCCTTTTCTTTTCTAAAGTTGATATAAATCAATTTTACAGTGTGCTCGATTGATCTAATTCGCTCCTTTGGACGTAATTAAATTACATCAGCAACGCGCTCATCCGAGCGAGAAGAATGTTTGAGGACAAAAGATGTTAGATACCCTCATGTTGTCGCGGATCCAATTCGCCACCAATATTAGCTTCCATATACTCTTTCCAACCATCACCATTGCATTAGCATGGATGCTGGTTTTCTTTAAGTGGCGTTATAACCGCAGCCAGGCGCCAGTTTGGCTTGATGTGTACTACTTCTGGGTCAAGATTTTTGCACTGACTTTCGCGCTTGGCGTGGTATCAGGCATTACCATGAGCTTCCAATTTGGCACCAATTGGCCAGGATTTATGGAGCGCGTCGGCAATGTTGCGGGTCCTCTGCTTGGCTATGAAGTGATGACCGCCTTTTTTATGGAAGCGACCTTTCTTGGGGTGATGCTGTTTGGTCGTGGTCGAGTGCCGGATTGGTTTCACACCTTAGCGACCGTTTTGGTTGCTATCGGAACCAGTATGTCGGCTTTTTGGATATTGGTGCTCAACAGTTGGATGCACACGCCGAGTGGTTATGAAGTGATCGATGGCATCGTTCATGTCACCAGCTGGAAAGAAGTGATTCTAAACCCCTCACTGCCTTACCGATTAGCGCATACCTTGTTGGCATCGGCACTCACGGCGAGCTTCTTAATCGCGGGCATCTCAGCTTACCAAGCGATCAAACAACCGGGTCATCGGGCTGCGAAGTTAGGTTTAAAGGTCGCGCTATTTTCAGCAGCGGGGTTTATTCCATTGCAAATCTTCATTGGCGATCTACATGGTTTAAACACATTAGAGCATCAACCTGCCAAAATTGCGGCGATGGAAGGCGTTTGGGAAACCGAGCAAGGTGCACCACTTCTGTTGTTCGCATGGCCAGATGAAGAGACTCGCAGCAACGACTTTGAGGTCGGTATTCCTAATCTAGCCAGTCTCATTTTAACCCATGACATGAATGGTGAAATCGTCGGGCTCAACCAGTTTGCTCCTGACCATCCACCGGTCAAACCACTTTTCTTTGGTTTTCGAGTCATGGTCGGAATGGGAGTCTTGATGTTACTGGTGAGTTGGTATGGTGCGCTGCGCCTTTCTCGCGGTAAAACATTACCCAAGCCTTATTTGTATACCGTGGTGGCAATGACTTTCTCTGGGTGGGTGGCGACATTAGCTGGTTGGTACGTTACCGAAATAGGGCGTCAACCTTGGTTAGTGAGTGGCGTGTTGCGGACATCAGAGGCGGTGACGACAGTACCAAGCAGTAGTGTCATGATATCGCTGTTTATGTACTTAACGATCTATGCGGTCCTGCTAGTGGCATACATTCACACGTTATTCTATTTAGCGCGTAAAGACATCGCCGCACACGAGGCGCCATCAAAAGAGCAAGAGGTCGTATCATGATCAACCATTTACCAGAAATTTACTTACTGTTGCTCGGTTTTTCCGTGTTTATGTACGCCGTGCTGGATGGCTATGATTTGGGTGTCGGTATTCTGTTGCCAAGTAATAATGAACAACATCGTGACCGAATGATCGCGTCCATTGGCCCCTTTTGGGACGCGAATGAAACCTGGTTAGTTTTGGCTGTTGGGATTTTGTTAATTGCTTTTCCTAGTGCCCATAGCTTGATATTGACCGAGCTTTACCTTCCAACCGCGGTCATGCTGATCGCATTGATCATGCGTGGAGTTGCGTTCGATTTTCGTGCCAAAGCCCTTTCGGATCATAAAGAACGATGGGATTGGTGTTTTAGAGTCGGTTCACTGGTTGCGTCTCTGACGCAGGGTTATATGGTTGGTCGTTACATTATGGGATTTGAAGATTCGACCGAGGCGATAGGCTTTGCGCTATTGAGTAGCTTATGTGTGACAGCGGCTTACGTTTATATCGGCGGCGCGTGGCTAGTACTGAAAACGGAAGGTGTGTTGCAAATACGAGCGGCACATTGGTCGAGACGGGCTGGTTGGGTAGCCGCATTGGGCATTTTGGTGGTCAGTGTGGTTAATCCTATCGTCAACGAACAAGTTGCGCTGCGTTGGTTTAGTTTCCCTGAAATGCTGTTATTGGCACCGATTCCCATGATCGTATTAGTGACTATATTCTTAGTCGATCGCTATCTTCGTCAGGTACCGATGACCGATGATCTCGGTGTCCGCTGGCCATTCTTCGGTGTTACGGTGATTTTCGCATTAAGCTTTTTGGGGCTGGCGTATAGCTTTTTTCCGGAAGTTGTACCGGGTCTGATGACGGCACAGGAATCCGCTTCTTCCCCTGCGACCCTGCTGATTGTTGGCTATGGCGCTATGTTCGTGATGCCGATGATTTTGCTCTATACCTTTGCGGTTTATCGCATTTTTAAAGGTAAAGCGACCGAACTAAGCTATAAATAGTGTCGGAAATAAATAGTGCCGGAAATAACGAGCGCGAGAAATAAGTAACGACAGAAAGGATGAGTTAAGAAACAAAAACGCCGCTTTAATATAAGCGGCGTTTCGTTAGGCTAAACCTTGAATGAGGACAAACTTCTCTAACAGTTCACCCTCGGTTTCAATATGGTTAGGGTCAGTGATGATGCATTTGGTTATTGGGCAAACCGACTGACATGTCGGCTTGTCGTAGTGACCTTTACACTCTGTACACAACAAAGGATCAATCTCAAAGATAGAGTCGCCCATGGTGATTGCCCCGTTAGGGCACTCCGGGTCACACATATCGCAGTTGATGCATTTGTCGGTGATCAGTAATGCCATTTTATTTACCTGTTGGGTTACGGGTATCCTGACCTGAGTTTAGGTTACGCATTAACAAACCAAAGGATAAATCCAACTCTTTTGGTACAGGAATAAAGACAAAGTGACCATTGCCTTTCGCATCGTCAATCGTTTGTGACTTGCGGTTTTCCATCGCTTCAAGGGTGAAAACAACGTTACCGTTTGGCGTCATAAGCTCAAGGCTATCGCCCACTAGAAATTTGTTTTTCACTTCGACTTCGGCCAAATCACCGCGACGTTGACCTGTGAATTCGCCAACAAACTGTTGAGCATCAGAAACAGAGTAACCGTAGTCATAGTTCTGGTAAGTATCGTGCGTATGACGACGTAGAAAGCCTTCGGTATAGCCACGATGCGCCAGGCTCTCTAGCGTGCCCATTAGGCTCTCATCAAAGGGTTTGCCAGCAACGGCATCGTCAATCGCTTTACGATAAACCTGGGCAGTACGAGCACAGTAGTAGAACGATTTAGTACGACCTTCAATCTTCAATGAGTGAACACCCATTTTAGTGAGGCGTTCTACGTGTTGAATCGCACGAAGATCTTTTGAGTTCATGATGTAGGTACCATGTTCATCTTCGTAGGCGGCCATTTTCTCTTCAGGGCGGTGCGCTTCAGAAAGTAGAACCACCTCATCGGTTGGTTTGCCAAGACCGAGAGTATTGTCTGGGCGTTCTTCTTGAACTTCGATGGCTTGGCCTTCTGTATTTTGAGATTCAACAGCTGGGTCAAACTTCTCAACAATATCACCTGTGTCGTTCTCTTTACCTTCTTCGACTTTGTATTCCCAACGGCAAGCATTAGTGCAAGTCCCTTGGTTAGGATCGCGTTTGTTGATGTAACCAGATAATAGACAACGACCCGAGTAAGCCATGCAAAGTGCACCGTGAACGAAGATTTCCAGTTCAGTCTCTGGGCAGTGCTCACGAATCTCTTCGATTTCCTCTAGAGAAAGCTCACGAGACAAAATAACACGCTCAACACCTTGAGTTGACCAAAACTTAACGGTAGCCCAGTTCACTGCGTTTGCTTGAACTGAAAGGTGAATGGCCATGTCAGGAAACGCTTCACGAACCATCATGATGAGGCCTGGATCTGACATGATCAGAGCGTCAGGGCCCATTTCAACCACAGGTTTCAGGTCGCGAATAAAGGTTTTTAGCTTGGAGTTATGCGGTTGGATATTACACACCACATAAAGCTTTTTACCTTGAGCATGCGCTTCGTCGATGCCAATTTTCAGGTTTTCATGGTTGAATTCGTTGTTACGTACACGAAGGCTGTAGCGAGGTTGGCCTGCGTAAACCGCATCAGCGCCATAAGCGAATGCATAGCGCATGTTTTTAAGGCTGCCTGCTGGTGATAATAACTCGGGTACAAAGGGGGTGTTCGTTGTCATTGCTTCTTTCTCTAGTCTGATCTCAAGTCAGGTTACTCCCACCGAATGGAAGTAAAGGGGCGCGAATTTTACGCTAAAATGAGTCAAATGACTAGAAAAAACCCTTCTCAAGGAAGGGTTTTCAGTTTACTCGTTAGAGGCGCTATTAGGCATCTGAATGAGGTAATCCACCCAAGGATTCGTACAGGTTAGGTAGGAACGCACTTAGCTCACCACACATCAGAGAGAAATCGGCATCGAAACGAGCCGCTTGATCTTCGCGAGGAATGTCTTCGTTCTGATCTTTTAAGTCATCCGAGAACTTCAGGCGTTTGATACTGCCGTCTTCTGCCAACAAAAATTCAATACGTTCTTGCCAATTAAGTGCCAGTTTTGTCACGACTTTATCAGCTTCGATATGATGTTGAATCTCGTCTGCACTGAGCTCTTGTTTCTTACAGCGAATGATTCCACCATCTTCTAAAACGGATTTTAGTTCGGCTTCATCCAATAAAGTGATGCCTTGCGGGGTATTCCCCGTTTTTACCCATTCCGTTAACGTTGTTTCAACGGCTTGTTCTGGAATGGCAGGGATGACAGGTAAGCTGCCCATCGTTTTACGCAGCAATGCCAATACATCTTCGGCTTTTTTGTAGCTGCTCGCATCCACCAGGATAAAGCCTTCTTTTGGCAGAATAAGCACGAACGTGTGGTTGCTGCGGCTAAATGCTCTCGGAAGAAGATCAATGATGATGTCTTCTTTAAGGTTGTCTTTTTCTGATTTTTTCAGAGGGCGACCTTCAGCGGTTTCCATTGTTTCTATTTTTGCATTCAGTGACTCTTTGATCACCGAAGCGGGAAGCATTTTTTCTTCTCTTTTCGCGCAGATCAGAATACGGTTTTCAGACACATGGGTCATCATATCGCCATGTCTCCCCATTGCCGTCACCCAGCCAAATTTTTGCTTATCCTGACTGCCGCACGGCGTAAAACGGAATTCTTCAAGTTGCTTCTCTAGCTGGTCAGCATTGAATTCAATATCGCGATTGAAGCGATAAACCAGACAGTTTTTAAACCACATATTTTTTCTCTAGGCAGGAATTGAGTCGGTCATAATAGGCAATTTTTTATAGGTTGTCTTAGTCTGTGTGCAAAAAACTTTACCTAACAGGTACTAATTTTTTCTTAGCCGGCACCAAACTTCCCTCAAGAGACAGCGAGAGAATGATTACGTGTAAATGGAGGCCAATGTTTGAATGCACTCTACATATATGAACATCGGGCGAAAGTTATATGAAAATTTGTTTTCAAAGGTCACAAAAGTGTCATAATTACTGGTAATAATGCCTACAGTTGCAAAGGGGTAGACCCTCTCGTTAATTTCATACACAAGGTTATTAAATTATGTCTAGAAGGATTCTAGTTGTTGAAGATGAAGCACCGATTCGTGAAATGCTGTGCTTTGTTCTTGAGCAAAAAGGTTACCAAGCGGTAGAAGCGGAAGATTATGATACTGCTGTGGTTAAGCTCGCAGAACCCTTTCCCGATCTTGTTCTTTTAGATTGGATGCTACCCGGTGGTAGCGGTATCAATTTTATTAAACATATGAAGCGCGAAGAACTGACCCGTAATATTCCTGTTGTGATGCTCACGGCTCGTGGTGAGGAAGAGGATAAAGTTCGCGGTCTTGAAGTCGGTGCTGATGATTACATTACTAAACCGTTTTCACCCAAAGAGTTGGTCGCGAGACTCAAGGCTGTGATTCGTCGTGTTACACCAACGGCACTTGAAGACGTTATAGACGTTCAAGGGTTGCGACTTGATCCGGTTTCCCACCGCGTAATGGCGGGTGATTCGCCGCTGGATATGGGGCCTACCGAATTTAAGATGTTGCATTTCTTTATGACTCACCAAGAGCGCGTTTATAGCCGAGAGCAGCTGCTTAACAACGTTTGGGGCACCAATGTTTACGTTGAAGATCGCACGGTAGATGTTCATATTCGTCGATTGCGAAAAGCATTAGAGAATGCTGGACATGATAAATTAATTCAAACGGTTCGAGGAGCAGGCTACCGCTTCTCAACCAAAGCTTAGTATTTATAAGCTTTGTATTTAAATGATTGAGGCT
Source organism: Vibrio sp. YMD68 (assembly GCF_029958905.1). Taxonomy (NCBI): domain Bacteria; kingdom Pseudomonadati; phylum Pseudomonadota; class Gammaproteobacteria; order Vibrionales; family Vibrionaceae; genus Vibrio; species Vibrio sp. YMD68. Next base: position 2,573,311 of record NZ_CP124614.1, on the reverse strand, counting down.
TTAGGCCAACGATGAGCTTGGAGCCAAAGGACGGTTGTCCGAGGATATAAATGGTTGAAAAATTAACCTGGAAAAGGCTAGCTTGGGAGCTGGCTTTTTTTTACACCCCGTGGGTTTTGGTCGGGTGGATATTTGGATATATGCCGTGGTTGCTATTAGCTGCCACGGTTTTGCAGCTTTTGTGGCACCTTCATAATCAGATGAGGCTGTCTGCATGGTTGTGGGATGAAAAACGACTGACGCCACCGTCTGGCAGTGGTAACTGGGAATCGCTGTTTAATGGCATTTATCGCTTGCAACAGCGTCAACGGAAAAAACGCAAAGAACTGACGAATTTGATTCGACGTTTCCGTAATGGTGCAGAGTCACTGCCCGATGCGGTGGTGGTGTTTCGTGGTGAAGGCAATATCGTTTGGTGTAATAAACTTGCTCAACATCTTTTAGGTTTCAAGTGGCCAGATGATTCTGGGCAACCCATCTCTAATCTTATTCGTACTCCTGATTTCATTAAATACCTGAATAAACAAGACTTCTCGGAACCATTAGAGATGTGCTCGCCATTGAATGTGGAGCGCATGCTTGAACTTCGTATTGTGCCTTATACAGAAGGTGAGCATTTGATGGTGGTACGTGATGTCACCCAACTGAAACAGCTTGAAGGAATGCGCCGCAACTTCTTTGCCAATGTTTCCCATGAATTACGCACACCTATGACGGTACTGCGTGGCTACCTCGAGATGACGGAAGACCCTGAAATGCTGGTAGGGCCAATGTGGGGCAAGGCGCATGGTGTCATGACTGAGCAGCTTAATCGTATGAACAGTCTCGTCAGCCAGCTACTGACATTATCGAAGATAGAAGCTGCGCCGATGGATGATTTCGAAGAGGTCGTAGATGTTCCTGCGATGCTGGAAGTGCTCGAAAAAGAAGCCGCCAGTTTAAGTGGCGACGACGCTCATCAACTCGATTTTAAAGTGGATACGAAGCTGCGGATCTATGCTGATGAAGACCAAATTCGAAGTGCTATTTCTAATCTTGTTTACAACGCGGTGAAATACACAGAGCCTGGCGCTCAGATTAAAGTACGCTGGTTTAAAACCGCTCAAGGGGCTTGTCTTGAAGTGGAAGACAGTGGTGATGGCATCGAACCGCAACATCTTCATCGTTTAACCGAGCGTTTTTATCGAGTCGATAAAGCCCGTTCGAGAGATACAGGAGGCAGCGGTTTAGGGCTTGCTATCGTGAAGCATGCGCTCACCCACCATGATGCGCATTTAGAAATTCAAAGCGTCGTTGGTGTAGGCAGTAAGTTCTCGTTCACGCTGCCAAGTCGCTTGATAAAAGTTGATTGATGTTGGCCGTGAGAAGTGAGCAGGAAAACAAAAAGTTGATGGAGTATTCATGAAGCACCTAGCGTCTATCATGCTGATATTGAGCTTGTTTGGTGTCGTTGTAAAAGCGCAGGCAATGGAGTCTAAACCTCTTTTTCTAAAGCCTCTTGAGTTAAAGCCTTACCAAAAAGTCCCCAGTCTCTCTGGCAACATCTTTTCAGTGGGGTCGGATACTTTGGCTGGAATGACGACGTTATGGGTGGAAGAGTTCGAGCGGCACTATCCTAGTATTAACGCGCAAGTTCAGGCGTCAGGATCATCAACAGCGCCACCGGCACTAACTGAAGGCACGGCGCAGTTTGGTCCAATGAGCCGCCCGATGCGCAACCGTGAAATCGAGGCTTTTGAGCGTGAGCATGGGTACAAGCCAACGGAATTGAGAGTGGCCATCGATGCGATCGGTGTTTTTGTTCATCAAGATAACCCGATTACGGGGCTTAATTTTTCTCAGTTAGACAGTATTTTCTCAATCACTCAGCGCTGCGGAGGAAATGAGCCTATCTCGAATTGGGCGCAATTGGGCATTGATTCTGATTGGGGACAACGTCGAATGCAGTTGTTTGGACGAAACTCAGTATCAGGCACGTATGGGTATTTCAAACAAAACGCATTATGTGGCGGGGACTTTAAAAATAACGTCAACGAACAGCCAGGTTCTGCTTCGGTTGTGCAATCGGTCGCTTCCTCGATCAATACGATAGGGTATTCTGGCGTCGGATACCAAATGTCAGGTGTTAAGCTGATTCCAATTTCGAAAGTAGGCCAAGATTATATTTTTCCAAGCCATGATAATATTCTCTCAGGTAAGTACCCACTATCACGCTACTTGTACGTATACATAAATAAACATCCGAATCGCCCTCTGACACCCATCGAGCGAGAATTCATCCGTTTTGTTTTTTCAGCCCAAGGACAAGAACTGGTGAGAAAGGATGGCTATATTTCCATAGGCACTGATATTGCTAAGCAAGAGTTACAAAAAGTTGGAATAGAGTACTAGAGTAGAGTGTGAAAATTTGCTTTTGGCGGTTTAATTATATTTAAAGCCTTAAAATGAGAATTTTGTTTATTCAGCTGTTGTGTTTTCAGCGGCTTATGGGTTTTTGTAATATAATTGTCATTAAAATGAAATATTATAAAAACGTTTAATTTAGATTGAGAATCCAATGCCTAGTGCCGACTTTTCCTTAAAAGAACCAGACCGAAAACGATTTATCAAAGATCGTATTTTCCGTTTGTTGGTTTCTTTTGGTGGTGTTGGTGTGCTAATGGCACTGGTACTGATATTTGTCTATCTTGCGCTGGTGGTCTTACCCCTTTTCTCTGATGCAGATATTGAAACTGGCTATGCTTCTAATCGCATCACCACTGCTTCTCCGATTTCAATTGGCGTTGATGAGTATGGAGAGCATGCATTTGTCCTCTCTCAATCGGGGCAATTGGACTTTTGGTCATTAGACGATTCTCCATCCGCTCATTCTTCTTTTTCTGTTTCTGACGATATTTTGTTGACCGCATCGGATCGAAAACCAGGCGGTTGGCAGGCTGTGATGGATAATGCTGAGCAGCTCGTTATCTTCAAGCCTAGGTTTTCAAATAATCAAAGTAGAAAAGGGGGGACTTTTATCCCTAACCTAGAATTCTTTGAAAATAGCGCAAACCTAACTCTTCATCGTTCTTCACAGCAGTTGACTCAGTTTGATTTTTCACTGGTTGAAAACCAACTGACACTCGTTGGCCTTTATAACGATGATCGTGTCATGGTTCGCTGGAATGATGACAACGGAATCCAAGAGTACATCTTTAATCAACCTCTCCCTAATCTTGACCAACTCATTGTAACGCCTAACGGCAATACGCTTTACATGCGCACGGGTTCGGAGCTCATTGTTGCATTAAAACGCGAGAGTGACTTTGTTGTACGTGAGGTGGTGGATTTAAGTTTGGGGAATCAAAAACACGCAGTCTCTGATGTGAGTTTGCTCTCTGGTGCGTATTCATTGTTGGTGACTCATCAAGATGGCCTTGTGTCCCAATGGTTTGATGTATTAACAGACAAAGAACGAACACTCACTCATATTCGCGAATTCGAGTTAGCCTCAGAACTTGAAATGTTATTGCCTGATTCGTATCGAAAAGGGTTTTACAGCTTTTACACCAATGGCACCTTGCAAAGTCACCATACGACCAGTGAAAAACTGGTGATGTTTACTCGCGCCTTTAGCAAAGCCCCCTCGTTGGTTGCCATGTCGAACAATGAAAAATATCTGTTAACGCTCAGTGATGCTCGCTTAGATGTGGCTCTGGTGAACAACGAGCATCCTGAAATATCTTTTTCATCGTTGTGGAATAAAGTCTGGTACGAAAGTTACCCCGAGCCTGAATTTACCTGGCAAACGACCTCCGCCAATGATGATTTTGAAGCGAAATTCAGCTTAGTTCCCATTGCTTTTGGTACCCTAAAAGCTGCGGCTTTTGCTATGCTTTTTGCTGTGCCGATCGCGGTATTAGGGGCTATTTATACGGCGTACTTTATGTCAGAGAGTATGCGCCGTGTGGTTAAACCATCGATAGAGTTAATGGAAGCCTTCCCGACGGTGATCATAGGTTTCTTGGCTGGACTTTGGTTTGCTCCCATTGTTGAAAGTTACCTATCGGCCGTGGTTGCTTTGTTGATCTTACTGCCGCTTTCTACCCTAGTGGTGGGGGTGGTGTGGCATGTATTACCCAGTCGATTTGTTTCGTTATTTCCTAATGGTTGGCATAGTTTGATTTTAATGCCTGTTTTGGTGTGCCTCGTAGTGGTCATTATGTCCCAAAGTGCCGCATTAGAATTATGGCTGTTTAATGGTGATGTACGCATATATTTGGCCAATCATGGGATAGGGTTTGATCAACGTAACGCATTAGTGGTTGGGTTTGCGATGGGTTTTGCCGTTATTCCAACCATATTTACGATTGCTGAAGATGCAGTTTTCTCAGTACCTAAACATCTTTCTGATGGTTCTTTAGCGCTGGGAGCTACCCCATGGCAAACTTTACTTTATGTCGTATTGTTAACCGCGAGTCCCGGTATTTTTTCGGCCATTATGATGGGTTTAGGTCGAGCGGTAGGTGAGACGATGATCGTATTAATGGCCACGGGTAATACGCCGATATTAGATTGGAATATTTTAGAGGGAATGCGAACCTTGTCGGCCACCATCGCGGTTGAAATGCCAGAATCTGAAGTCGCCAGTACTCATTATCGCTTGCTCTTTCTTGCAGCACTGCTGCTACTTATTTTTACTTTTGCTGTTAACTCTATTGCAGAATGGGTGAGACAACGGCTAAGAGAGCGTTACCGTGCTCTTTAACCAACGAATAGGCCCTTTTATTTTCCTTAATCGACGTTATCTAAGTAAAAGAAGCAATAAAAGTAACCAAAGTAAGACAACCGTCGACCGTAGGGGGCAGGGTTCATGTTGAAATGGATAAAGTCCGGAGCGCCTTGGGTTTGGTTAACGGGAGGGGCGGTCAGCATAAGCTTACTGTCGGTGATGGGGTTGATGCTGCTTATCGGTTGGAAAGGTCTGTCTTATTTCTGGCCTGCACCGCTTTATCAGTGGGAAACTCAAGATGGAGAAACGTTAGTCGGCCAACTGTACGCTCAAGAGTTTATTCCAATCACGCGTTTGCAAGGTATGAACTTGCCTGAGGATGCGATGAAAAACGGTGACGAACTGATTGGCCGGTACAGCATTAAAGTGGCCAATCGGGATCTCTATCCGGCGGATTTTGTTTCTATACTGGATATTAATATTGAGAAGCGATCACTCCCGAGTGGCTGGGCGGTGATTGAGCGAACACGTAACGGGAATTTTTTTGGGTTACCTGTTGGGTATCAAAATGAGTTCGGTGTGGTTTCTAGCGAAGTGTCAGAGGCATTTGCGCTCGGATTTTCTAAGGTAGGTCTGTTAAGAAAACAAATTGCCGCCTTGATAGAAAATGAGTTTAAGGTCACAAGCAGAACCTTAGAGCAGCTTAGGCTAAATAAACGCAAGCGAGAGCTTAACAACACCCTTGATGACGCGTTTCTGATTGAATATCGAGCTCAAAAACAGCTTTTGGATAAAAAGTTAGAGAGAGCCGATCTGAATTTATCCAAACTTCGCGCCCAATTAAATCAAGACCGCTTAATTGTCGAGGATATGACAGGGCAGCAGACCGCCATTCCTTTAAGTGAAATCTTGGATGTGTGGTACCCCAACGAAATGAGCAGCGTTGACAAAGCGGTGCAATGGTTCAAACAAGTTTGGAAGTTCTTATCGCAAAGCCCAAGAGAATCGAACTCTGAAGGTGGTGTTTTTCCTGCGATATTTGGCACTGTGCTGTTGGTGATCATCATGTCCATCGTGGTGATGCCGCTAGGGGTGATTGCTGCTGTTTATCTGCATGAATACGCGGCGAATAATGCACTCACTCGTATTATCAGAGTAGCGGTAATTAACCTTGCTGGGGTTCCTTCGATTGTTTATGGTGTGTTCGGTCTGGGGTTCTTTGTCTATACGTTAGGCGGATCTATTGACGCTTTGTTGTATGCTGAACGCTTACCTGCGCCCACTTTTGGCACACCCGGATTGTTATGGTCAGCGTTGACATTGTCGGTGTTGACGTTGCCGGTAGTGATTGTCTCAACGGAAGAGGGGTTAACCCGAATCCCCAGTTCAGTCAGGCATGGCTCATTAGCGCTTGGTGCGACACAATTCGAAACTTTGTGGCGAATCGTATTGCCTATGGCGAGCCCCGCTATCATTACTGGGTTGATACTTGCGGTCGCAAGGGCGGCAGGAGAAGTGGCTCCATTGATGTTGGTGGGAGTGGTGAAGATCGCCTCTAGTTTGCCCGTTGATGGTGAATTTCCCTTTTTGCATTTAGAAAAAAAATTCATGCACTTAGGGTTCCATATTTACGATGTGGGTTTTCAAACATCGAATATTGAAGCGGCTCGCCCATTGGTTTACGCGACCTCGTTTTTACTGGTGACGGTTATTATTAGTTTGAATTTAACTGCGATCAGTATCCGTAACAATTTGCGCGAAAAATATCGTAATTTAGGACAAGATTAATCATGTTTTCAGTTAATCAAGCATTGGGGTATCAAGCCCCGTTAGATGTACATAATCTGACCGAAGATCAAACCGCCATTACGATTGAAGGGTTGAACCTTTTTTATAAAGAGACCCAAGCGCTCAATGATATTTCAATGAAGATCCCGAAAGGGCAAGTGACCGCGTTCATTGGCCCATCGGGTTGTGGGAAATCAACCTTACTTCGCTGTATTAATCGAATGAATGACTTGGTTGAAGGGTGCCGCGTTCAAGGAAAGGTCAAGCTGCACAATAAGAATGTCTACCATCCTAATGTCGATGTTGCCACATTACGTCGTCGTGTCGGCATGGTATTTCAGCGACCGAATCCATTTCCGAAATCGATCTATGAGAATGTCGTTTATGGCTTGCGTCTTCAAGGAATTAGCAACAGTCGCTCGTTGGATGACGCCGTTGAACATGCACTGCGTTCGGCCGCATTGTGGGACGAAGTGAAGCATCGTTTGCATGAGAATGCGTTTGGTCTTTCAGGAGGTCAGCAACAACGCCTTGTTATTGCTAGAGCAATAGCGATTGAACCGGAAGTTCTTTTGTTGGATGAACCGACGTCGGCTCTTGATCCTATTTCTACGTTAACCATTGAAGAGTTAATCAATGATCTCAAGGATAAGTACACCGTCGTCATTGTGACACATAATATGCAGCAAGCTGCTCGTGTTAGTGATCACACCGCCTTTATTCATATGGGGAAACTGATAGAGTATTCCGATACCGATTCGATTTTTACCTCACCAACGAAAACTCAGACAGAAGATTACATAACGGGTCGATACGGATAAAGATACCTCTCTGTTAATACCGGTAATCAATACAAGCAGTACATACAAGGAGCAGTTAGAAAGAATGAATTTTGGTCGTCATATTTCAGGTCAGTTTAATGTTGAATTAGAATCGATTCGTACTCATGTCTTAACGATGGGGGGCTTGGTTGAGCAGCAACTTGCGTTTGCCATGCAAGCTTTGCACAAAGATGATATTGAACTCGCTAAGAAAGTGGTAAAAGACGATCACAAAGTGAATTCAATGGAAGTGTCTATTGATGAAGCGTGTACTCGAATTATTGCCAAAAGGCAGCCTACGGCAAAAGATTTGCGCTTAATCATGGCGATCATTAAAACCATTACTGACTTAGAGCGCATTGGTGATGTCGCGACAAGCATTGCCAAGGTGGCCATTGAAAGCCCATCGTCAAAACAGCAGCCTTATCATGTGTCCCTCGAGCCTTTAAGCCGCCAAGCGATAGCGATGCTTCATCAGGTGCTCGACGCGTTTGCTCGCATGGATGTGGATTCAGCAGCCGATGTGTACAAATTAGATGATAAGATTGATGCTGAATATAAAGCGGTCATTCATCAGCTAGTCACTTATATGATGGACGATCCCAAGAATATTCCTAGCATTTTACAAGTCATGTGGTCAGCGCGCGCCATTGAGCGTGTTGGCGATCGCTGCCAAAATATTTGTGAATACATCATTTATTTCGTCAAAGGAAAAGATGTTCGCCACCTGGGCGAACAAAGTATTGATGATGCGTTGAAATAAATATCTTATTGAGAGTTCAACCGTCAGTTTTTCTATTCATTCGTTCATCGGAATAGATGTACTTATCTATGTATCTATCATTAAAACTGAATAACGACACCTGTCGAAAACGTTGCAAAAAAGGTGTTGGACCCAACGGTCTTATTCTTGTCAATGAAATTAAAATCACCACCCGCTCTAAAACCTAAGTGATGATTAATGAACATGACCCAAGATGCGGAAAGGCTGACACCTTGTCCTTCTGCATATCGAGGTTCATTCCATAACATCTGTCGACGTCCCTCATAGTCAAATATCCCCGCTTCTAGCTGAAGTGACATCTTTTGCGCTGGTACTAATTGATATTGCCCGCCAATGCGGTAGGTTTTAAGACGTTCTTTATCGGTTTTTAGAAACTCATAAGAACTATGGCTATATGAGAGATAAAGTGCGTCGAACCCAAGAGTATCTGCGAGCCCAAGCTGAAGCCCCCCACCTGAAATACCGGAACCCCAGTAAGGTCCAATTTTTATATCAGGAGAGATATGTAAGGTGTTAGCAAAGGCACTAAAAGTGAATAGGCATGTGGCTAGAAGGCCGATGATTTTTTTCATACTATGCTCGTGAATAGAGAATACAACGCTGTTTTACTGAGCTATTTTATCTTGTAGATATATTGCCCAAACTGAATGATGCTATGGATTCATAGAGACCTAAAAGAAAGAAGGTGGCGCTCTATGGGTAAAGCAACAGAGAGAAAATGCCATCCTTGGCATCTTTACGAGTTAAAATTTGTAGCCGATAGTCCAAGAAAATTGGTTGTAATCGATGTCGATGAGCTCATTATCAAAATAGGTGAAGTCAAAACGAAGATCGCTGTACACATTGTTGCCAAATTCGGCACGTACACCCGTCCCGATAAAGACATTCGTATCGTTCCACTTTGTCGATGCACCGTTATCACCTACCGACAATGTGATTTCTTCAGAGTAACGAATTAAGCCAAGTGAGCCATACGGTTTGATGGTAAAGCCATCAAAAAAGAATTTGTAACCAATGTCAGTATCGAGTTTAAACGTTGAGCCATCAATTTTAGTGTGTAAACCATAACCGCTATCAGACTCATTGTTTTTACCATATGAAACGTTGATACCGACGATACGGTTGAATTCGTAGCCATATTCTAATTTGATGCCATTTCCCCATTCGACAGAAGAGTCGTATTCAGGGCTGCTGATCTCTGTTGAGGTGTAGCCAAGGCCGACGCGGTGTTGGCTTTCAAATGTATTTGCTAATACGCTGGTTGAAAGAAGTGTTGATGCAATGATTGTCGTTAAAGCTGCTTTCATAATATTACTCTTAGTAAGGGTTATAAAACTCTTTCCGTGAGTCAGTAATTCCTGATGGGAGTCATATTATGGTAGTGAATGTATTAGCTCTAATTATTAGATTTTATATCTGTGATAATTAAAGCTTATCACTCTGTTTTTGTTTTATTGATTGGCGGATCAAATCGTGTAACCAGATCACTAAAGCACTTTTTCTATTTCGTTTATGAAAATGGCTTAAGATATCTATGGTAAAAGGTTTTCCATTGATGGTGGGGAGTATTTGTCTTAATCCCGGGTGGTTTTCGATAGAAAATAGGCTCGAGTTGGGCATGATCATATCGGTGTGTTGGGTGATATCGATGACAGCCATAATCAGTTCTGAACGAAATCCTATTTTTGGGGTGACTCCGTGCTCTTTCATTAGATTCGCTGCATACCCGAAATGATCGTTCCAGCCTGGGCTGATAATTGAAGCGTGTTCATATCGACTGAATTCCATAAAGTCAGCTGTTTTCGTTTTTATAGGGTGGGCATTTCTAACTATCACGTTTCCTTGAATCGTCGCAATGTGTTCAGAATAGATATCTTTGGAAGTCTCAATATCATAATGTACACCAAGCAGCGTATGCCCATTTTTAATGTCATCAGGTGTTGTACTCGACCATGCTAATAGTTCGATCTCAGCATTCGGCGCTTGCTTTTTCATGTTTAAAAATAAAGAAGCAGAAATATTGGACAGTATGATAGGGGGGATGGCGATAGTGATTTTCTGGTTGATTTTTTCAGGGTCAAATTCATTTATCTGATTAAGGCTTGTAGAAAGCCCGTCTAAATGGGGGGTGACAGCGTTTGCTAGGTCTTCAGAAAAAGCAGTGGGCTTAAGACCTCCATGGACTTTCACAAACAGTTCATCATCAAAGTGGTTACGAAGCTTTTGTAGTGCTTGGCTAATGGCAGGCTGTGAAACAAATAGGCGTTCAGAGGCCTTTCTCATGTTGAGCTCTTGAGAAAGTACTAAGAAAGTTCGGAGTAAATTAAGGTCCAATTGATAAAAAAGATCTTTAGCCATAGGGTTTGTTTCACGCTGGTATTTTTAGTATTAAGTTGATGAATCATCTCATTAGATTAATTGACTCACCACTTGTGAGATCGCTTGAGCATCCGTTATCGGAATAAGGCGATCATCTTGATTGCCCATCTTAACGTGTTCTGCGGTATAGGTCATTTTGCTTTCGCGGCTGGATTTTCCAGATAGATGCACTTCAGTGACATGGGATGCATCGATAATGTCTAAAACATTAGTGGCATTCAATCCAGCTCCGGCCATAATACTCACTCGACCATCGGCTAATCTCACCATTTCAGCAAGAGTGTTTGATCCCAAAGCCGCGGTTTGAGCCAGTCCAGAGGTGAGAATGCGTTCACAGCCAAGTTCCACGATGTCTTCGATCGCTCGGCGATAATCTCGGCATTGATCGATGGCTCTATGAAACGTGACACCAAGCCCATACTGGTTGGCTTTGTTCATTAACTGGGTAGCCGTTGGCATGTCGATTTCACCGCTCTCATTCAAAACACCAAACACGACCCCTTGTAAGCCTGCTAGGGCCGCCGCCTCTATATCCAGTAACATGGACTCAATATCATCGCTGTCGTAAAAAAAATCTCCCTGCCTAGGGCGGATCATGGCATAAACAGGAATCGTTGAAAGCTGCGCCGCTTTTTTCATAAAACCGAAGCTGGGGGTTAATCCACCTAGGGCAAGAGAAGAACACAATTCAATGCGAGTGGCTCCGCCTGTCATGGCGTTATGAAGAGATTCAATGTTATCAATACAAACTTCAACGTGGTAGGTCATCGTGGTGCTCGTAACTTAAAGGGACATCGGTATTTTAACGGGAATAAAAGAGAACTATCAGGGAAAACTTTACCCGTTTGAATTTCCGCTTTGCGCGATATTTACGCTATAAAAAATTCACGCTATAAAAGAAAAACCCAGAGACAAGGCTCTGGGTTTCGGTATTCATAAGAAAAGGTTAAGCCGCGTCTTCTTCTTTTGGCGCGTCAATTACCGCTTCAATCTTTTTGGCTTTTTTAGGCGCGGGTTTGCGCTTAGCGCCAAGCGCATAAAGAACTTCTTCTTTGTTCTTTGCAAGGTACATAGCAAGCTCTTCTTGCTTACCTTCATCTTCTATCACATCACTCTTGCTGAGTAGTTCAAACAGCTCATCTGCCATATCCAGCATTTTATCATAAGCGTCAGCTTCGGCTTTAGAGGTAAAAGTCATTTTCTCTTCTCCGTTGCGTTCCACCACGTACTTAACGATTACAGCCATGGTCAATCCTCGATTCAAATAAATACATCACTGTCTTTTTATACAGCTTGCGTTCGTTTAAGTCTAGTGAGATGGGTATTTCTGGGAGCTATGTGGTGACTCTTTATCCACTTGATGACAAAAGTCAATAAATCGCTTGAGAAGTGGACTTTGGTATTTCTCTTTATGCACAAGTAGCCAAAACTGACGTGTCATATCGAGAGGAACCTTGAGCATTTTGACTCGTCCATCGTTCAGTGCGGCTTGCGCAGCCAAGCGTGATAAGCAAGCGAGGCCTAACCCCGCTGAAACGCTGTTAATTAATGCCTCAGTGGTGTTCAGTTCAAATGCTTCTTGCCAGTGTTCAATACGTGGAGCAATCGCCTGTAAGAAAAATTCTCGCGATCCAGAGCCCGCTTCTCGTAGCAGCCATTGGCTGTTTTCTAAGGCACTCACCGGGACTGACGGATCATCTGCATTTGGAAAATCGCAAGGGCAAATAATACACATCTCATCTTGACTGAACTGACTGGAAATGAGTTCTGGGTGCTGGGTCTTACCTTCAATTAAAGCAATATCAAGTTCGTAATCGACCAACTTTTGGCAAATTAGACTGGAATTAGAGATGAACAAGCTCTGTGAATTATGCTGGGTTTTATGGCGAAACTCACTGAGTAAAATAGGTGCGACATGGTTACCAATCGTGTCACTAGCACCGATTCTAAGTTGACCGGTAAGGGATTGTCTGTGGCTAAATAATTCATCGATATCACTGACTCGGTGCAAGAGCTCGTCGGCAAGCGGAAGAAGTTTTATCCCTTCTTGATTGATGATTAGACGGTTATTGACTCTATCAAACAGAGCGTGACCAATCTGTTTCTCTAGCTCAGAAAGTGCCATGCTAACCGCGGCTTTAGACAGATAAAGCGCTTCTGAAGCAGAGGTGAGTGTTTTGTGCTGAGTCACGGTAGTAAATACTTTCAGCTGTTTTAGTGAAATATTAGAAGCCATACGCCTATACGTTTAACTGTTCTGAACGAGTATTAAAGATAGTTAGGCATAGTCGAACATATTGCAAGTGAAATACGACAAGCGAGATACGACAAGCGAGATACGACAAGCGAAATAGTGATTTGACTATATTTCAATCATGAGCGAACTTACCGCAGCCCTTGTTCCCTTAAGCGCTTATAGAGTGTGTTGCGGCTGATGTTCAGTTGCTTTGCTGTTGCTGATACATTGCGGCCATGTTGTTCGTAGACATTTAACCATTGCGCGTTATCAATCATCGTCGAAGCGCCTGTTACTAACTCATTTCTTGTTCCTAGTGCATCTATTACTCGATCATCGGTTATTACAGCGTCTGTTACTGAATTTTTAGCGACTGAACTTTTAGCAACTGAATTTTTAGCAACTGAAGTGTTAGCCTCAGTTGGGTGGGTGTTTGATGATCGAATACACTGATAAGTTTCATTTGAATCGACCGCGAGTATTGAAGGAGGCCTTGACTGGTATTCGGCATCCAAAAGAAAATCGTCAGGTAGGTGGTCGGCCGTTACGGTTTCATTGCCAGCCATCGCGAGTGCTATTTGGATGACGCTGACCATTTGACGAATGTTTCCAGGCCACGGGTGAGAAGTAAACATCTCCAGAACTTCTTGATTCAGTTTAGGCTGTTCATCGTCGAGAGAGAACGTGCTCAAAAGGTGCTCGATAAGCACCACTTTATCTGTCCGTTCACGTAGGGGAGGAAGGGTAATATTCAATCCCGTCACTCGATAGTACAAATCTTGGCGGAAAGTGCCTTGTTCTACATTGTTTTTTAAATGACAGTGCGTGGCGGAGACCAACTTGAAATTGACAGGGTAAGAGGTGGTTGAGCCTAGTGGTGTCACTTGTCTTTCTTGTAAAACTCGCAAGAGTCGAGCTTGTACATTCATCGGCATATCACCGAGTTCATCTAAAAACAAAGTCCCTTTATCCGCCTTTCTAATCAATCCAATGTAGCCTTTTTGGTTCGCGCCAGTGAATGCCCCTTTTTCATAACCAAACAACTCAGACTCAACCAAATCAGCTGGAATCGCAGCGCAATTAACAGCGATCATCGGGGCATGTTTACGATCGCTTGCGAGGTGCAGTGCATTCACGAACACTTCTTTTCCTACACCGGTTTCACCATGAATCAGAATCGGGATATCCGTATTTAAAAGCCGGCTCGCTTGGGAAATCGCTTTGGCAAGTCGAGGATCTCCCATGTTGAGTTTCTCCAGTTCGATAGGAACTTTTGGAGGGGTATTCGATGGCTTTTTTGTCGGGATTCGGTAATCAATCTTACGACCTACGGGCATTTTAGGCGGCGTCACAATCGCAAAGAAATTGTGTTTTGAGTGGCTGACTAACGACATTGGATTGTAATGGGGATGAGAGAGGACTTGCGTCAACTTAATATCAAAGAGTTGATCAAGGCGTTGCAGTGCTAACCCTTGGCCCAATGTGATTTCCGCTCGGCGATTGGCGGAAATAATGACGCCATCTTCATTAAACACCAGTAACGATGACCACTGACTGTCAATATTTTCTGGGGAGGTATTGAACCAGAGCAGGTACTGATCATCTTGAAATTGTGAAGCAATAAGTTGATTTTCGATAGCTTGAGACATCAACTTGACCATACCAAGTGTGTGAGAGGTGGGCATGTAAGCGTCGCTTGATATGGATAAGACGCCGGCCATTTTTCTCTCTGAATCAAATAATGGGGCAGCGGATCCCATCATGAATCTGTTCGACGTTAAAAAGTGTTCATCACGAAAGACTTGAACAATTGACCCGGTTTCTAGAGCCGTTCCAATGGCGTTGGTTCCGATCAAACTCTCGCGCCAATGTGCACCATTTTGAAACACATCTGGTTGATGCTTCGAGAAAAACCGTTGCTCTCCCCAATTTTTTAAAACCAATCCGTTAGTGTCCGTTAAGGTAATCAAGCAATTGCTGTTAGCCAGCAAACTGTCATAGAAAGGCAGAACTTTATGATGTGTGGTTTTAATGAGCCCTGAATGTTCATCTAACGCTTGGTTGAATAGATAGCCGGTTTCTAACTCAACGGTGGGCGTGCTGCTGTGTGATAGTCCGGATTGACGGCAGCGCTGCCAAGACTGTTCAATGATTGATTGATGTTTATCGTCCATCTTAAAATTAGCTCAGCTCTGATTCTATGTTTAAAGAAAAATTAAGTATTTATTCTAATTGTTCGTATTGGAACACAAACGTTCATAAAGTGTTCAGTCAACATATCACCAATCATTTCCACCTGAACACATTTTGTTAACAAATGTTACTTAGATCTCACATGCCCAATTAGAATTAAAGCGCTTTCTTATCAATCATTTTTAATGAACTCTATATAAATAAAGGGCTGTGAGCTTGGTGTGTAAATAAATTGTTAATAGAATGATATTTTGGCATGACTCTAGCAATATCGAACAATATCGAAAGTGATTTTGTTCAGAGCTCAAGGAGTGTTAAGTGTCATTAAGATTGGATCAAGTGAACAAACTGGTGGATGGAGAGGCGCATATTTCAGATGTGAGCCTGACCTTCGAACCGGGCTCATTTAATGTATTGCTCGGGCGAACACTGGCAGGGAAGACCTCATTAATGAGGCTTATCGCCGGGTTGGATCGCCCAACATCAGGGAGTATTTGGGTAAACGGTGTTGATGTCACTGGCGTGTCTGTCCGTGAACGAAACATCTCAATGGTGTATCAGCAATTCATTAATTACCCGAACTTGACGGTGTTTGAAAATGTCGCATCCCCGTTACGTCTGGCCAAAATGGCCGAAAGTGATATTAAAGAGCGCGTTCATGCCACCGCAGCCATGTTGCAAATCACAGAGCATCTCCATAAGCATCCCTTAGAGTTATCAGGCGGTCAGCAACAGCGAACGGCAATGGCGAGAGCCTTAGTAAAAGACGCTGAAATCATTCTATTTGATGAGCCATTAGTTAACCTTGACTACAAATTGAGGGAAGAGCTACGACAAGAGATGCGTGAGTTATTTCAAGCAAGACACACCATTGCCATTTACGCGACGACGGAACCCAATGAGGCGCTAGCACTTGGAGGAACGACCACAATATTGCACGAAGGGCGAGTGATTCAATCCGGTTTAACGCCTTCGGTGTACCACAAACCAGACAACGTAGACTCGGCAATTTTGTTCAGCGAACCACCGATCAACCTGATCAATGGTGAGATCACCGACAACGAAGTGACCTTTGATAAAACCTCTCATTTTCCACTTAACCAGTCCTTGAGCAAGTTAGATAAAGGCGAGCACCTTTTTGGGATTCGTCCTAGCCATCTCAGTTTGCTGCCAAAGAACGATGATGATGTTGAATTAACGGTTCAGGTGGAAGTGGCGGAGATCAGCGGCTCAGAAACCTTTTTGCATGTTCGAAACGATCTTCTTGATTTGGTTCTGCACTTACCGGGTGTTCACAGTTATGACGTCGATGAAAGCATCAAAATCTATATACCCATCCATAAATTCTATGTGTTTGGGATGGATGAGCAGCTCATCCACTCCCCAACTCATGATGTAAGAGGATAATCGAGATGGTTCAAATTACACTCAATTCATTGGCTCATACCTACGATAAAAAACCGACAGATTCCTCGATTTACGCCATTAAAGAGATGAATCATGTTTGGAAACAAGGTGGAGCCTACGCTCTGCTTGGCCCGTCAGGTTGCGGAAAATCAACACTGTTAAACATCATTTCTGGGCTCATGAGTCCGTCACAAGGCGAAGTCTTGTTTGATGAGTTGAAAGTGAATGATCTGCGCCCACAGGATCGCAACATCGCTCAGGTTTTCCAGTTCCCAGTTATCTACGACACCATGACGGTGTATGACAATTTGGCTTTTCCACTTCGTAATATGAACATTCATAAGACCAAAGTGCACTCAAAGGTGACGGAAATAGCAGAGATTTTAGAGCTCACCAATGTGCTCGCTAAAAAGGCGCAACACCTCACCGCTGATGAAAAACAAAAAGTCTCTATGGGGCGTGGTTTAGTGCGAGATGACGTATCGGCGATATTGTTTGATGAGCCGTTGACGGTTATCGATCCACAACTGAAATGGAAACTGCGCAGAAAGCTCAAGCAGATACATCAACAGTTCAATATCACCATGATTTATGTCACCCATGATCAGCTTGAAGCATCCACTTTTGCGGATGAAATTGCGGTCATGTACAACGGCCAAATTGTTCAATTTGGTACACCAAGAGAACTGTTTGAACGCCCGAATCATACTTTCGTTGGTTACTTTATTGGCAGCCCCGGCATGAACCTAATGGAGGTCACCCCAACAGAAACAGGCGTTCGTTTTGATGATGTTGAGATCCCGTTATCTGAGGCCTATCGACACGCTATCGCTCAAACGAGCAGTAGCAACATCAAGATAGGCATTCGCCCAGAATTTGTTCACATCTGGGAAAAAGCCAACGACACGGCACTGCGGTGCAAAGTACTGCATGTGGAAGATTTGGGTACCTACAAGATTGTTACGCTGAAATTGGGGCAGCATGAAATTAAAGCGCGCCTACAAGAAGATCAGGTTGTTCCCAAAGACGAAGCCTTTATTAGCATTCCAGAGCAATGGACGATGCTGTATGTCGATGAGTTTCTGGTCAATGTGGGGGATGTGGCATGAACAAAGTCACGAATAATAAAGCGTGGTTTTTAGTTTTACCGGTTTTCGCTCTAGTGGCATTCAGTGCCATTGTGCCGCTGATGACGGTAGTGAATTACTCTCTACAAGATATTTTTGATGCTAATTCGGCCTACTTTGTTGGCACCGAGTGGTATCGAGATACGCTCAACGACGAGCGTCTGCACAGTGCGCTTTTACGACAGTTTGGGTTCACTTTTACGATATTAATGATTGAGGTGCCCCTTGGCATTATCGTCGCCCTGACTATGCCGACAAAAGGAAGGTGGTCGGTGTTCTGCTTGATTATTCTGGCGGTTCCCTTGCTGATTCCTCTGAACGTGGTCGGGACTATCTGGCAGATCTTTGGTCGCGAAGATATTGGGCTATTTGGTTGGGCGCTCAACAGCATAGGGATCGACTATAACTACGCAGGCGATCCTTTGGATGCATGGCTCACCGTGATTCTCATGGATGTGTGGCACTGGACGTCGCTCATTGCGCTGTTGTCTTATTCAGGTCTTCGCGCTATCCCTGATGCGTACTACCAAGCAGCGAATATCGACCGCGCTTCAACCTGGTCCATTATCCGTTACATTCAGTTGCCAAAGCTGAAAAGCGTCCTGCTGATAGGCGTGCTGATTCGCTTTATGGACAGCTTCATGATCTATACCGAACCGTTTGTATTAACCGGTGGTGGGCCGGGTAACTCAACCACATTTTTAAGCCAAACCCTAACTCAGATGGCGATCGGTCAGTTTGATATTGGCCCAGCTGCTGCATTCTCGATCATCTACTTCCTCATTATTTTGTTGGTGAGCTGGGTGTTCTATACCGCAATGACACACGGCGAGAATAAATAAGGAAATTATCATGTCGATGACGAAATCTAAATACACCCGTTACACACAAATAGTCGGTTTGGCGCTCTATATTATTTGCCTGATGTTGCCTATCTACTGGCTATTGAACATGTCATTTAAGGAGAACCAAGAGATCCTGGGAGGGCTGAGTTTTTTCCCTGAAAATTGGACGTTCCAGAACTACGCCACCATTTTTTCAGATTCCAGTTGGTATATGGGTTATGTGAACTCCATTACCTACGTAGTCATGAACATGGTGATCACGCTAACGGTTTCATTGCCTGCTGCGTATGCCTTTTCTCGCTATAAGTTTGTGGGTGATAAGCACTTGTTCTTTTGGTTACTCACCAATCGAATGGCGCCGCCTGCCGTGTTCCTATTGCCTTTCTTTCAGCTCTACTCTTCGGTTGGTCTGTTTGATACCCACATTGCCGTTGCCCTTGCGCACTGTCTTTTCAACGTGCCACTTGCGGTGTGGATTTTGGAGGGCTTTATGTCGGGTGTGCCTCGTGAAATTGACGAGACGGCTTACATCGATGGCTACAGCTTCCCTAAATTTTTCTTGAAGATTTTCTTACCAATGATCCGCTCTGGTATCGGCGTGTCGGCTTTCTTCTGTTTCATGTTCAGCTGGGTCGAACTGCTGCTTGCTCGGACGCTAACTTCCGTGGATGCAAAACCCATATCCGCGGTGATGACCCGAACCGTCAGTGCGTCGGGGATTGATTGGGGCGTATTGGCAGCAGCAGGCGTATTAACGATTCTACCGGGCATATTGGTGGTTTGGTTTGTTAGGAATCATGTCGCGAAAGGTTTCGCATTGGGTCGAGTATAAGGAGTAAGCAAAATGGCTTGGATGGCGTGGACCACACCTTCAGCACTGTTCTTTCTTGGAATTGGTTTGATTTTATTAACGATGACGATTTATGAAATCACAACACCTTGCATAGAACGAAAAGGATTTTTACCGATTACGACCACTCGTGGTGATCGATTATTTATTGGGTTACTGAGCTCTGCATTTGTCCATCTTGGATTTATTGGACTCTCGGAACTCTCTATCTGGGTGCCTTTTACTCTTAGCGTAATTTGGCTTGGTACCGTTTTGAAATGGGGATAAATACAACGAACTGAGGGTGCGTTTTTGCCGGTACTTTTTCACGAAGACCAAACAGTCAGTCGATGTGAAAAAGACCGTCAGTGATGTAACAGCGCAACAAATAACGTGAAACACGAATACTCATAATTGGAGTTATATAATAATGAAAATGGATATCAAAAAGTCTTATCTCTCTCGCTGCATGGCGCTTTCTATCGCTTTTGCTGCACTTGTTCCAAATGCTTACGCTGATATGGCGGCAGCCAGTAAGTGGTTGAACGAAGAGTTTACACCTTCAACGATGACCACCAGTGAACAAGAGAAAGAGATGCAGTGGTTCATTGATGCAGCGAAACCGTTTAAAGGCATGGAAATTAACGTGGCGTCTGAGACCCTCACGACCCACGAATATGAAGCCAAAGTGCTCGCGAAGGCTTTCTATGAAATTACTGGGATCAAAGTCAATCATGACTTGATTCAAGAAGGGGATGTGGTCGAAAAACTGCAAACGCAAATGCAGACTGGGCGTAATATCTATGATGGTTATGTTAACGATTCCGACCTGATTGGTACGCATGTCCGTTACGGAAAAGTTGTGCCTATTTCAGACTTTATCGCCGGTGAAGGAAAAAGCGTCACCAACCCGTACTTAGATTTACCTGATTTTATTGGGTTAGACTTTACGACTGGCCCTGACGGTAAGATCTACCAGCTTCCAGATCAACAGTTTGCCAACTTATACTGGTTCCGTGCGGATTGGTTTGAGCGTGATGATCTCAAGGCACAATTTAAAGAAATGTACGGCTATGAGTTGGGTGTGCCACTAAACTGGTCTGCTTATGAAGACATTGCTGAGTTCTTTACTGACAAAGTGAAAATGATCGATGGTGAGCGTATCTATGGTCACATGGATTACGGTAAGAAAGATCCATCACTGGGCTGGCGTTTTACCGATTCATGGTTCTCAATGGCTGGCGCGGGCGATAAAGGCATTCCAAACGGGCTTCCTGTCGATGAATGGGGCATTCGTATTGAAGGGTGTAGCCCTGTCGGTTCCGATGTGGCTCGTGGCGGTGCAACCAATGGCCCAGCTGCGGTTTACGCAACAACCAAGTATGTCGATTGGCTGAAAAAATACGCGCCACCTGAAGCACAAGGTATGACGTTTGGTGAAGCAGGGCCAGTACCTGCACAAGGTTCTATTGCGCAGCAAATCTTTTGGTATACCGCCTTTACTGCTGATATGACCAAACCTGGATTGCCTGTTGTGAATGAAGACGGTTCGCCAAAATGGCGCATGGCACCTTCTCCACGCGGACCTTACTGGGAAGAGGGCATGAAACTCGGCTATCAAGATGCGGGTGCATGGACATTCCTAAACAGTACGCCTTTGGATAGACGCCAAGCGGCGTGGTTATACGCACAATTTGTGGTCTCAAAATCCGTCAGTCTTAAGAAAACACTGGTTGGTCTAACGCCGATTCGTGAGTCGGATATCAACTCTCAAGCAATGACCGATGCCGCGCTTCAACTGGGTGGTTTGGTTGAATTCTACCGCAGTGATGCACGTAAGCAGTGGACACCAACAGGAACGAACGTCCCTGATTATCCGAAGCTTGCTCAGCTGTGGTGGCAACACGTTTCTGAAGCGGCGAGTGGCGAAAAAACACCACAAGAGGCATTGGATGGATTAGCACAAGCGCAGGACAAAGTGATGCAGCGTCTTGAGCGCAGTGGTGTTCAAGGTGAATGTGGGCCGAAACTGAATCCGAAGAAAGATCCTGATTACTGGTTGTCTCAACCGGGTTCTCCGAAAATGAAGCTGAAAAATGAGAAACCGCAGGGCAAAACGATTGCTTATAAAGATCTAATTGCTAAAAGCTAAAAGCTAAAAGCTAAAAGCTAGCGAGCATTCGCTATGATTTCTAGTTCTTGCGGGTTAGCTGCAGTCTTTGTAGGGAGTTGCAACTGCTCGTGAGATCTAAAAATCTCTTCATTAAAATCGACACCCACCTTGCTGCATCATTCAGTGCGGTGGGTGTTTTTTATTGCTTTTGTCCATTTTCGGGATCTCTTGTGAACAGTTTGAACACCTCGTCATGTTTATTGTAATCATGTGCTTATAACACTCTCGAATTATGTGTCCCTATGCTAATCTCATTCTATCTGCGGCAAGAATAGTATGAGCGTATTTTGTTTACCGTCTATCACTCCAATCAAATCGATATTCTCAAGTCTCTTTTAGTCGAGCTTGTTCGTCAAAACCCATTAGAAAACCCGTTTGAAAAAGAACAGATTCTGGTTCAAAGCCCCGGCATGTCTCAATGGTTGAGAATGGAGCTGGCTAACGAGTTTGGAATTGCCGCAAACCTCGAATTTCCATTACCTGCGAGTTTTATCTGGGAACTGTTTACTCAGATTTTGCCCGATGTTCCCAAACGCAGCGCTTTCAATAAAGAGGGCATGACGTGGAAATTAATGCACTTGCTTCCTTCGATGTTAGAGCATGAGCATTTTGAACCCCTTGCTCGCTATCTGAACGATGATGAAGACAATTCAAAGCTCTATCAGTTGGTGGAGAAAATCGCCGATATTTTTGATGGTTACCTCGTATATCGGCCAGAGTGGATAGCCGCTTGGGAAGCTGGGCAAACGGTCGCTGAACTTGAAGGGGATCACCCATGGCAGCCGATCTTATGGCAAGCGCTTTATGACTATACGATCGAACTTGAACAGTCGCCGTATCATCGAGCCAATCTCTACGCAGAATTTATCGAGACTCTGGCGCATTTCCAGGGCTCATTAAACCACTTACCCAAGCGGCTTTTTGTTTTCGGCATTTCTTCACTGCCGCCACGTTACATGGATGCATTAAAAGCGATTGGTGAGCACATTGATGTCCACCTCATGTTTACCAACCCTTGTCGGTACTACTGGGGAGATGTGCGAGACAAAAAATATCTGTCGAAATTGGCCGCAAAGCATCGCCAGCATCTTGAGTGGCAAAATGATCACTCCGAGATTGGTGGGCAAACGGACCAGTTAAAAGGGTCACTTGAAGATAACCTTGTCGATGAACTCCATACCGAGGTCGCCGGGAATAATTTGTTGGCTTCTTTGGGTAAGCTAGGGCGAGACAATCTGTTTTTGCTCTCTCAGCTAGAGTCGAATGAAATCGAAGCGTTTGTTGATATCCCTAGAGATTCGTTGCTTCATCAGCTTCAGGCCGATATTCTAAACCTTGAAGAGCATCAAAATGATGAACAACTCGATTCCAGTGCCCATAAACAAGTCGTCATGCTGGGTGATGGTTCCGTGTCTTTGCATGCTTGCCACAGCGCCATGCGTGAAGTTGAAGTCTTGCATGATCAATTACTTGGTATGTTTGACCACCATTCTGGCTTAAAGCCGCGCGATATCATTGTTATGGTGCCTGATATCAATGCCTATAGCCCTGCTATTCAAGCCGTGTTCGGTAACGCGCCCGGTGAACGCTACATTCCTTTTTCCATTTCTGACCGCACCGCTACCCAAGAAAGCCCTATTCTAGCGGCCTTTATGCAGCTGGTGGATTTGCCGAATACGCGATGTTTGGCGTCTGAACTTCTTGAGCTGCTTGAGACCCCAGCCATGATGGCCAAGTTTGGCTTAAGTGATGAGGAGTTCACACAGGCAAAACGCTGGATTGAAGAATCGGGCATTCGTTGGGGGCTTGATGCGTCCACGGCAAAAGAGTTTGAATTACCAGAGGCGACCCAAAATACTTGGCAGTTCGGCATTCAGCGGATGATGCTTGGCTACGCCATGACCGAGGATTCAGGGTTGTTCCAAATGGGTGACAACCAAAACGGTGAGTTACTGGCTCCTTATAATGAAGTGCAAGGCATTCAGGCTGAACTCGCAGGAAAACTGGCACACTTCATTGAACTGATTGGCGATTACCGAAAAAGGTTAGCGCAAACTCAATCCATTGAACGTTGGCGAGAAACACTCAACCAGTTATTGGATGATTTCTTTGCGGTTGAATTAGAAGGTGAAGTGGCTCTGGTTGCGATTCGAGATACGCTCTCTACGTTAAAAGAGCAGTTGTTCGATGCGGGATACCATCAAGAGTTAGCCCCGAGTGTCGTTAGCTTATATCTGAACAATAAGCTCTCAGGTACTCGAATCAGCCAGCGTTTCTTAGCAGGGCAGGTCAACTTTTGTACCCTCATGCCTATGCGTTCAATACCGTTCAATGTGGTGTGTTTACTGGGTATGAATGATGGTGTTTACCCACCGAATGATATGACTGAAGGTTTTGACTATTTACAGCGGAGTTTCAGAGCCGGTGATCGTTCAAGACGAGAAGACAGCCGCTACATGTTTTTAGAAGCGATCTTGTCGGCCACTCAAAAGCTTTACATCAGTTATGTTGGCCGCTCTATTCAAGACAATACCGATAAAGTCCCTTCCGTACTGGTGTCGGAGCTTTTGGAGTATTGCCACCAAAATTACTGTCTTTCGGATGATCAGGAGCTTCCCTGTGATGCATCGGGTGATCGCTTGGTCGCATCACTCATTACGCAACACGCGATGGTGCCATTTAGCCCAAATGAGTTCTCTAGTTTGTCTGGCAGCTACGCTAAAGAGTGGATGCCTGCTGTGAATCGGCAAGGTCAAAAAAGCGGTGAGTTTGAACGCCAGTTGAGTGATTTTTTACTTGGAGCCACTTTTCCCATTGAGCTCGATTTAGTGGAGCTGCAACGTTTTTGGCGCTTACCGGTTCAGTACTTCTTTAACCGCCGCTTAAAAGTCTCTTTTGAACCTCCGTTACCCATCATGGAAAACGAAGAACCTTTTGTGCTTAACGGGCTGGAAAGTTATCAGCTACGGGATCAATTGCTTGATAGCTTGTTGGACGAACGCCTAAAAGGTAACCCTGATAGCCAAAGTATTGTTGAGCGATTTGTTTGTGAACAGAGAGCGCAAGGTAAATTGCCCGTCGGCGCTTTTGGTGAGATAGAGTTTGAAACCAATCGAGCACAAGCCGAAGAACTGGTGGAAACACTGACATTTCTATGCGGTCAGCCACAAGATGATGTGGATGTAAGCCTGACGATCGATGTGTTGGGGGAAGGAAAAAACGTCCAGTTACATGGCTGGTTGACCCATTATTATCAATCCGGCCTTGTGCGTTACCGCAGTGGTAAGATTCGCTCTCAAGACTATTTGTCTGCTTGGATTGACCACCTCTTGCTTTCCATTTCTGGCATCTCGAAACCGACTCACATCATTGGTTACGATCGAAAAGAAGGTGTTGTACACGAACTGTATCCCGCCATCGATGATGTCAAATACGCACGAGAGTTACTCAATGAATGTGTTCGCCTCTATTATCAGGGAATGACGAAACCGCTGTGCTACTTCCCTAAAACCGCGCTGGCTAACGTCGATGCAGGCTTTAGTCGAGGTAAGTGGGTGGATGATGAAGAGAAGTCGTTCAAAAAAATGTCCGCGACTTTTAACGATGGATTCAATGTGACTGGAGAAGGTGCGAGTGCGTACATTTCCCGAATTTGGCCCGAATGGAACGATGAACTCGCTGCACAAGTGAGATTATTGTCGTCGCTGATCATTCAAGCGCCACGATTGGCTCTAGTCAATGCGGCCGATGCGTAATGAGTGGATGCTAAGAACGCATTTGAGAGTCTATCACGCAGTAATACCCGTTATTTAGTCATGCCAGTCATGCCAGTCATGTGGTAATAACCGTCATGGGGTAATGGAAAGTGATAAGTAACAAGAAATAAAGTGGCCGCCAGTCAATCATTATAGTGTAGGGCGTTTTCTGTACGGCCACAGGTCAGAGGGACCATTATTAGGTTGGTATTTGGGTCGGTATCGTTGAATGATATAGCAGGCTAACGTATTGATTTGACCTGCAGGTGAACCAGTGAGCGGCATACTATCGGCTCATAAGCGCCTCTGCCGTGAGTAAGATCGCACTCCCTTAGAATGAATACCGACTCAGGACGGATTTGTAATATTTTTCATAACTGGATCACGTTATTTCGCAACAGACGTTATTTCGAAACAGACGTTATTTTGAAATAGAGTAAGCATTTGATTCTAGAATCGTGACCGCCTAACTCTAGGTCATGAAGATGCAATAGGTAATTAATAGGTTTGAGTACAATGACAGCGAAAATTGTGGCAACAACACTAAATACAATGACTTTTCCCCTGCATGGTGCGCGACTCATTGAAGCCTCGGCAGGGACAGGAAAAACCTTTACGATTGCCGGTTTGTATCTTCGCTTGCTGCTCGGGCATGGTGACGGAGAGACACGCCATTCGACACCGCTGACCGTTGATCAAATATTGGTGGTGACGTTCACCGAAGCGGCAACGGCTGAATTGAGGGATCGTATTCGGGCAAGAATTCATGATGCTCGCATTGCTTTTTCCCGAAGCCAGAGTGATGATCCGGTGATTGCACCGCTACTTGATGCGGTAAGCAACCATAAAGAAGCGGCAAAAATACTGTTGCAGGCTGAGCGTCAAATGGATGAAGCGGCGGTGTACACCATTCACGGTTTTTGTCAGCGCATGTTGACTCAAAATGCCTTTGAGTCCGGCAGTCGTTTTGATAACGAATTTGTTACCGATGAAAGCCAGCTTAAAGCGCAAGTGATTGCCGATTATTGGCGTCGAAACTTTTACCCTTTGCCTATCAACTTAGCGGGCGAAGTGAGACGTATCTGGGGATCGCCAGCATCGCTATTGGCTGATATTGGTCGGTACTTAAGTGGATCGCCGCTGACGTTATCAGTTGAAGCGATGAGCGGTGACCTTTCTGCATTACATCAGGACAATCTTGCCAAAATTGATGTCCTAAAGCGTCATTGGATGGATCATCAAGCTGACTTTCTGGCTCTCATCTCTGGCTCAGATATTAACAAACGCAGTTACACTAAAAAATCATTACCGCAATGGCTAGAGAGCATCACCGCATGGGCTTCACTGCCAACGGATAACTATGATTTCCCCGATAAGTTGGAGCGATTCTCCCAAGATGTACTGCGAGAGAAAACCCCAAAAGGCGAAGCCCCCCAGCACGAAGTGTTTGAAGCGATTCAAGCTTTTTTATCGGCCCCTGTAAATCTTAAAGCGCCTCTGATGGCCCATGCGATTAAAGAGTGTCGTGAGAAGCTGGCGAGCGCCAAAAAGCATAAACAGTGGCTCTCTTTTGATGATCTTCTTACTCAACTTTCTGCTGCGATAGACTTGGATGAAGCGGGTCAGTTAACTGAGAGAATTCGCACTTTATATCCGGTCGCGATGATCGATGAATTCCAAGACACGGATCCACTTCAGTACAATATTTTTAGCCGTATCTATCTCAATAACCCACAATGCGGTCTGTTTATGATTGGCGATCCTAAACAGGCGATTTACGGTTTCCGTGGGGCGGATATTTTCACGTACATCAAAGCAAGAAATCAGGTCAGTGCCCATTACACATTGGGAACAAACTGGCGCTCCAGTGCCAACATGGTATTGGCGGTGAATCAGCTGTTTCAATCGTCCAGTAGCCCATTTGTTTATGATGAAGACATTCCCTTCTTGCCGGTGAACTATAGCCCTGTGGCTGAGCAAAAACATTGGTACTTAAAGGGTAAAGAACAGCCAGCGATGACCTATTGGCTGCAAGACGCGGAAGATAAACCGCGCTCGAAAGGGGAATACCTTGATGAAATGGCGCTGGCGACGGCGAGTCAGATCCAAACGATATTAACCGCAGCTCAAAGTGATAATGCCTACTTTTCAAGTGGATCAGCAAGTAGCTTGAAAAGAACAACCGTTGAAGCGGGAGATATGGCTGTTCTGGTGAGAACAGGTAATGAAGGGCGAATGATCAAACAGGCTTTGGCCGATAAAGGGATTGCCAGTGTTTACCTTTCTAACCGAGATAGCGTGTTCACCAGTGGGGTGGCTCAAGATCTACAAAGACTATTGCAAGCCACACTAACTCCGGATAATGATCGAGCACTGCGTTCGTGCCTTGCCTCTGAATTGTTTGCTTTGAACGCAACCCAGCTTGATGCGTTAAATAACGATGAAATCATCTGGGATAACGCGGTTAACGAATTCAAAGAGTATCGAAAACTCTGGTTACAACGAGGTGTGCTTCCGATGCTTCGTTCCGTAATCAGTAAGCGTCATATCGCTGAACGGTTACTGGAAGAAGATAATGGCGAACGCACGCTCACCGATTTGATGCATATTGGAGAACTGCTGCAACAAGCGAGGCAAGAGTTAGACAGCGACCATGGTTTGTTGCGTTGGCTTGCGGAAACCATTAGCCAAGCCGAACAAGGGCTAGGTGGCAGTGATGATCAAATTCAACGTTTAGAGTCTGAGCGAAACTTGGTTCAAATCATCACCATTCATAAATCGAAAGGTCTGGAATATGATTTGGTGTTTCTTCCATTTCTAGTCAGTTATCGTGAAGCAAGCGAAGGGAAGTATTACGACGAATCCAGTGATCAGACGATACTCGATATTACCAACAGTGGTGCCGCATTAGAGCAGGCCGATAAAGAGCGCTTAGCTGAAGATTTAAGACTCGCTTACGTCGCACTCACTCGGGCAGTGTATGGCTGTTTCATTGGGGTGTCACCGATAAGACGAGGACGCTCAACCAAAGAACCGACCGGAGTTGATAAAAGTGCACTGGGTTATTTATTGCAAAATGCACAACAAGGCGGTATTTCCGAACTCAACAATGCGTTAACGGTTCAAGCTAACGC
The DNA here is from genome assembly GCF_029958905.1 of Vibrio sp. YMD68. Classification (NCBI taxonomy): domain Bacteria; kingdom Pseudomonadati; phylum Pseudomonadota; class Gammaproteobacteria; order Vibrionales; family Vibrionaceae; genus Vibrio; species Vibrio sp. YMD68. Next base: position 2,545,129 of record NZ_CP124614.1, on the reverse strand, counting down.
ATTGAGCGCTATTGTGGTGACGGATCCCCCGTTGCCTCACGATGAGTCTTATTCTATTTTGCAAGAACATGCTGTCGATCTTCATGCTCATGTACTCCAGAGTGAGATTGACCGATCTTGGCGTGTTACTAGCTATTCTGGGCTGGTTAAACAAGGTGGACATCAATCTCATTATGATGCCAGTGTTGAGATTCAGGGCTTTGATATTGATTCTGTTGAAGAGCAAGATGAAACGGAACTTATTGAGCCAGAGCGGTCAATTTTCACCTTCCCACGGGGCGCTCGTCCGGGTACGTTTTTGCACACGCTATTTGAAGAGGTGGAATTTACCCTTCCTGCTGGTGAAGAAAGCAACCTCGACATTATTCGCCACTTAATGGAGAAAGAGCAGCTAGATGAACATTGGCTGCCCATTTTACAAACGTTGGTGGACACGGTGTTAAGCACCCCTCTTGATGGGCGAGATCTCCGACTGAATCAAAAGTCCGCAGAGCAAAGGTTGGTCGAGATGGAGTTTTTATTGCCCATTGAAGTGCTCACGGCCAATGGGCTAAATCAGACCATCCGTCAACATGATGAACTATCAGCAAAGGCCGGCTCTCTCGGTTTTCAAACCGTGAAAGGCATGCTGAAAGGGTTTATTGATTTAGTTTTTGAACATCAAGGTAAATACTACATTTTGGATTGGAAATCGAATCATCTTGGTGATGACGTTTCGTGCTATCACGGCGAAGCTTTACGTGCGGCGATGGTGGATCATCGCTATGATTTGCAGTACCAAATTTATGCGTTAGCGCTGCATCGTTTCTTGCGCAGCCGATTAGCAAACTACGATTATGACGCCCATTTCGGTGGGGTATATTATCTTTTTCTTCGTGGTATGGATGGCCAATCGGAACATGGCATTTTTTCCGCGAAGCCAAGTTTGGACCTTCTCAATGATATGGATAACCTCATAGCTGGCGGTATTCCTAATGGCCTTCGTACCGCTGATCAAATGGAGCTGGATTTTTAATGACAATGTCTCTTCTTAGTAATTTAAACACATTGGCGAAGAAAGGCGTCATTAGGCAGCTGGACTATCAATTTGCTCGATTCATTGCAGCCCAAGAACAGAATGCTCCAGAACAGATCGGCTTTCTTGCGGGGTTAATCAGCCATGAGTTGAGTAAGGGAAACATCTGTTTGATGCTGCCAACACCTTCGATGGTGGGCGAGACTGCAAATAATTCGGTGAATTCTAATGATCATGCTCATCATCCGTGGGCGTTAAAACTCGGACTGTATGGTGATTCCGCCACGGCGTTAAGCTTGCAATTACAAAGCATTGATTGGGCATCGCTGATTCAACAGTCGACTTTGATTGGTGAAAATAGCGAGGCCGTGCCGATGATGTTTGATGGCGAACGCTTGTATCTGCATCGCTACTGGCAGTACGAAATCGGCTTAGCGGAATGTTTAACTCGCTTTGGGTCACCGATGATCTTAAAGCCTACTGAGGTACAAAACCTCTCTGCGTTACTTGATCGTCTCTTTCAGCGAAGTTATCACTACCTATTTAATGGGCTGAAAAGTCTTTCTTCATCAAAAAATACTCAAGTGGTCCGTCAACAACTGGTTTGTGATCATCTTGATATTGTCGATAACACATCCCTGGATTGGATGGCGATTGATAACTTATTACTGGCTGCTAATAAAAGTGAAGATTTACAAATGCTGGACCAATGGGTGCCGTTATCTGTTTGTGTGAATTGGCAAAAAGTCGCGGCCTCCATTGCATTAACTCGTCGCTTTGCGGTCATTTCTGGAGGGCCAGGCACGGGTAAAACCACCACGGTCACCAAGCTTCTTGCTGCATTAATTACTCAAGCAGAGCAAACAGGAAAAGAGCCTACTATTCGCCTGGTAGCACCAACCGGGAAAGCAGCCGCAAGACTAACCGAATCGATTGGTCAGGCGATCACTGAGCTGCCTGTGTCACCGCAACTCAAAGAGAAAATTCCTACCCAAGCGAGTACGATTCACCGTTTACTTGGGGCATTGCCCAATAGTGCCGAGTTCAGACACAACCGAGCGAACCCGCTGCATTTGGATATTCTTGTGATTGACGAAGCATCGATGGTTGATCTGCCTATGATGTATAAAGTGGTGGAGGCGCTGCCAGACAATGCTCGCTTGATACTGCTCGGAGACAAAGATCAGTTAGCGTCTGTGGAAGCCGGCTCTGTACTTGGTGATATCTGCTCATTCCAGAAATTAGGCTATAGCAGTGCTCAGGAAAAAGTGCTCAAAGAACTGACGCAGTATCAACACATCAATGTTAATGAAGGCTCAGTGAACCCAGACGACACCATCAAACAGGATGGCAACGTCATCAGTGATAGCTTGTGTATGCTGCAAAAGAGCTTTCGATTTGATGCACGCTCTGGCATTGGTCAGCTAGCAAAGGCTATAAAATCAGGTCAACCCAAACGTGTCGAGCAGGTCTTTGAACAAGGATTTGGAGATATTGAATCTCACACGTTAAGTGGTGAAAGCTACAGTCACATGCTGCAAACATTGGTACAGGAATATGCGCTGTATTTACAGCAAATACGGCCGAAAGACACGAGTACCATTGAGCTTGTTGAGGATCAATTGCAACGAGCGAAAATGGCCTTGAAGCAGTTTTCTCAGTGCCGATTATTGTGCGCGATACGAGAAGGAGATTTTGGTGTGTCAGGATTAAACCTGCGCATTGAAAAAGCGTTGTCTCGTCAGCGACTTATTAATCCACAGGATGAACTTTGGTATCACGGCCGCCCTGTCATGGTGACGCAAAATGACCACGGATTAGGGTTGTATAATGGTGATATTGGCATCTGCATGATTGATTTTTCTGATGACAATAAACGCCTCAAGGTCTTTTTTGAACTACCCGATGGCAGTGTGAAATCCGTATTACCAAGCCGAGTTCCAAGCCATGAAACCGCGTTTGCCATGACGGTTCATAAATCTCAAGGTAGCGAGTTTGCTTTAACCTTAATGATCTTACCGCCGGATTTTACCCCCGTACTGACCCGAGAGCTGATCTACACCGGGATAACACGAGCGAAAAGCCGATTGGTTCTATTTTGTAATATGAGTGTGCTTAAGCGCGGGATAAGAGTAAAAACAGAGCGCGCGAGTGGTTTAGTGGAACGGTTAAAGATGACTTGTTAGCGATGTGGACGGATAGTGTCGTGGTATTATTTTTGTCATTAAGGCCTGGAGAGTATTGAAGCGTGGAAAGCAAAGATTGAATCAGAAGTGTGTTATCAATGATAAGTCACCATCCCTGGAAACTTACGGTCATTTCAAGCATTACACTAGAATTGCGCTTGTAAAGGAAATGCTATTGATTTTATAACGTCTCTGGTAATTCAAAATGAACGCTTTCATACCTTCATTGACAGGAAATACGCAGTGTACATCTAAGCCTTCTAAAAATTGGTTGTCAGCCATGTCCCAAAAGCTCTGGACAGAGTTACATATGACGGTTTTCATCGGCAATTTGCTCTTAGTTACTTGTTTTAATTTTTAAGGCAATCCATGCGGGCCCAACTGAGTTAGGCAAAGAGTCCAATGACCCCGAAAGGCAGTTCCTCAATTGAGGAGGTCGAATTTTAACCACTTTATCTCAATAAATAAAGTGGTTTTTATCACTATCTGCTATGAAATTGATTTGTTATTGTCTCGATTTTGAGAATACGTTGTGCTGGTTAGACTAAACACGAAGCGCTAAGATTTTTGAACGCCGCTGATAGTTATAGAGGTTTTGTTTCGCGACAGGCAAAGAGTCGACCCCTACCTCATAGAACCCTTGTTCTCTGAACCAGTGCAAGCTGTGGGTGGTCAGAACAAAAATCCGATGGATACCTTGTGATTTTGATTGCAACCTCATGTGGTCAAGTAACAGCAAGCCTCGATTTCCATCGCGATATTCTGGGTGAATGGCGACACACGCCATTTCTGCCATGTGCTCATCCTTATAGGGATACAAAGCCGCGCAGCCGATGATCAGCCCATCTTTTTCGATGATCGTGAACTGGTGTATTTCCTGTTCAAGTTGCTCTCTTGATCGTCGAACCAAAACGCCTTTCTCTTCGTGAGGGCGAATCAGATCTAGGATGCCACCAATGTCATCAATTTGTGCGGTACGGACTTGCTCTGCACTGGCCATGACTACCTGAGTGCCTATTCCGTCTAGCGAGAACAATTCTTGAATGAGCGCACCATCATCTTTATAGCTGATTAAATGACTTCGTGGTACGCCAGCTCGACAAGCGACAGTGGCAGCCCGCAAGAAACGACTGGTACCGGAAGAATCATCTTGCGTCAGGTCTGTTGGTGTCGTGTTGTTTTCTACGGTGTCATTATCTTTCTGTGAATCATTGATTTGCTCATGAGCGCGTAAAAGCTTATCAACGTCCTGGGGAAATAGTTCGGCAATGGCATTGCCATTTTCATCAATGACACCTTGCTCAGAGCAGAAGCCTATCAGCTTGTCTGCCCCCAATTTTATCGCAACTTGGGTAGCCACTTCTTCTGAGAGCAAGTTAAAGGAATCCCCGGTGACCGAGCTAGCAATAGGGCCGAGCAACACGATTGAGTTTTGCGCCAGCGCTCGGTTTATCCCTTCACTATCAATACGGCGTATTCTTCCACTGTGGCAGTAATCTACCCCATCATCTATACCTAATGGTTGAGAGACAATAAAATTACCACTCACTACGTTGAGTTGAGTCCCCGCCATAGGGGTGTTATTCAGACTCATTGAGAGCCTTGCGGTTATGGCCAGTTGAAGCTGTCCTGCCGCTTGCATGACAAAGCTGAGTGCTTTTTCATCGGTCACTCTAATTCCCTTGTGATAAGGGGTTTCTATATTATTTGAAGTGAGAATTTGGTTGATTTGTGGGCGGGCACCGTGAACTAACACAATTCTAACACCCAGACTATGAAGTAATGATAAATCACTAATAATATTAGTGAAATTTTTGTCAGCGACAGCTTCCCCTCCCAGCATAATCACCATGGTTTTACCACGGTGAGCGTTGACGTAAGGGGCTGATTGTCTAAATCCTTTAACTAAGGCTGTGCTACGAATTTTCAATTCATTAGTCTCTATTGAATTAATATGTGATTATACTGCCTTTTTATTCACTGGTTAACAAGGTTTTTGTAGTTGTATTGTAAACAAACAATAGAGGGTTTGTAGATGGCTTCAGCTGCGAGGGGCTTTATTGCCATAAGGTGAAGTTAGATGTGGTACGAGCAGTATATAATGGTTAAAGTTAAGATAAGTGAATAGGTAAAGTTTAAAAAGATGGCTCCACAAAAAATAACAAAAACAGTCAAAAAAAAGAAAGAGCTCATTGTTTTTTCAGTATTACTTCTTGTGTCTATGGTGGCAGTGCTTACTTATTCCAGTTTATTTAAGCAGGTGCGTCTTTCTTTAGTTGATCAACAATCCATACACGGAGTGTGGGTTGAGCAACATGTCGCGGACTACGCTACAAACAATGTCCACATCGGTCCTGATGGTGTTTCGGTGGCAGGAAGAATTGTGGCGACACGGTATGAGTTTGATGGCTCCACACTCGAATATCTAGTCGGAGAGACTTTGTATCAATATCGGATGCTCGATGAACTTAATACGAAGATGATTCAAATATCTGACAATCACTACAATCCCACTTATTACTTGGTTGAGAAATACAGCGACCGAGTTCGCTGATAGCCCAAGCTGAAAATTGACGTTAATCTCATTCTTAAATGCGCTACTGACGAGAATCATTGCGATCTTAGTCAGTATTTATTTTCTATTACGATTAGGTAATTGAGTTCTTATTAAGAGTTTGTCATTCTCTTGATACTGAAATTAAGGAATTATCCCTGTGTTCAAAAAAATGCTCCCTTTAACAGCCATGACACTACTTTTTGGCTGTGTGCAAAACACCGATCTTGCTCAGCAGTATTCTGGTACCGAATTTTCTTCCACATTAAACCAAGTGGACTTTATTGAATCCAATACGCCACGTGATTTCACAAAATTTGCCAAGCAGGCGCAAGCGGTGATCGATAATTCACCCTCAATGGCACAGACCTATGAACCTCTCTATGAAAAACTCAACGAATGGGCCTTACAAAGTGGCGACCCTACCGAATTAGCCAGTTTTGGTGTTGAGTTGGCTCAACTCGGTGGCGGTGATGATAAAGGCAATGTCTTATTTACAGGGTACTTTTCACCGGTTATGGAGTTAAGGCATGAAGCCGATGACCGGTTCAAGTATCCGGTTTACGCGTTACCAGAGTGTGAGAGTGAGTGCCCAACACGAGCACAAATATATAATGGAGCACTTGAAGGGCTAGGGCTTGAGCTGGGTTATGCATCAAATCGTATCGATCCATTTATTATGGAAGTTCAAGGCAGTGGCTTTGTGCATTTTGAGGATGACGATACGCTGGAGTACTTTGCTTATGCTGGAAAAAACAATCGTGCTTATGTCAGTATTGGTCGGATTTTAATCGAGCAAGGCGAAGTTCCGCGCGAAAAAATGTCGTTAAAAGCGATTAAAGATTGGGTATTTGCCAATGACGACCAACGTGTTCAAGAATTACTGGAGCAAAACCCATCGTTCGTGTTTTTTGAGCCAAGAGACGCAGCCCCTGTAACGGGGTCGGCCGGTATTCCTTTGCAAGCCATGGCCTCTGTCGCGGGGGATCGTTCTATTCTTCCTATGGGAACGCCGATTCTAGCTGAGGTCCCTTTGCTCAATGCCGATGGTACCTGGAGCGGTGCGCACCAGCTAAGACTTCTGTTAGTGCTTGATACTGGTGGAGCGGTAAAAGAAAATCATCTTGATCTGTATCACGGCATGGGCCCTCGCGCAGGGACGGAAGCTGGGCATTACAAGCACTTTGGTCGCGTTTGGAAATTGGGCTTAGAAGGCACGGCAACACAAGCTCCTTGGGCGATGCCACCAGAAAAAATTGAATAGCGACACTGTCGAAAACCGCTAGACATTTTAAAATAGAGTGCGTATAAATCGCACTCTTTCTTTTTGTCACCTCGTTAATGTGGATGTTTGATATGCGTGAACTCAACACACCAGCTTCTGAAAATTACGATCAGCGTTTTGGCGGGACTCGCCGCTTGTACGGTCATAGTGAGGTTGAGATTCTTCGTGCTTCTCATGTGTGTGTCATTGGCATTGGTGGTGTGGGTTCATGGGCCGTGGAAGCGCTTGTTCGTACAGGGATTGGAGAGTTAACCCTCATTGATATGGATGATGTTTGCGTAACCAATATCAATCGTCAAATACATGCGTTAAATGGCACCGTGGGACAAAGCAAGATTGAAGTCATGGCAGAACGAATCAAACTGATTAATCCTGAATGTAAGGTTAATCTTATTGACGATTTTATTGGCCCTGACAACCAGCATGAATACTTAACGAAAGACTACGATTATGTCCTGGATGCCATTGACAGTTTAAAAGCGAAGGCGTCTTTATTGTCGTATTGCCGAAGTAATAAAATTAAAGTGATTACGATAGGTGGTGCGGGTGGTCAAATGGATCCCACTCAAATCAAAGTTGCGGATCTCACGAAAACCATTCAAGATCCGTTGGCGAAGAAATTAAAAGACACCCTGCGACGTTTGCATAACTTTCCTAAGAATCCTCAACGTAAGTTTGGTATTGAGTGTGTCTTTTCCACGGAACAATTGAAGTACCCGCAAGCGGACGGTTCAGTCTGTGCCGCTAAATCGACAGCGGAAGGGCCAAAACGTATGGACTGTGCGACCGGTTTCGGCGCAGCGACCGTGGTAACGGCGACGTTTGGTTTTGTTGCCGTCTCGAAAATTGTTGAGAAGATCATCGCTAAGCACAGTAAGTAACTAAGCACAGTAAGTAACGTTCGCCATTACCTAATGAGATGAGTTGAGTATGACAGACTTTCCGATCACACCATTTGGCCGCGATATCACGACGGACGATATCGTTTCTACCATGCAATCATTTAAAGGTTGGGAAGACAAATACCGCCAAGTGATTCAATGGGGAAAAAAACTCCCCCAAATGGCGGAAGAGTTTAAAACTGAGCAGGTCATGGTTTCTGGCTGTGAAAGCCAAGTTTGGTTAGTGAGTCACTCTGTTGCCGGTGTTTGGTCTTTTCATGCAGATTCAGATGCACGTATTGTTCGTGGTTTGATAGCATTAGTTCTAGCCGCTTTTGATGGTAAAACTTCAGAGCAAATTCAGCAATTTGACGTCGACGGCTATTTTGAATCGTTAGGGTTAATTTCTCACTTGAGTGCTTCGCGTGGCAATGGCCTAAAAGCGATAGTAGAGCAGATAAAATTGCTCAAGTGATTGGCTTCAAAGATTGTGCTTAAAAAGATTGATATAGAAAAGGTTCGCGTTAGCGAACCTTTTTCATTTAGGGTTTCATTCGGTCTGGACTATAGAACTGGGTTTGAAGAATAGAATTGGGTTTGGACTACAAAATTCGCCTTGAACTACAGCATATCGATGGCTTTCTCGATCGCAGAAATTAAGCGTTTTACGTCATTATCGTCATTATAGATACCAAACGAAATTCGGACACTTCCCTTAATTCCAAGAGCATCCATCAAAGGGTGAGCGCAGTGGTGCCCGGCTCGAACGGCGATACCTTGTTGGTCGAGTAACGTGGCGATATCTTGATGGTGAACCCCCGCAATACCAAAACTAATGACGCTTGCCCCATTTTGATAGCCATGAATGTCAATATCTTCAAAAGCAAGCAAAGCCAGATAGGTTTGTTTTTGCAGTTCGTGGATGTGAGCGTCGACTTTCTTTGCATCAAAACCTTGGTACCATTCGATGGCTTTAGCCAAAGCAATGGCGCCAGCGACATTAGGGGTTCCTGCTTCAAACTTCCCTGGTAATCCGGAAAAGGTTGTTTTCTCAAAAGAAACGCTTTCGACCATTTTTCCACCACCATGCCAGGGCGGCATGACATCGAGCAGTTCAAGCTTTCCATACAGAACACCGATACCAGCAGGCGCATAAAGTTTGTGCCCCGAGAAAACATAGAAGTCGGCGTTAAGCGCTGCGACATCGATTCGTTCATGGACAATGCCTTGTGCACCATCAACCACGACAACGGCACCAATCTGGTGTGATTTCTCTATGACTTTTTCAATAGGTTGCCTTGTGCCGGTGACATTGGTGATATGAGCCAGAGCGACAATCTTAGTTCGGCAGGACAATCGTTCCTCAAACGCTTCATAATCCAATCGGCAGTCGGGCGTCATTGGTATTTTGACGATATTAGCGCCTGTTTGTTCGGCGACGATCTGCCAAGGGACGATATTTGCGTGATGTTCCATTTCACCGATGAGGATTTCATCACCCGATTGCAACGTATTACGAGCGTAAGTTTGTGCAATCAAATTGATCGCTTCGGTAGCACCTCGAGTCCAGATGATCTCTTTAGTGCTTTGAGCCCCCATGAACTCAGCCACGATTTCACGTGCGTGTTCAAATTGATTGGTGGCGTTGGCGGTTAAGCTATGACTTCCTCGGTGAACATTCGCATTTTGAGCACAGTAATAGTCACTGATGGCATCGATCACGGTTTGAGGTTTTTGTGTGGTTGCTGCGCTGTCGAGATAGACCAGTGGCTCACCATTGACCTTTTGATTGAGTGCAGGGAATTGCTGTCTAATTGACGCTACATCAAGCATGTTCATTACCCATTTTAAAGTAATGCAGGGTAGGCAGTGTCACCATCGGTTCTGCGACGCTCCAAGCATGGGGCTTACCAGACAAGTGAATGATGATTTCAATCGCAAACTCGAGTGCCGTTCCCGGGCCCTGACTGGTGATCAAGTTATGGGTGACATCGATAGTGACTCGCTTTTGTCGCCAGTACGGCTCTTCAATATAATCTTGAAAGCTAGGGTGGCAGGTCATCAGTGCTGCTGGGTATAGATCGTGATGTTGTAAAACCAGAGCGGGTGCTGCGCAAATAGCCGCGACTAACTTACCATCGTATTTATGTTGCTTAACAATTTCCATTAAGATTGGACTGTCTCGAAAAACCTCTGCGCCAGATACGCCACCTGAAAGAATGACTGCATCAAATTCATCATCGGCAATATCCACCAAGCGACAATCTGCGGTCAAGGTAACCCCTCTTGAAGCCTTCATGGTTAGCTGGCCATCAAAGTCTGCACTCGCAACCGTAACCTCGTAACCTGCGCGTACCATAATATCAATGATAGTGACCGCTTCCATTTCTTCAGTACCTGGTGCGATAGGAACAAGTATTTTTTTAGTCATGATTTGTCCAACTTAATTCTATGTGTTTGATGGCCTTGTAGAGTTTATCATTCTCTGGTGTCGTGATGCGGTGTTGTGCCGCTTTATCGATTAAGTAGCCAGTAATAAAGTCTATCTCGGTTTTTCTTTGGTAGAAAACATCTTGCCTCATCGAAGAATAATTGTCTGCGGTGGCTTGAATGACCGTTGTTACGGTTGAGCTCAATGTCTCGCTGTAAAGGCTAATGCCCTCAGCCTGAATGACCTGCGCGACTTCTTCTATTATGGCGTTGAGTCTTTGTTGGTGGTGTTCGCCAGCTAATTGTCCATTTTTACACTGCTCTATGGCGGTCAGGGGGTTGATGGCACAGTTAATCGCTAATTTCTGCCACAAGGCTGCGGTTATATTGTCATTCCAAGTTACGTTGGGCAGAGAATGGTTGAGCACGTCAGTCATAAATTGGCATTGTTGCCCTCGATGGTTGTAAGGGCCAATTTGTGTTGCCCCTTGACCGGTGTGACTGACTTTCGTGTCACTTAGTTTAAGTGCACCGTGCGTCGTTGTTGCTAGAAGAACGGGGTGGGCGTCCAGTTGAGCTCTAAGAGGATCGACCGCGCCCATGCCATTGTGCATAAATAAAATAATACAATCACGATGAATGGATCCTAGAAGCGGTTCGAGTGCCTCTTGCACTTGCCATGACTTGACTGTGACCAGCAATAAATCCGCATTGTTAAGTGCATGGCTGTGTTGATTGAGATACGTTTGACTGTGGTTGTCATCAAGTTGAATAGACATATTAGGGCACGAGCGTCTGCTCCAGAGCGATACGTTATGCCCAGACTTATTAAGATGAGAAGCCCACAGAGCGCCAATTGCGCCGGGGCCAAGTACCACAATATTCACGTTAAAATCTCTATTACAAAGTGTGAAGCAAGGATAATAGGCTAGAGTAGGAAATCAACAGAAATAAAATAGCAGGCACAAAAAATGGCGCTCAAGAGCGCCATTTTAGTACTAACTATACAAACTTAGAATTTGTAAGTTGCAGCAATGTAGTGGCTAAAGCCTGAAGATTTTAGACCAGCAGAATCTTCGATACCGTAGATATCGTTGTACGCTTTAAGGCCGTAACCTAGAGCGTAACGGTCTGAGTGCCAGTAGATGCCATTGAACATTGCACCGCCGTGGCTTGCTGTTGAACCAAACTTGTTACCAGCGCCATCTTCCATACCGAATTGGTAGTCGATGTAGCCTTGGTAAGAGATGAAAGAACCGTTCTCGAAGAAGTAGAAAGGTTTAAACCAGTTAGTAGAGATCTGGTAACCGTTCCAATCTTTTTCGTTGTTGTCGTAGTAACCGTAAAGGTTTAGGCCAATTTTACCTAACCAAGGAACCATTACGTCTGAACCCAGACCAACTTTAGAGTTGTTTACGCCGAAAGCACTTTCAGCATCACCAGACCACTCAAAAACAGACGCTACATAAAGCTCTTCTACAGGACCGAATGAAAGGTCTTTACCTGTCAATCCATCTAGAGACATACGAGGGGCAAATTTCATGAATGATTTAGCTGCGCCAGCTTTGTCGCTGTTGCTGTCGGTTGTTAGGTTAAAGATATCAACGTAACCGTATAGATCGAAAATTCCAGAGCGACCACCAAATTCCATCTCTAGGTAGTCATGAGAAGACTCACCTGGAAGCTCGTCGAATGCACCCATAAGGTTGAATTGCATCCACTTGTAATCGTTTTTATGTGTATCGCCGTCAGTGTAGTCTGCTGCTAAAACTGGCGCTGAAGTTGCTGCTAACAAGCTAAGAGCTAAAAGTGATTTGCGCATGAAAAGTACTCTCTATTTATTGATATGTCACATGGTGCTTATTTTAGTGTTAAGCACATCCGAATGCAGCGCATAATAACGACTTAATTCAAAAATAAAAGAGAGACAAACGATTGCATTGCAAATTTATTGTGACCTTCATCACGATTATGACGTGTGAAAATGAACTTAATACTTATTTCATTCTGTTGCATTGATGGTGTGATCAGTGTCTTGTTTGGTGGGTTATCAAAAGTCGCAATTGTTTATCGATTAACCAACTTATTTCGTTAACGTTAGTTAGGTAGGGCTCGTAAATACGATGTTGGAACATTTATGTGATTTTGATCTTTGAGGTTACATCTTGGTTGTCATATAAGAGGGGGAGCTTAATCGCTCCCCCTTAGTTATAGGTTTTATCAATGATTAAGATTCGTTTTTGGCTTTATCAAGTAGCCGATTAAAGTAATGTCGAAGCGAATAAAGCATGATCAAGCTTGGAATTACCATGACCGCGGTAACGATAAAGAAGGTGGACCAGTCATTGAGGAAGTCAGCGAGTTCGCCACTAAACGAAGCCAACGTGGTTCGCCCAAAGTTTCCGAGTGAAGCCAGTAGGGCGTATTGTGTTGCTGAAAAAGCTTCACCTGTCAGAATGGTCAAGAAAGAGACAAATGCTACCGTTGAAAAAGCGGTCGTGAAGTTATCCACCAGAATGGTCGCTAGGAACAAATGTTCATTCGGGCCAACTTTGGCAATCCATGCAAACATTAAGTTACTTGCCGCCATCGCAATACCACCAATCATCAAGCCACGCACAATGCCGAATTTCACATTAAACATACTTCCAACTAGGGTAAAGAAAATGGTCGCCCCCCACCCGATCAGTTTTGAGTAATGACCAATTTGCTCGTTACTAAATCCGACTTCTTTATAGAAGGTGATCGACATTCGTCCTAGGAACGCTTCACCAATCTTAAAGAGGAACACAAACAGCAATAAAGTAATCGCTACTTGAACGCCATTCCGCTTGAAGAAATCTAAAAATGGTTCAACGACAGTAACCGTAAACCAAGCCGCCACTTTTGAACCAACCACCTCGTTATGGCGTTGTTCCGCCTGTTTCTGCAGAGCTTCTCGTTGAGTGTTGGGCTCTCCCACGAGCAAGGTAAACAGCATTAATACAGCGACAAATCCCGCCATTCCGTAATAAACCCCATTCCATCCCATGCTATCTGCGTTGATAAAAGCAACATAGCCGGGCAAGGAGTAGCCGGTCCACCAGCCAATAACCGCCATAGCAGACGCCTGAGGCAGCTTATTGGATTCAGATTTTGGAAAGGTATCGATACGAAACGCATCAATGGCAATGTCTTGTGTCGCTGACGCCGTTGCAATCCCTAACGCGAGCATTGAAGTGAACATCAGATCATCGGCTGGGTTGACTCCTGCGATAAAAAGCGTGAGCACTAAAACGATCGACTGACAAAGAAAGATCCAACTGCGCCGCTGCCCCAGTACAGCGTGAAGAACAGGCAGTTTGACGCGATCCACTAAAGGAGCCCAAAGAAAGTTAATGGCGTAGACTGCGAAAACACTGCCGAAGTAACCAATAGCAGCACGAGTTAAACCTGCGTCTTTTAACCAGCCTGACATGTTTGAGCCAATCAAAACCCACGGAAAGCCGCTTGAACAACCGAGCATGAATACCCACATGAGTCGTCTGTCGAAATAACTGCGTAAGGTTTCTTGCCAGGTTAGTGACTGGTTATCAAGTGGCATAAACAAATCCTTGTAGAAAAGGCTCTAATGACTAGAGCCTTCTATGATTATTTTAAAAGGGTAACGTTAGTTATTACGATAGGCTCAACGGGAATATCTTGCATGCGACCCATTGTTTTAGTGGGTTTAGTGGCCATAGTTTCGACCACTTCAAATCCTTGAGTAACTTTGCCAAAAACAGCGTAACCAGCTTGTGTTGCACTCATATTTAGGAAGTGATTATCCGTTAGGTTAATGAAGAACTGTCGAGTGGCAGAGTGCGGATCAGACGTTCGCGCCATGGCAATAGTCGCGGTTTTATTTTCAAGACCGTTTGCGGCTTCGTTGCGAATTTGAGCATAGGTATCAAGGCGACCCATATTTTGATCAAAGCCACCACCTTGTGCCATGAAACCAGGAATCACTCGATGGAAAATCGTACCGACATAACTGCCATCTTCAACATACTTCAAAAAGTTGTCGACTGAGATCGGAGCTTGCTCTTGATTTAATTCAACAGTGAATGGACCAAGGTTGGTTTCTATCAGCACTTTTGGTGCAGCAAATACGCTACAGCTAAAAATGACAAGAGAAGCGAATAGAGCGCGAATCATTAAAATCTCTCCTGCATGTAGGTTTTCAGCTCCGCATCATTAGCGACTTCTTTTAATACTAAGTTCATGATGTCATTAAGAACCACTTCAATTTCTTCATTTGAAGCACTTAACATACCAGAGCGAGAGCCATTACCTTTGTAAGTTTTGACCAGTTTTCCTTTGGGTGTTTCAGCCGTGACTTCAATGGTGACGTTACCGTCTATTTCGTTTTCCATGACAGAATGCTTAATCGTCACAAGTGCTTCTTGAATTTCTACTTCAACACGGTTTTCGCTATTTACGGTGTTCTGAAAACCTTGTGATGCAAACTGCTCAGCAAACACATTTTCTAGAGCGATACGGACATTTTGACGAGCGTGAATCGGTTCAATATTAGAGCGTCCACTGTCCACCAGTGCCACATATTGTGCAGAGCGAATATCTTTACTTGTTAAGGTATACGTTGCCCCCTGTACAAAATCGCTGCTACTTAGTGCGGCTTTAGGCGTAAAGTTAATCTGTTCTTGCTGAGGAGCAGAACATGCTGCGAGTAAAGCCACTGAAGCTGCTAGAACCAGTTTTCTCATGGTGTATTCCTTTATTATTTCTCAATTCGAGTTGAATTAACTTTTAATGATAATAGTGAACTATTTAGTTGCTTGTAAAATAACAAATTTTTTATTTGAAGCGATAACCTTTACTTGGGGCTTACTAAACAATCGAGATAACTTACCATCGTAGCCGAGGTGTCGGTTTCCGATAACTATTAATTGACCACCTTTAGCAAGAACATGCTTTGCATCACAGAACATCTGCCAGGCGATATGATCTGTTATCGCTTGTTGTTGGTGAAACGGTGGGTTACATAAGATCAATGATGCTTCTTCCCCTTGATAGTTATCCAGACAATTGTCCGCAATACACTGAATATTGTCGTCGTTATCAAGGTTGTACTTAAGGTTATGGCGTGCAGATTCAACCGCCATATAACTCTCATCGATACTGGTGATTTTAGCTTGAGGATTCAGTCTTGCCGCTGCCACAGAAAGAACCCCATTCCCACAACCTAAATCGATAATGTGTTGATAATTGGGGTCGCTTGGTATGTGTTGCAACATGAATCGGGCACCGAGATCAAGAGCTTCGCCAGAATACACATTCGGCAGGTTCCCGAGAGTCATGCTGTGCCCCTCAACATCCCAGGTAGTCAAAGGCTCTACGTTCTGAATCGGTAAGCAATTAGCGTGAGAATAAACAAGCCGATGCTTCTTCCATGCCAGGGATGTGCTCGTCGAGCCAAGGTGCTTTTCAAAAATCTTTAATGTCGAAGAGTGGATTTCTTTGGCTTTATTCACCGAGATAACGGGAACATCGCTTGAAATGTGTTCCCTTAGTTTAGTCAGTTGCCATGTTAAATAGCGATTATTACGAGGTATTTGAATCAGCACCAAATCAATGTTGCTAGGAAGTGGTTCGGTACTTTTTAATCGCGTTATTTCGGGGCAATGATTGATCTTAAGGTTGTGAGCAATGCCTTGATGAGCAACCCATGAATCACTCATCACAGTTACGTGATGGTCTTGACTAAACCAACATGACAGCGCACCGAAATGATCATTAAGTATGAGTATGTTTTTGCCTTTCGCTAGTGTCATCTCTTCAATGTGGTTGATGAGGTATTCGTCGCCCGCATCCCAAGCCTGAAGTGTTTCATTACTGTGTATAGGAAAGCGAGAAAGCGTTAAAGAGCGTTCATGCAGCGTCAATTCTGTTTTCATAATCAGCATTTTAGTCGTGATATTTCTGGGGCCTATTGTCGCAAATAGGACGCAAACAGGAAACTAAAACCTTTTCCCTACGAGTCTAGAGCGTTACCATATGGCACCGAGTCATTCGACTTATATTATAGTCTCTATCTTCATAGGGTTAAGTCATACCGATGTAAGGAATACCGATGCTTAAAGAATCATTAGAGAAAAAGCTCGCTGAAACATTCAGCCCAGTATTTGCAGAAGTTGTGAATGAAAGCTACATGCACAATGTGCCTAAAGGATCTGAAAGTCATTTCAAAGTGACTATTGTAAGTGAAGATTTTGAAGGTCAGCGTCTGATTACTCGCCATAGAGCAGTAAACGCCCTGTTTGCCGAAGAGCTAAACACTCAAATTCATGCTCTGGCTATTCATACATACAGCCCAAGTGAGTGGGATAAAGAGCATCAATCAAGCCCTGACAGCCCGATGTGCATGGGTGGAAACAAGAAATAGAGCGAAACTCACAATAACCGAGTGATCGAACATCGTTCTTTTTATGTATAAAAAAGAAGGCGAGGTTTAACACTGTGACAACAAATTAACGGGTTTGAAAGGGAGTAACTAAATGTTAACGAATATGAATGGTAAAGCACCTAAAAGGGGGTAGATAGCGTAATTTTTGCTCTTCTATCGCAAGATTAGGAGACATAGATCCCTTTACCATTCAAAACCCGCGAAATAAAATCACTAATCAAGTTATTGGTCATGGAATCGAGTTTCGAAAAAATGTTACACTAATGTACTTAGTAAAGCTCAGCGCAGTTCTGTGATGAGTGTATTAATAGGATGTTGCGATTCTGGTCTTTGGAATGTAGCCAGAACCGGACACATATGTCGTGTCTAAAAGTTACGCAATTATAAGAATCTTTTTCCCGATAAAGTAGTGCAAGTGCGTATGATTACAATAAAAAAGGGTTTGGACCTGCCGATCGCAGGAGCTCCATCCCAGGTGATTAATGATGGTAAAACCATCAGTAAAGTCGCCTTGCTTGGCGAAGAGTATGTTGGCATGCGTCCTACGATGCATGTTCGCGTAGGCGATGAAGTAAAGAAAGCTCAAATTCTTTTTGAAGATAAAAAGAACCCAGGCGTTAAATTTACTTCACCAGCAAGCGGTAAAGTCATCGAAGTTAACCGTGGTGCAAAACGTGTCCTACAATCCGTTGTGATTGAAGTGGCAGGTGATGAACAGGTTACTTTTGATAAGTTTGAAGCCAATCAACTAGCTGGTTTAGGTCGTGAAGCGATCAAAACTCAGTTGGTAGATTCCGGTCTTTGGACAGCTTTACGTACTCGACCGTTTAGCAAGGTTCCAGCAATCAAGTCTACAACTCAGGCTATTTTTGTAACGGCAATGGACACCAACCCATTGGCGGCAAATCCTGAAATTATTATCAATGAGCAGCCAGAAGCGTTCATTGCAGGGCTTGATATTCTTTCAAATCTGACAGATGGCAGCGTGTATGTTTGTAAGGCAGGAACAAGTCTTCCTCGCTCTTCTCAATCAAACGTCGCTGAGCATGTTTTTGATGGACCTCACCCTTCTGGGTTAGTGGGAACTCACATGCATCATCTATTTCCAGTGAATTCTGAAAATGTTGCGTGGAGTATTAACTACCAAGACGTAATTGCGTTTGGTCAGTTATTCCTAACTGGTGAGCTATACACAGATCGTGTTGTTTCTCTCGCTGGTCCAGTGGTGAATAACCCACGCCTTATTCGCACCACTCTTGGTGCTAACGTTCAAGAATTGGCGGATAATGAGCTAATCCCAGGAGAAGTCAGAGTTATTTCTGGCTCTGTACTTTCTGGTACACATGCGACAGGTCCGCACGGGTATTTAGGACGTTACCACGTTCAAGTATCTGCATTGCGTGAAGGTCGAGAAAAGGATCTGTTTGGTTGGGCTATGCCTGGCAAAAATAAATTCTCTGTGACTCGTGCTTTCTTAGGACACCTATTCAAGGGTCAGTTGTTTAATATGACAACAACGACCAATGGTAGTGACCGTTCAATGGTACCTATCGGTAATTATGAAAAAGTATTACCACTTGATATGGAACCGACATTGCTGCTTCGTGACCTTTGTGCAGGCGACATCGATAGCGCTCAGCGCCTTGGTGCACTTGAGCTTGATGAAGAAGATTTAGCATTGTGTAGCTTTGTATGTCCAGGTAAGTACGAGTACGGTCAACTGCTCCGAGAATGCCTAGACAAGATTGAGAAGGAAGGCTAATCCCATGCTTAAGAAGTTTCTTGAAGACATCGAGCATCATTTTGAGCCTGGTGGTAAACATGAGAAATGGTTTGCCTTGTATGAAGCAGCGGCAACTCTGTTCTACACCCCAGGTTTAGTAACAAAGCGTAGCTCGCATGTTCGTGATAGCGTTGATTTAAAACGTATCATGATTATGGTGTGGTTCGCAGTATTCCCAGCAATGTTCTGGGGTATGTATAACGCTGGTGGTCAAGCGATCGCAGCCCTTAACCATATGTATTCTGGCGCAGAGCTTGCGGCAGTCATCAGTGGTAACTGGCACTACTGGCTGACAGAGATGGTTGGCGGCACTATAAGTGCGGAAGCCGGGTGGGGCAGCAAAATGCTCCTTGGTGCAACCTACTTCTTACCAATCTACGCTACGGTCTTCATCGTAGGTGGGTTTTGGGAAGTTCTCTTCTGTATGGTGCGTAAGCATGAAGTTAACGAAGGTTTCTTTGTTACCTCTATTTTATTCGCACTCATCGTTCCACCAACTCTGCCTCTATGGCAAGCAGCACTAGGTATTACTTTTGGTGTTGTTGTCGCTAAAGAGATCTTTGGTGGTACGGGTCGTAACTTCCTTAACCCTGCTTTGGCTGGTCGTGCATTCTTGTTTTTTGCATACCCTGCTCAAATTTCGGGTGATGTTGTTTGGACTGCTGCTGATGGTTTCTCTGGTGCGACGGCTCTTAGCCAATGGGCTCAAGGTGGCGAAGGCGCACTAGTGAACATGGTGACTGGCGACACAATCACTTGGATGGATGCTTTCATTGGTAACATTCCAGGATCGATTGGTGAAGTGTCTACCCTTGCTCTGATGATTGGTGCAGCCATGATCGTTTACATGGGGATTGCCTCATGGAGAATCATTGGCGGTGTTATGATTGGCATGGTCGCTGTGTCAACGTTGTTCAATGTCATCGGTTCTGATACTAACGTCTTATTTAGCATGCCTTGGCACTGGCACCTTGTTTTAGGTGGCTTCGCCTTCGGTATGTTCTTCATGGCAACCGATCCCGTTTCTGCGTCATTTACCGACAACGGTAAGTGGGCATACGGTATTTTGATTGGTGCAATGTGTGTAATGATTAGGGTTGTGAATCCAGCCTACCCAGAGGGTATGATGCTAGCGATTCTATTCGCAAACCTATTTGCACCGTTGTTCGATCATGTTGTTGTTGAGAAGAACATTAAGCGGAGGTTAGCGCGTTATGGCAAGTAATAACGATAGTATTAAAAAGACGCTGTTTGTTGTTATCGCATTAAGCTTAGTATGTTCAATCATTGTATCTGTTGCAGCGGTTGGTTTACGCGACAAGCAACAAGCTAACGCAGTTCTTGATAAGCAGACTAAAATCGTTGAAGTTGCAGGTATTTCTGGTGATGCATCTATCCCTGAACTGTTTGCACAAAACATCGAACCACGATTGGTCGATTTTGCCACTGGCGAATACGTTGATGGTGACGCAGGAGCGTACGACCAACGTAAAGCGGCTAAAGATCCAGAAGTATCAGTTCGACTGACAGCAGAAGATGACAAAGCGAAAATCATTCGTCGTGCTAATACGGGTGTTGTTTACCTAGTAAAAGATGGCAATGACTTTTCTAAAGTTATCATTCCTGTTCACGGTAATGGCCTGTGGTCGA
Organism: Vibrio sp. YMD68; assembly: GCF_029958905.1. Lineage (NCBI taxonomy): Bacteria > Pseudomonadati > Pseudomonadota > Gammaproteobacteria > Vibrionales > Vibrionaceae > Vibrio > Vibrio sp. YMD68. Next base: position 2,524,900 of record NZ_CP124614.1, on the reverse strand, counting down.
TGATGTACGCGTTTGTTGCAATTGAAACCGATGGCAACACGATAGCGGGTGTGACGTACTACGAGCAAGGTGAAACTCCTGGGCTTGGTGGTGAAGTTGAAAACCCAAACTGGCGTGCTCAGTTTACGGGTAAGAAACTTTTCGATGAAAACGATCAGCCAGCTATTCAAGTTGTTAAAGGTGGCGCACCTGCTGGATCTGAACACGGTGTTGATGGTCTTTCTGGTGCAACGTTAACGAGCGTTGGCGTACAAAACACATTTGACTTTTGGTTAGGTGAGAAGGGCTTTGGCCCATTCCTCGCTAAAGTCCGTGATGGAGGCCTAAACTAATGTCTACAGTAAAAGATGTTAAAAAGAGTGTTTTAGCGCCGGTATTGAATAACAACCCAATTGCTCTTCAAGTGCTTGGTGTGTGTTCCGCTCTGGCTGTAACCACTAAACTAGAAACTGCGTTCGTTATGACAATTGCTGTAATGTTTGTTACTGCATTTTCTAACTTCTTTGTTTCTGTTATCCGTAATCATATTCCGAATAGTGTACGTATCATCGTACAAATGGCGATCATCGCTTCTTTAGTTATTGTTGTAGATCAAGTATTAAAAGCTTACCTCTACGATATTTCTAAGCAGCTTTCGGTATTTGTTGGCTTGATCATTACTAACTGTATCGTAATGGGCCGTGCTGAAGCGTTTGCGATGAAATCAGAGCCAATTCCATCATTCATCGATGGTATTGGTAATGGTCTAGGCTACGGTTTTGTCCTACTGACCGTTGCTTTCTTCCGAGAGCTTCTAGGTTCGGGCAAACTATTTGGTATGGAAGTGCTTCCTCTTGTAAGCAACGGTGGTTGGTATCAGCCAAATGGCATGATGCTATTGGCACCTTCTGCATTCTTCCTGATTGGTTTTATGATTTGGGCTATTCGTATCATTCGACCTGATCAAATAGAAGCGAAGGAGTAAGGTAGCTATGGAACATTATATTAGTCTTCTCGTTAAATCGATTTTTGTCGAGAATATGGCGCTTTCTTTTTTCCTAGGGATGTGTACTTTCTTAGCGGTCTCAAAGAAAGTTAAAACCTCTTTTGGTCTTGGTGTCGCAGTTGTTGTCGTACTGACTATCGCCGTTCCTGTAAACAACCTTGTTTACACGAATATTCTTAAAGAGAATGCGTTAGTTGAAGGTGTCGACCTTAGTTTTCTTAACTACATTGCATTCATCGGCGTTATCGCAGCACTTGTACAAATTCTAGAGATGGTTCTGGACCGTTTCTTCCCGCCTTTGTACAACGCGCTTGGTATTTTCCTTCCATTGATTACGGTTAACTGTGCAATCTTTGGTGGTGTATCTTTCATGGTAACTCGTGATTACAACTTTGCTGAATCTGTCGTCTATGGCTTTGGGTCTGGTGTTGGTTGGATGTTGGCAATTGTCGCATTAGCGGGTATTCGTGAGAAGATGAAGTACTCTGATGTGCCTCCAGGCTTACGTGGTTTAGGTATTACCTTTATCAGTGTAGGTTTGATGGCTCTAGGCTTTATGTCTTTCTCTGGTGTTCAACTGTAGGTCGGGTAAACGACACAATTTTTAAGGAATAGTCATGCAAGTTATTATCCTTGGTGTGGTGATGTTTACCCTGATTGTACTAGCTTTGGTTTTAATTATTTTATTTGCCAAATCGAAGCTTGTACCAACAGGTGACGTTACTATCTCCGTAAATGGTGATCCTGAGAAGAGCTTTATTACTTCTCCTGGTGACAAATTACTAAGTGCAATGGCAGGCAGTGGTATCTTTGTATCTTCTGCTTGTGGTGGTGGTGGCTCTTGTGGCCAGTGTCGCGTTAAAGTGAAATCTGGTGGTGGTGACATTCTGCCAACGGAACTTGATCACATCTCTAAAGGTGAAGCCCGTGAAGGCGAGCGTTTAGCGTGTCAGGTTGCTGTTAAAGCAGACATGGACATCGAGCTACCAGAAGAAATCTTCGGTGTTAAAAAGTGGGAATGTGAAGTTCTTTCTAATGATAACGAAGCAACCTTCATCAAAGAGCTAGTACTGAAAATCCCAGAAGGGGAAGAAGTACCGTTCCGTGCTGGTGGTTATATTCAGATTGAAGCTGAGCCGCACCATATTAAGTACGCAGATTTCGATATTCCAGAAGAGTATCGTGGTGACTGGGATAAGTTTAACCTTTTCCGTTACGAGTCTATCGTTAATGAGCATTCAATCCGTGCATACTCAATGGCTTCATACCCAGAAGAGAAAGGCTTGATTAAGCTAAACGTACGTATTGCGACGCCGCCACCGAATAACCCAGACGTAAAACCAGGTGTGATGTCATCATACATTTGGTCACTTAAAGCGGGTGATAAGTGTACTATTTCAGGTCCATTTGGTGAGTTCTTCGCTAAAGATACCGACAATGAAATGGTCTTTATTGGTGGTGGTGCTGGTATGGCGCCAATGCGTTCACATATCTTCGATCAATTGCTGCGTTTAAACTCTAAACGTAAGATGAGCTACTGGTATGGTGCTCGTTCTAAGCGTGAAATGTTCTACATAGAAGATTTCGATAAGCTGCAAGAAGAGAACGATAACTTCGTATGGCACTGTGCTCTTTCTGATCCACTTCCAGAAGATAATTGGGATGGGTACACGGGCTTTATTCATAACGTAATTTATGAAAATTACCTGAAAGATCACGAAGCTCCAGAAGACTGTGAGTACTACATGTGTGGTCCGCCAATGATGAACGCTGCTGTTATCGGTATGCTTAAAGATCTTGGTGTAGAGGATGAAAACATCCTTCTTGATGACTTTGGTGGTTAATCTACCGTAAGTTATTCAATAATGGCTGACTCTTTGAGTCGGCCATTATTTTTAGACCTAAAGAGTTTTATTTTGAGTTTTTAGAGAAAAGCACATGAAAGCATCGAGAGTAACGTTTGCTTTTTTCTATTCACTTTTCGCACTATTTTTATAAACAGGAGTAAACAGGTGAAATATTGGCTTGTTGCGTTAACTTCTTTACTGGTTCTGTCTGGTTGTGACAAACCGGCTGAACAGATCCACATCAGTGGCCCAACAATGGGGACCACATACAACATAAAATACATCAGCTCAGATGAGATACTGAGCTCCTCTGAAATCCAGGTTGAGGTTGATCGCTTACTCGAAGAGGTTAATGATCAAATGTCGACGTACCGAAAGGATTCAGAATTAAGCCGATTCAATCAGTATCAAGGCAATGCACCTTTTGAAGTCTCGTCTGAAACAGCGACAGTGGTACGAGAAGCTATACGCCTTAATCATTTCACTCAAGGTGCGCTTGACGTCACCGTGGGCCCGTTGGTCAACTTATGGGGCTTTGGTCCAGAGGGGCGTCGTGAAGTTGTACCAACCGATGAAGAACTGACTGCTCGTAAATCAATGACAGGAATTGAACATCTCAGCGCGGCTGAAACGTCATTAACTAAAACACTGCCATCTCTTTATGTTGATCTCTCAACGATAGCAAAAGGTTGGGGGGTAGATGTGGTCGCCAATTACATTGAATCCATTGGTGTTAATAACTATATGGTGGAAGTTGGCGGTGAAATGCGTTTGAAAGGCCACAATAGAGAAGGTGTGCGCTGGCGTATTGCGATTGAAAAACCAAGCGTAGAAGAGCGTGCTGTGCAGCTGGTTGTTGAACCAGGAGACATGGCGATCGCGACTTCCGGTGATTACCGAAACTACTTTGAACGTGATGGGGTTCGATATTCACACATTATTAATCCTAAAACGGGTAAACCAATCGATAATAAAGTGGTGTCCGTGACGGTTATCGATGCTTCCTCAATGACTGCAGATGGCCTTGCAACTGGCTTAATGGTGCTAGGAGAGACCATTGGTATGTCGATCGCTGAGGAGAATGATATTCCGGTTTATATGATTGTTAAAACACCATCGGGTTTTGAAGAGTTTACTTCATCGGCATTTCAGTCATACTTAAAGCACAACTAAGCGTAAGTAAACCCATAATTAAATTAACTACAGTGAGCAAGTGACAATGAGTACATTTCTAGTGACCTTTGCCGTATTTTTAGCTGTTATCACAGCAATGGCTGTTGGGTACATTTTTCAACGCAAAGTCGTCAAGGGAAGCTGTGGCGGCCTTGATGCGATGGGTATCGATAAAGTCTGTAACTGCCCAGAGCCGTGTGATGCGAGAAAGAGACGAGAGGAAAAAGCGGCGATTAGAGCTGAGAAGTTGGCTGCTTGGGAAAAAAACCGCATCGCTTAATTCATCTACGCAGGTTCAAAGACAAAGATAAAAACAAAGCCCACGTAAGTGGGCTTAATTTATTGGGTAGTACCTAGCGTCAATCCAAGCTCTATATCAACTCGCGACCTATATCACTAGCGACTAGCTCTGCGAAACGATCTGGTTTCGACCTGCATTCTTGGCCAGATACAATCTGTCGTCTGCGAGCTTTATCTGCTCATTTAGGCTCCCTTTGATGTTAGAAACGCCAATACTCACTGTGATGGAAATATCATGATCCTCGTGGGAAATGGCCGTCGTTTCGATTCGTTGTCGCATATGTTCTAAACGCGATAAGAATTCATCACTAGGCGCATTGGATTGAATGCAGAATTCTTCACCACCGAACCTCACGACAATATCATTTGAGAAGTAGATCTTTAATATGTGAGCGAGTGTCACTAGCGCAGCATCTCCACCATCGTGACCGTAATTGTCGTTCACCTTTTTAAAAAAATCGATGTCGAGCATTGCAATATTTTGATGGACAACTTTCTTATCCAAATGATGGAACAGATAGCGTCGATTCCAAAGCCCTGTTAGAGAATCTTGATTGGCCATTCTATACAGTTTGCTGTTGGCTTCTTTCATATCAAGAACCTGATGAACCCGGCAGAAAAACTCTTCTTGATTGAAAGGTTTGGTAAGGAAATCATTGGCACCCGCTTTGAGATAGCGAGCGGTCATCGTTCTATCATCGCTGCCAGATATACCTAGAATAGCAAGCTGGTTTTTATCATAGTTAATTCGAATATCACGGATCATGGTAATACCGTCTTTGACAGGCATATCATGATCGGTAATGATCAACGTGATTTCAGGGTCCGTTTCCAACATCTCTATGGCTTGCTGGCCATCTTCCGCTTGAATAACGTGAATGTATTGGTGTTCCAGTAACTGACAAATATGTTTGCGTACGACTTTAGAATCATCAACAACCAATGCCTTATGCATTTTATTGTTGGTCAATCGGTTGACCAGTGGCAGCAAGTAAGAAACTGAGGCCATGCTGTCTTTTAAAATGTAGTCCAGCACCCCTTTAGCGAGAACACTTTCACGAATTTCTTCTTGAAACATGGCGGTCAAAACAATGACTTTGTAGTTCTGCTCTAGGACGATATCAATGATTTCTCCGTCTTCCCCATCAGGGAGACAATAATCGAGCACCGCGCAGAGAAAATCATGCCCTTCAGCCAATAACTTTTGAGCGTCCGCAATAGATTCCGCTGAATAAACGTCGTAGCCAGCTTCACTAAGAAGAGAATGCAGATAGTTACGAAAAGCGCGGCTGTCCTCGACCACTAATATTTTGCTGCCCAATGATAACTCCATTTTTTTAACGTCTATTTAATAATAAACGAACAATTGAGAGTCGTTTGAAAATTTTTATCGTGAATGGCTATTTTTAGCGTTAATGACTGTTTTTGAACCTAGCGACTAACCGGCAAATAAATTATACTGTTTTTATGAACAGTGTTTATGATTGTGCATAGAGCCGACTGTTTTGGCCGATTGTTCGTGAGAATAAGAGGGCGTAGATAAGGTGCTATCGATAAGGAGGCGGTGTGGACAAAGAAAACAGGAAAATCATTCACGTCGACATGGACTGTTTTTACGCTGCTGTCGAGATGCGAGACAATCCTCATTATCGGGGGCGCCCTTTAGCCGTTGGCGGCAAAGAGAAGCAACGCGGCGTACTAAGCACCTGTAATTATGAAGCCAGAGCATTTGGTATCCACAGCGCCATGCCGACGGGAAGAGCATTAAAACTGTGTCCGGAATTACTTGTTGTCCCAGGGCGAATGAAGGTCTATAAAGAAGTGTCCGATCAAATCCGGCATATTTTCTCTCGATATACTGAGTTGATTGAACCGTTATCACTCGACGAAGCCTATTTGGATGTTTCGAGCAGCGTTCATTGTCATGGTTCAGCGACGCTCATTGCAGAAGCGATAAGACGAGATATTTGGAACGAGCTACATCTTACCGCTTCCGCAGGTGTGGCGCCCATTAAGTTTTTAGCAAAAGTCGCCTCTGATATAAATAAGCCTAATGGGCAGTACGTGATCCCTCCGGAAAAAGTGCAAGAAGTGGTGGATGGTTTGCCACTTGGTAAGCTCCCTGGTGTAGGGAAGGTGAGTTTGGAAAAACTGAATAAGGCTGGGTTATTCTACTGTCGAGACATAAGGGAATGTGATTATCGTTCGCTGCTTTCTCAATTTGGTCGTTTAGGAGCATCATTGTGGAAGCGAAGCCAAGGCATTGATAATCGAGAGATCATTGTAGAGCGAGAAAGAAAAAGCGTCGGGGTCGAGAGGACATTCAGTCGTAACATCCACTCTTATGAAGAGTGCTGGGCAGTCATCGAAAACCGATTGTTTCCAGAGCTAGAGTTGCGCCTTGAAAAAGCACTCCCAAGTAAACTGATTATTAAGCAAGGGATCAAATTGAAGTTTGCTGACTTTCAACAGACGACTATTGAGCACACTCAACATCAACTTGATCTTAATGACTTCAAGGGTTTACTCAGAGACATTATGAAACGTCAACGTGGTCGTGAAATTCGTCTTCTCGGCTTAAGTGTTCTCCTTAAGCCACAAATAGAGACGAAACAACTCAGCTTTTTCTAGCCGCTTGAACATGGATTAATACCTGGCTAAATGATGAATCCTCTAACTTGCCAAAGCCGGCCATTTTCTTGGCTTTCAATTTGGTAGACAGTGGCGTAGTAATGCCGCACAGCATTCGAGTTAAGGCTTCATCACTTAACGTTTTTTGACTTGCCTGAGTGAATTCGTTTAGCCACTCTGATAACAAATTAGGATCGATTTCATCCGGTTGTTTGTGTGGCAACGTTGCAATGTTACCTTGGCATACAGAGCAATGCCCACAGGTTTCTGGTGCATTGTGATCTGAAAAATACAGCGCTAAACGTTGGCTCAAGCAGGTGTCAGACTCGAAAAAATCAATCATTTCAGCTAATCGATTCGTTTCCGCATTTTCTTTATTTTTGAATAGGTGATTCAGTTTGTCGACGAGTTGCTCTTGCGGACATGAGGTGTCGTTAACCTGATACACATCGGTAATTTGTTTACTTTCGAGTTCAATCCAACCCTGTTCATGGAAGTAGTCAATTGCGCTGATCACTCTTTGACGATCCGCCTGATAGCCTAACCATAAAGCCTCAAAGTCGACTTGGCACCAAGTTCTTGCCTTTGGTGAACAGGCGAAGATCGCAGTAACAAACTGGTATCGCTCTCCTTGAAAGCGTTGCAAAATATCGGTTTTTGTCGAGATAAACTTAAATCGGTACTCAGAAAAATAACTGTACTTAGGGGCAAGCACTCCCTCTAGTTCCAAATAAACGAGCAGTGTTTTTAAAGGCAATTGTCGTATATTCGAATCACGTGAAAAGCGAGTCAGTTGCGTTTCCCACTGTGGTGAGTTTTGATAGATTTCATCAACGACGTATTCAATCGAAGCTCGATCGGGGGTATCGCCATAAACGAAGTTTTGCAGTGTGTTGAGCCCATCTTTATTGCCAAGCAGCAAACACTCAGACGGATGACCATCTCGGCCTGCACGACCTATTTCCTGCGCATAGTTCTCTATGGATTTGGGAAGGTCAAAGTGAATGACTCGGCGAATGTCTGATTTATCCACCCCCATACCAAAAGCAATGGTTGCGACAATGCAATGGACTTCACCAGACATAAACTGCTGCTGAATATACTCACGTTTTTCACTCTCTAGCCCTGCATGGTAAGCCAAAGCTGAAATACCCGTTTGCTGCAATTGCTGAGCAAGGTACTCGGCACTGTATTGAAGCGTGACATAAACAATGGTCGGAGAAACCGGCGCAGCTTGAATGATCGTATTGAGCTGAGTGAGTTTGTCGTGTTGTTCACAGGGTAGAATATTCAAATTGAGATTATTTCGGTAAAACCCTGTAATGACGGTATTGTCTTGAGAAATCTCAAATTTACGTTGCATGTCTTTCACAACATCCGTGGTGGCGGTTGCGGTTAGCAGCAGGGTTTGTGGGATATTGAGCACTTTCTGGTAATGAGGGATCTTTAGATAGTCAGGTCGAAAATTATGCCCCCATTCGGAAATACAGTGGGCTTCATCAATGACGAGCAAAGAGATAGGAACTTGAGAGATAAACTGACGAAAACGTTCGTTCTTGAGTCGCTCTACAGAAATCATCAGTATCTTCAGTTTCCCGCTACGTGCATCCGTCATCACTTGCTGAGTCTGCTGCTTGTCTTGGCTGGAATCAATGGAAGCCGCTGCAATGCCATGGCGGTGAAGAAAGCTGAGCTGATCTTTCATCAAGGCGAGGAGCGGAGATATCACCAGAGTTAGATGGGGCAGGTGCAGTGCGGGTAGTTGGTAACATAAAGATTTTCCTGCGCCCGTGGGGAAAATAGCGGCACATGATTGTCCTGAAAGCACGGCATCAATCACCAACTTCTGACCGCTTCTTAACGTATCAAACCCAAATGTTTGTTTTAATGACTGCTCAATCATGTCTGACCCTAATTCCTATAAAAGCTTGCGCTCGATTCTACCTGATTCTATTCTGTTGCTCCTTGCTAAATTGATTGTTTCGGTATGAACAAATTAGAGCTAAAACAAATAATCCTCATTTCACTCAATGAAAAGTGGGAAATCGCTAAATCAGCGACTCAGCGTGCGATTGATGCCGCGACGGACGAAGAAACAGTCCCAGAGCATAAATATGACACACTCGCGTTAGAGGCTTCTTATTTGGCTCATGGTCAGGCGCTACGGGTTCAAGAGTGTGAAAAAGAGATACAACAGTTCGAATCCATGATCATTCATGATTCAAAAGATGAGAAGGTCGCTTTAGGTTCGTGTGTCACCTTGTTATGCGATGATGAGAAGACCAAGCATTTATTTATGGGGCCGTGTTCTGGTGGTGTGACGGTAAAATGGCAAGAGCATATCGTGTCGGTCATTACGCCTCTCGCTCCATTAGGCAAAGCGATGTTGGGGAAAGAGCTGGGTGATGAAGTGGAACTCAAGGTCGGCGATTCAGTCTATGATTATGAGATTATTGATATTCACTAGAGATTACTGCTAATTAGAGATTGGCATTAATTAGTGATTGGTATTAAGAGCTTCAACGTTGAAGAAGAGATATAAATGGATAACAGGATGAATAATAAAATGAAAAAAGGTCTACTGTTTCTTTCCTTATTGATGAGTCAAGCAGTGATGAGCCAAGCTGCGTGGGCTGGGCAATGTAAGGTGAATTTGAACAATGAAATCCATTTAAACGATGCTCAGTTTGAAGTTGTGAAAGAGAATGGTGATAGCGCTGTTGTTGATGAAAACAATGATTTATTCATTCTAGGAGATAAGGTCCCTCTTAACCCAGAACAGCAGGCCGCCCTGAAAAAGTACCGTGAAGAGATCAGCAGTTACCTACCTAAAGCAAAACAAGTCGCCAGTGATAGCGTGGCACTAGTGAATGATATTGTTGATGATATTGCCGAAAGCATGGATTCCCCTGAAGCCTTCGAAGAGGTAAAAGCCTCGGTCAGTGCGTTTTTAGCCGACGTTGAAGCTCGTTACTATAAAGATGGAGATTTAGTGCTACCGGCGGATAGCTTTGACTCGATGACGCAGTCGTGGAGTGACGATTTTGAAAAGGCAAAAGAGATCTTCAATCAAGAATTTATCTCAAGCGCGTTTAATGCCATGAGTGAAAAAATGCAAAATGATGGTGGGCTGAACTTAACTGAGCTTGCAGATAGTCTTGCTGAAATTAAAATCAAAGTAGAGCAGCGATTAAAAGAGCACAATCAAGAGGTGCAAAAACAGGCGGAAGAGCTTTGTGAATCGTTAGATGATATGGCAGGGCAAGAACAACAATTGCACCTGAAGATTCCTGAACTAAAAGATTATCAAGTCTTCACTATTTAAATGAGAGACTCTGTTGAGTTGAGTTGAGTTGAGTTGAGTAGTGAGTTTCAATGATTGAATGACTACGGAAAGCGCCTATCGAATAGGCGTTTTTTTATTTAACAAGCAGACCTATTTAAAGGGCAGAGTACTTAAAGAACGGATTACTTAAAGAACGGATTACTTAAAGAACGAATTGCTTAAAGAACGGATTGCTTAACGGACTGAGTGTTTTCTACAAAAGGAAACAGTTCATGTTTAGCCGTACCGGCACTAGTTTCAGCGCCACCACTACTTTCAGTACCAGTATTAGAATCAACATCAGATTATCGGTTGTTTTGGCCTTTTAATGGAACCTCTCACTAATGTACGCCTATTTTTACAGTTTGAACTACTGCAAATGGGCGTACATTTGTATAATTATTGCTCTTCGGCATTGTTTTGTTATTCATTTATCAATATCGTACTAGCACACTAGTTTAATGATGCGTTGGTAGAAGTTTTATGTCTGGGCAAAGTTCGTCACAACGAGAGCATTTTAGTTCTCGAATTGGATTCATTCTCGCGGCCGCAGGTGCCGCTGTTGGGCTTGGTAACATTTGGGGCTTCCCAACTCAAGTGGCGAGTAATGGTGGCGGAGCCTTCTTACTGGTTTATTTATTGATGATTTTGGTTGTTGCTTTTCCAATGCTAGTAGTAGAACTGGCGATTGGTCGAGCGGGACAAGCTAACCCTGTTGACAGTATGCGTTCACTGACGGATAACTCATTGGCCAAGAAGCTTGGCAGCAGTATTGGTTGGTTGGGATTAACCGTTCCCTGTGCGGTACTTGCTTTCTACAGTGTAGTCGGTGGCTGGTTAATCAGTTTTCTTATTGGCGCTATCACTGATCTATTGGGAATGGAAGCAACGACGGCTTGGTTCAAAGGGTTTAGCGTTGAACGAAATCTCTTTGGCACCCTTGTTTTTTATGTGTTAACGATTTTAATTGTTCAAGGCGGTGTAAAGCAGGGGATTGAAAAGTGGTCTCGACGCTTAATGCCTGCATTGCTGGTTCTTTTTGCACTTTTGTTTGTCTATATCATGATGCAATCAGGAGCAATTGAAGGCTTGAAGCACTACCTGGTTCCTGATTTTGAAAAAGTCTTAGATAGAAAACTGATTCTAGCGGCAATGGGGCAGGGCTTCTTTTCTTTAACCATTGGTGGTTGTTCAATGCTGATTTATGGCTCGTATTTAAGTAAGAAAGAGAATTTACCTAAAATGGCCATGAATGTAACTTTGGTTGATACTGGAGTCGCCTTTATTGCTGGGTTAGTGGTGATGCCAGCGATGTTTGTCGCTATGCAGAAAGGAGTGCAGATTTACGCTGAAGATGGTTCATTGCTTAACTCCGACACCCTTGTTTTTACCGTACTCCCACTGATGTTTGATAGCTTAGGTTTATTGGGCCAGTTATTTGCTGTTGTCTTCTTCTTACTACTCACTATTGCCGCGCTCACATCTTCTATCTCTATGCTGGAATGTCCAGTTGCTTTGGTGGGAGAGCGTTTCAAAACATCTCGTGCGCCAACGAGCTGGGTACTTGGTGGACTTATTGCTCTCGTGAGTGTGGTTATTGTCTATAATTTCGCTGAACTGTTTGGGCTGGTGGCAATGGTCGCAACGCAATATCTACAACCATTTGCTGCTTTATTGTTCTGTCTATTTGGTGGTTGGGTATGGAGTAGAAATGGCAAAATCAAAGAGATTGAGCAAGGCTGCCCTGAATTTACACAAGGTTGGTTTGGAAAACTGTGGCCCGCTTATATCAAGTTTGTTTGCCCAGTATTAGTGGCTACCGTTATTTGGGCTTCTTTTGGCTAATGTGTTGAAGGATTCGAGTGCATCGACGATGTAAGGTCACCGAGCCTGAACATAAAAAGCCGAGTCATCATCTGACTCGGCTTTTTATTTCAGGTAAGGCAGTGGAACTGATTACGATTTTTCTGGGATAGCTTCCAATAGCGCGACCATTTGCTGCCAATATAGAGCAACCGTATCGATTTTTACTTTCTCATCGGGAGAGTGAGGGAATTTGATCGTTGGACCAAAAGAGACCATATCCATCTCTGGGTAAGGTTCTTTAAATAACCCACATTCTAAACCGGCGTGAATAACCATAATATTGGGCTTATGGCCGTAGATACCTTCGTACATATCTCTGAAAATGACCATGATTTCTGAGTCAGCGTCTGGCTTCCAGCCCGGGTATGCGCCAGAGAATGCCATGCTTGCACCTGCCAACTCCGCAACAGACGCCAGCATTCCTTCAACTTGAGTTCGACCAGAATCAATCAAAGAACGAACCAAACATAACACCGTGATAGTGCTCTCTTCGGTGGTGACTACGCCAACGTTGAGTGAGGTTTCAACCACTCCGTCAATGTCATCACTCATACGGATCACGCCGTTAGGGCAAGCATTGAGCGCAGCAATGAAACGTTGTTGATCAGCCGTCGCGATAACTTGCTCAGTCGAAGAGTAAGCTTCGTTGATTGAAGTGATGTCCGTTTCAACGTTGCCAAGTTCGTCTTTTAGCATGGAAGTGTAGAAACTGAATAGCTCGTCTAGCTTTGTTTGGTTATCCGCTGGGATCGCGACGGTGATCGTGGCTTCGCGAGGAATAGCATTGCGAAGGCTACCGCCAGTGAAACCAATTAATCGTAGGTCCAGTTCTTGAGCATGCCCGGCAAGAAAACGAGCAATGAGTTTATTGGCATTGCCACGGCCAGTATGAATATCGCAGCCGGAGTGACCACCCTTTAGACCTTTTAACGCCAATTTATGAGTAACATATCCGGTTGGGATCGCTTCGCGCTGAATATTAAACGTCATTGAACCATCAATACCTCCAGCACATCCCATATAGACTTCGCCTTCCTGTTCTGAATCAGTGTTGAGAAGAATGTCACCTTCTAACCAACCCGCTTCTAAACCAAAAGCACCCGTCATTCCTGCTTCTTCATCGACAGTCAGTAAGACCTCTAGTGGGCCGTGTTTAAGCTCGCTTGAAGCTAGAACCGCCAGACACGATGCCATACCAATGCCATTATCGGCACCTAATGTCGTCCCTTTTGCTGTGACCCACTCGCCATCAATGTATGGCTGAATAGGATCCTTGGCGAAGTCGTGCACGGTATCTTCATTTTTTTGTGGCACCATATCAATATGAGCCTGGAGAACAACACCTTTTCTGTTTTCCATTCCTGGTGTGGCTGGTTTTTTGATAAAGACATTCCCCGTCGGATCTCTGCGAACATCAAGACCTTCTGCTTTTGCCCAGCTAATGATGTATTGAGCCAGCTCTTCTTCATGCTTAGAAGGGTGGGGAATAGAACAGATTTTATCGAAAAACTGCCAAATTGAAGCGGGTGATAAACGACTAATTTCAGAATGAAACTCAGGCATGGTTAACTCCTTTATGTTGTTTTGTTGAGATTTATATAGGGTTTAATGCAAGGAAGTAGACTGTTTGACTATCTATTGCCCTGCTTAAAATCTCGTGTACTCAGCATACCATTACCTTAGGTCAGCGAGTAGCCTAAGTGACCAACAGCCTTAATGGATTATGGAATTGGCGGGTGCTATTGGGTTGTTAAGTGAAACAACATCCCTATCTTTCAGCTGTCATTCAGTTTGAATAGTGTTTTTTTTGTAATTTAATTACACAATTTGAGTCTGTTATGGGTTTTTTTGTGATTTGCATCACTTTGTTGTTGTAATTAAATTTCTTGGTGGTATATTAATACTCAACTTCAGAAAGAAGAAAAAATGCTCAAAGGATGAGTCCGTTAATCGCCTCCATGGAACTGAGAATCAAATGGTATTTAATTGATTTTAAGGTGATAGTTATGAAAAGTTTACCAACTACAACGTTCTGGACTAACAGCAATGTTTACACTAGCGACTTTGTATACCCAATCAGTTTTGGTTATTAATCACCAAAACTATGAGTAGCCACTAACGGGATACTCGACACGTTTTACCCCTATATATTGGAATTTTTTTACAGCTTAATGGCTGAGATGATTCAACCGCCACTCAATTTGAGTGGCGTTTTTTTATCTGAGCAATAGTCACGGGCTTAGGTTTAATCGATAACGCTGGGTTTTAATATTTAGAACATTTCTTTAACCTCTATGCCATCATAATCAATCCCTTCCTTTTGTTTTTTCCTCAAAATACTTTGAAAGTTTAGAACATGGTCTAAAAAATCACCATTGCCAATATTTTACTCTATTTACTTAAGTGTTTTATTTTTAAGGTTTTTACTCTTGTTCTATTGGCGTTGGTTGTTGCTCAATGACCATGCCGATACGTAAATATTCATTAGAGTCATAATTCTATCTGGAATTTGTTATTTGATAACTCTATAATTTACGCCAATCGATTACGCAACCGTTTACTTTTTACCCTTATAGGACCCGATCATGCTCGAAAGGCTATTTAAACTCAGTGAACACGGTACGAACGTGAAGACTGAGATCATTGCAGGTGTTACGACATTCCTAACGATGGCTTACATTATTTTTGTTAACCCAGCAATGCTCGCTGATGCAGGGATGGATCATGGCGCCGTATTTGTCGCGACATGTCTTGCCGCAGCTATTGGCTGTTTCATTATGGGCTTTGTAGCGAATTACCCAATTGCCCAAGCGCCTGGCATGGGACTAAATGCCTTCTTTACCTACGCGGTTGTTCTAGGTATGGGCTACACATGGCAAGTCGCTCTTGCTGCGGTTTTTGTGTCAGGTGTTTTATTTATTCTTTTAAGCATCTTCAAGATCCGTGAATGGATTATCAATTCCATTCCTATGTCATTACGAACCGGTATTTCTGCTGGTATCGGTCTGTTTCTAGCGTTAATTGGTTTGAAAAACGCAGGCATCGTCGTTGATAACCCAGCGACACTTGTTTCAATGGGTGATATCACATCTCTATCAGCGGTGTTAGCCGCCATCGGCTTCTTCCTAACGATTTCATTGGTTCACCGCGGTCTTAAAGGCGCGGTAATGATAGCGATTCTAGTGGTTACAGCGCTAGGTTTAGTGTTTGGTGATGTTCAATGGGGAGGCATTATGTCTGCACCACCGAGCATTGCTCCAACCTTTATGCAGCTTGATTTCTCAGCGGTATTTGAAGTGGGTATGATTTCAGTTGTATTTGCGTTCCTATTTGTTGATCTGTTTGATACCGCAGGTACGCTGGTTGGCGTTGCTCAAAAGGCTGACTTAATCGATAAAGAGGGGAAAATCCCTCGTTTGAATCGTGCTCTTCTAGCGGATTCAACAGCAACCTCTGTCGGTGCTTTGCTTGGTACCTCAAATACCACTTCTTATATTGAAAGTGTGGCTGGCGTTTCAGCCGGTGGCCGTACCGGATTAACTGCGGTTGTAGTTGGCATTTTATTCATTCTTGCATTATTCTTCTCGCCACTTGCTGGTATGATCCCGGCGTATGCAACAACTGGTGCGTTATTTTATGTTGCGATATTAATGCTTTCAGGTTTAGTGAGCATTGATTGGCGTGACTTGACAGAAGCGGCACCCGTAGTTGTGACTTGCTTGTTGATGCCACTCACCTTCTCTATTGCTGAAGGAATCGCGCTAGGTTTTATTAGCTATGCAGCGATTAAAGCATTGAGTGGTAAGGGTCGCGACGTTTCTCTAAGTGTTTGGGTAATGTCGGCCATTTTTATCATTAAGTACATCGTAGAATAACAACATTCATATTTTAAAATTATTAGGTTTATACAATGAGCAATAAATTCGTTATCACTTGGGACAACATGCAAACTTACTGCCGTCAATTAGCTGAAAAGCAAATGCCAGCAGAACAATGGAAAGGTATCCTAGGTGTTAGCCGCGGCGGGCTTGTTCCTGCTGCTATCTTAGCTCGTGAACTTGGTATTCGATATGTAGATACTATCTGTATCTCTAGCTACGATCATGACCATCAACATGATATGACCGTAGTAAAAGCACCCGAAGGTGACGGCGAAGGTTTTCTTATAGTAGAAGACTTAGTCGATAGCGGTGACACGGCACGTAAGCTGCGTGAAATGTATCCAAAAGCGAAGCTTATTGCGGTATGTGCTAAGCCTTCAGGTTCAGACCTACTTGATGACTACATCGTTGATATTCCACAAGATACGTGGATTGAACAGCCATGGGATACAGCTATTCAATATGCTGAACCTATTAACCGCAAGCAAAAATAATTGCTTATTAGCGGAAATCATGAAAAATGACCCTGTTGTGGGTCATTTTTTTTTGCCCTTCTTGTAAAGCGGCGTACTAGGGAATTCTATGTCAGACAAAAGTGATAAGAACTTATCTGAAACTCTTTTTGTTAAACACAAACAAGCAAAAGAAACGTCAGCGTTGACTCAATATATGCCAAGTAGTCAGCCTTTCCTTGAGGAAAAAATCAATAATGGCGCATGGTATCGCAATCTACGCCGCATGCAGTGGGCGTGGCAGGGGATTGACCCGATTGAGCAAGAGGCGGTATTCGCTCGCATCGCTTCATCGACGCACTCGCGTACCCATGAGCACTGGCTGGATACTGTTATCGGTTTTCGCAGTGGTAACTGGGCGTATGAGTGGGGAAAGCTTGGCGCTGAGCACCAAAAAAAGGGCAGAGAGCTTGACGGTGAAAAAGGGGCTGATGAGCTATTTACTGCATCATTATGCTATAGCATTGCAGGTTATCCACACCTAAAAAATGACAACTTATCACTTCAAGCCCAAGTGCAAGCAAATGCTGCTTACAGTGAGGCGGCGAAAAAAAGTAAATTTGTCGTCAAGCGCATAGAAGTGCCTTACGGGAAAAGAAAAATAATAGCTAATTTACACGCCACCAACACTCTTCAGCCACAACCGGTGATTATCGTCAGTGCAGGTCTCGACTCACTACAAAGTGATATGTGGCGTTTGTTTCGAGATCATCTCGCTCCGAAAAACATTGCTATGTTGACGGTTGATATGCCTTCTATTGGCCATAGCAGTCATTGGCCTCTAACTGAAGATACGTCTTGCCTTCATCAGGCAGTACTAGACGAACTTCCAAATATTCCTTGGGTTGATCACTACAAAGTGGGTCTAATGGGGTTCCGCTTTGGCGGGAATGCCATGGTACGTTTGTCTTTCTTAGAGCAGAGCAAGATCAAGGCATGCGTGTCGATGGGGGCTCCCATTCACGATCTTTTAGCTTCTCCGAAGAAATTGAAAAAAATGTCTAAAATGTATTTGGATTTGCTGGCTTCGCGTATTGGAAAGCAAGTGGTGGACATTGAAAGCTTATCAGGGTTACTCATGGCGTGGTCACTGAAAGTGCAGGGTGTTGTTTCTAACCGAAAAACTAAAGTGCCTATTTTGGCGATGAGCCTAGACGGCGATCCCATTTCCCCTCATAGCGATAATCAGCTGGTAGCACTATATAGCCAATATGGAAAGGCGACGAAAATAAATAACAAAACAATTTCAGAAGGATATGAGCAATCCCTCGCTTTAGCAATAAAATGGATGGAAGACGAATTATATAGATGACATTTCTCCGCTATTGGTTAAGCATGATATAGATGGTTGATAAATAACCACATAATTATAAAAATTATCATCGCTAATCACTAATGGAGTAATTTATATGGCAGAAGCTACAAAGTTGCCGACTCACTATCGCATATTAAGTACTTTAAAAGCTGTTGGGCCTTACTTAAGAGAGAATCAATGCAGTGAAGGCAATTATCTATTCGATTGCCTATCTGTTTGTGTTAACGATAAAAAGTCCCCCGAAGAACGCGAATTCTGGGGGTGGTGGCTCGAGTTAGAGCAGTTTGAGCAAACCTTTAAAGCCAAATACTTTACTGGGCGCTATAACTTAGCCGGTAACTGGGACGTGGTAGCAATACCGAAAAAGGCCATTGCAGAGGTGAATCGCACTCAAGATGACTTCCATGCCAAGCTAATCAAAACACTTGAAGACAAGTTTGATATGAAGGTCGAATTGCACAAAGAGTCTGTTGAATTCGTCTAAAATTAGCAAAAACCGATCGACTTTAAATAAAAAGGTGCTTCGAGCACCTTTTCTACTTGTTAAATCCAGCATTGATTGTTAAAACATCAGGTCTTATCGTATTTCTTATCAAAAATATCATGACAACAAAGCAGCAAAGCGGAAGCACAATCCAGTCTAAAACAGTGGTTGTGAAATTAGGTACTAGCGTACTCACAGGTGGTACTCGGGCTCTTGATCGAGCTCATATGGTGGAACTTGTGCGTCAATGTGCAGAGTTAAAGAAACTCGGCCACTCTATCGTCATCGTCTCTTCTGGCGCTATCGCAGCAGGACGTGAGCACCTAGGCTACCCCGCACTCCCCAACGCAATGTCCAGTAAGCAGCTACTCGCCGCAGTAGGACAGAGCCAATTGATCCAAGTTTGGGAGTCTTTGTTTGCCATTTACGGCATGAAAATCGGCCAAATGTTGTTAACTCGGGCCGATTTAGATGATCGAGAACGATTTTTAAATGCTCGCGATACCATCAATGCGTTAGTCGATAATGACATCATTCCTGTTGTAAATGAGAACGATGCTGTTGCAACTAGTGAAATAAAAGTCGGCGATAATGATAACCTATCGGCTTTGGTCGGGATATTGTGCGGTGCTGATAAATTACTGTTGCTGACGGATCAAAAAGGTCTGTTTACTGCGGATCCGCGCAAAGACCCAAATGCAGAACTGATCAAAGAAGTGCGTACGATTGACGACACTTTACGCAAAATCGCCGGTGACAGCGGAACCACTCTAGGGACTGGCGGAATGGCCACAAAACTCCAGGCCGCTGATATTGCCAGACGTGCAGGAATTGAAGTGATCATCGCTGCGGGAAGTGCTGAGAACGTTATCTTTGATGCTTTAAGTGATGCGCCTCAAGGAACGAGGTTTCTTCCATTGGCTGAGGCGCTAGAAAACCGAAAGCGTTGGATCTTGGCTGGCCCTTCTGCATCGGGTGACATTGTGATTGATGATGGAGCGATGCGAGCGGTGTTAACGAAAGGAAGCAGTTTGCTTGCCAAAGGGGTGATTAAAGTCCGTGGTGAGTTTGCCCGAGGAGAGGTCTCTCGCCTTGTTGATACCAATGGTGCTTTGATTGCCCGAGGAATCACCAGTTATTCCAGCGACGACTTGGCAAAAATTGCAGGAAAACACAGCAAAGACATTATTACTATTCTTGGCCATGACTATGGTTCTGAAGTTATCCACCGTGATGATCTGGTTATAATTCAAGAATAAAAAGAGGATTTTAAAGTGGACTTACTTAATATGGGTCAGGCGGCAAAAAATGCGGCCTTTGAATTAGCAACAGCTTCAACCAAACAAAAAAATCACGCGCTAGCGATTATTGCTGATGAGCTAGAAGCGAACACCGATACTATTCTAACGGCCAATGAAAAGGATATTCAACTTGGGCGTGAAGCGGGCTTAACCGATGCGTTGTTGGATCGCTTGCTGCTTAATAAAGAACGTTTAGCAGGCATCGCTAATGATGTTCGTAATGTGATCAGTTTGAATGATCCCGTTGGTAGCGAGATCGACAGTAAAATGCTGGAAAATGGCATGTCATTGTCACGCCGTCGTGTCCCTTTGGGCGTGGTAGGGGTGATCTATGAAGCTCGCCCGAATGTCACGATAGATATCGCTGCCCTGTGTTTGAAAACGGGTAATGCCAGTATTCTTCGTGGTGGCAAAGAAACCTTCTTTTCCAATATGGAACTGGTCAAAGTGATTCAATCTGCGTTAGAGAAAGCAAAGCTTCCTGCTGCCTCTGTGCAATACATCGAAAAACCGGATCGTGAGCTTGTTTCACAACTGCTTAAACTTGATGAATATGTTGATATGATCATTCCGAGAGGCGGTGCTGGCTTACATAAAATGTGTAAAGAGAACAGTACGATTCCGGTCATCATCGGCGGTTTTGGTATTAGCCATATCTTTGTCGATGAGAGTGCAGATTTGGAACGTTCTCTGAATGTTGTGGAAAACTCAAAAGTTCAGCGCCCATCAGCTTGTAACTCACTTGATACATTACTTGTCCACCAAAAGGTAGCGGCCGAGTTTTTATCAAAAATCGCACAGCGCATGAGTGACAAAGTCAGCTTTGTGGCAGAGCCTAAGGCAAAATCATTGCTGGGCGATGCAGGCAATGTCCGCGAGGCAGAGCAAGGCGATTTTGATACAGAATGGCTTGCTTACACGCTTGGGGTTAAAGTGGTCGCCGATGTTAAAGAAGCCATCGACCATATGCGAATCCATAACGCCAGTCATTCTGATGCGATCATGACCAACAGCTTACAGAATTCAGAAATATTTATAAACTCAGTGGGTTCCGCGGCCGTTTACGTGAATGCGTCTACCCGTTTTACTGATGGTGCACAGTTTGGTTTGGGTGCTGAAGTGGCGGTTTCCACGCAAAAACTTCATGCTCGTGGCCCGATGGGACTTGAAGAATTAACAAGCTATAAGTGGGTAGGAAAAGCCGATTATTTGACTCGTCCATAATATCAGTCGAAAAAATGATGACGGGCTCATAATCGAGGCTACTTTTTGCGAGAGTGGGAGGTTCAGACTTTCATAGCTTGAAGTATCTCAGGATTCTATGATTTTAAAGGGGCGTGTTGCCCCTTTTGCTTTTCTTAGTAAGAGTAATTCCGTTACACTGGCATTCAATCACTTGGAGGTAATATGCACTGTCCATTCTGTTCTGAGAACGACACAAAAGTAATTGATTCTAGACTCGTTGCTGATGGCCATCAGGTTCGTCGCCGTCGACAATGCCTAGCGTGTAGTGAGCGATTCACCACATTTGAAACGGCTGAACTGGTGATGCCTAAAGTGATCAAAACAAACGGCAATCGTGAACCATTTAATGAAGACAAAATGGTTGGTGGTGTTCAGAGAGCTTTAGAAAAACGCCCAGTCAGTGCCGATTCGATTGAGCTTGCTATCAGCATGATAAAATCTCAGCTTCGAGCAACAGGTGAACGTGAAGTGCCGAGTGACATGATTGGGAACCTGGTTATGGATCAACTCAAAGAACTCGATAAAGTCGCCTATATCCGTTTTGCTTCCGTATATCGTAGTTTTGAAGATATTCGTGAGTTCGGTGAAGAAATAGCAAAACTAGAAGATTAAGCCCACAAATCATGCCCCAGTTTTCAACATTCGATTCTAAAATGATGTCCCATGCTATTACGTTAGCAAAAAAAGGGATGTACACCACGGCACCTAATCCTAATGTTGGGTGCGTTATTGTGTCTGAAGGCCAAGTCGTCGGAGAAGGCTTCCATAAGCGAGCTGGTGAACCTCACGCTGAAGTGCATGCTCTTCGTATGGCGGGTAGTCAATCTGTCGGAGCAACGGCTTACGTTACGTTAGAGCCTTGTTCTCACTATGGCCGAACGCCACCATGTGCAGAAGGCCTCATTAATGCAGGTGTCAGCCGTGTGGTGTGTGCCATGCAAGACCCAAATCCGCAAGTGGCTGGCCGAGGTATCGACATGCTTCGACAGGCAGGCATCTTGGTCGACGTGGGTTTACTTGAATCGGATGCAGAAGCATTGAACCCGGCTTTTATCAAACGCATGAAAACGGGTCGCCCATTCGTTCAGCTCAAAATGGCCGCGAGCTTAGATGGACAAACGGCACTCAGTAATGGGGTCAGCCAATGGATTACGTCTCCTCAGTCTCGTCAAAACGTTCAAGCGTATCGAGCAAAGTCATGCGCAATATTATCAACCAGTAAGACAGTCATCGAAGATAATGCCTCACTAAATGTACGCTGGGACGACTTGCCGGCCAGTATTCAATCTGAATACCTTGCTAATGAGGTTCGTCAACCCGCTCGTGTGATTCTAGATCGTCAACGACAACTTTCGGCGTCACTGAATTTATATCAGTCGCCTGGGGCGGTTATTACGGTGTCTGAAACGGGAGATATCGTTGCCAGGTTAAATCAAAGCGGACAGATTGATTTAGACAAAACATTTCAAGACTTAGTAGAATGCCACAATATCAACAGCATCTGGGTTGAAGCGGGGGCGACACTGGCGAAATCATTGATTAACGCTGACCTTGTTGATGAGCTTATACTGTATTTGGCGCCCAAAATTATGGGCAGTGATGGCCGTGGCCTCTTTGGTGCCCTTGGGCTTGAATCGATGAGCGATACTCATGAATTATCCATCAAAGACCTGCGTCAAGTGGGGCCAGATATTCGAATCGTAGCAACACTAAAACAAAAAGATAAATAGCATGTTTACAGGAATAGTAGAAACAGTGGGCAGTATCGCCTCTATCGTACCGAAAGGTGAAGATATTAGCGTTACGGTCAATGTCGGTAAACTTGATATGTCCGACGTGAAATTGGGTGATAGTATTGCAACCAATGGTGTATGTTTGACCGTTGTCGACTTCAATTCGTCGAGTTATACCGCAGACCTTTCTTTAGAAACATTGAATAAAACAGGTTTTACCGATTATAAAACGGGCGATAAGGTCAACTTAGAAAAAGCGATGTTACCAACCACTCGATTTGGTGGGCATATCGTCTCGGGGCATGTTGATGGAGTCGGTGAAATTATCGAGCGTCATCAAGTTGGCCGAGCGATTGAGTTTTGGGTAGCAATGCCGTCCGAACTATCAAAGTATGTTGCAGAAAAAGGTTCAATTACCGTCGATGGTATTAGCTTAACCGTAAATGACTTACGTAAGAATGCCTTTAAACTCACCATCGTGCCTCACACGGGTGAAGAAACCACGATTAACGATTTCCAAGTGGGCCGCAAGATCAACCTTGAAGTAGATCTGCTTGCGCGTTACATGGAAAGGTTACTTCAAGGTCAGCAAGAGCAATCCGAGCCCCAATCTCGTTTGAGCATGGAGTTTTTACAACAAAACGGCTTTGCCTAAGAGGCCGTCTCTATTGGTAATTGAGTGTTCATGTTTGCTGTCATTGAAGAAGCAAGAGAACTTAGACATTGGAATATAGGAATTAAGCATGTCAATTAGCACGCCAGAAGAAATTATTGAAGATATTCGCCTTGGTAAAATGGTTATTCTTATGGATGACGAAGACCGAGAAAATGAAGGCGATTTGATCATGGCCGCAGAGCACATAACGCCAGAAGCGATTAACTTTATGGCGACTCATGGGCGTGGATTAATCTGCTTAACAATGACAAAAGAGCGTTGTGAACGATTGGGGTTACCTCCGATGGTGCAAGATAACAACGCCCAGTTTACGACCAACTTTACAGTATCGATTGAAGCGGCTGAGGGAGTCACTACCGGCATTTCAGCATCTGATAGAGCGGTGACAGTTCAAGCGGCGGTTGCAAAAGACGCCAAAGCCGCGGATCTTGTTCAACCAGGGCATATTTTCCCTCTGACCGCTCAAGACGGTGGAGTATTGACGCGAGCAGGTCACACTGAAGCGGGCTGCGATTTAGGTCGATTAGCAGGTTTAGAGCCTGCTTCCGTTATTGTTGAAATTCTAAATGATGACGGCACTATGGCGCGTCGTCCAGATTTAGAAGTCTTTTCTAAAAAGCATGATGTCAAGTTAGGCACCATCGCGGATCTGATTGAGTATCGAAACAACACAGAAACAACGATAGAGCGTGTTGGTCAATGCAAATTGCCGACAGAATTTGGCGATTTTGAGTTGGTCACGTTCAGAGACACAATCGATAACCAAATTCATCACGCCATGATTAAAGGAAAAGTGGTTAAAGGAGAAGCAGTTAAGGGCGACCTGGTTCAAGATGAAGCCGCTCAAGCACCGCTAGTCCGTGTGCATCTGCACGATACTTTCACCGACTTATTACACTCCGATCGCGGAACCGAGCGCAGTTGGACATTAGAATCAGCCATGAATCGCATTGGCTCAGAAGGTGGAGTGTTGGTGATTTTAGGCAATGAAGAAACGCCTGATTCCCTCATTCATAAAGTGAAAGTCTTCGAAGCTCAAGATAAAGGCGAAGCGCCGACGATGGCTAAAAAGCAAGGAACGTCACGCCGCGTTGGTGTTGGTTCTCAAATTTTAGCGGATCTCGGTGTGACCGATATGCGTTTATTGTCTTCTAGCTCAAAACGTTACCATGCACTTGGTGGTTTTGGTCTAAATGTGGTTGAATACGTATGTGAATAGTCATTGGGGTGTGCAATGCTGCGTACCCAGTGGTTTTACTTTACTGACAAATATAAAGGAAGCGTTTGCTTCCTTTTTTATCGATAACAGCGATTTCTTATCGCTGTCAGACATTTAAAATAGACAAGCCGAAGGTTCGTATAAACTTTAATATCTATTAGATATTGCTCACAGTTTTATGCTAGAATCCGGCGATTCTCACTTGATGAACATAGTTAAAGGAAGGCTTATGAAAGTGATCGAGGGTGGCTTCCCAGCGCCAAATGCAAAAATTGCTATCGTTATTGCTCGTTTCAACAGTTTTATTAACGAAAGCCTGCTTTCTGGTGCAATCGATACTTTAAAGCGTCATGGGCAAGTAAGTGAAGACAACATTACTGTTGTTCGTTGTCCTGGTGCCGTTGAACTGCCGTTGGTAGCTCAGCGCGTAGCGAAGACTGGTCAATTCGATGCGATTGTATCTTTAGGCACAGTAATTCGTGGCGGTACGCCTCATTTCGACTATGTTTGTAGTGAATGTAATAAAGGTTTGGCACAAGTGTCTATGGAATTTAGTCTTCCAGTAGCATTCGGTGTCCTTACTGTTGATACCATCGATCAAGCTATTGAACGCGCAGGAACCAAGGCTGGTAACAAAGGTGCAGAAGCTGCACTAAGCGCACTTGAGATGATCAACGTTCTTTCTGAAATCGATTCCTAATGGGGGCCAGTGTGAAACCAGCCGCACGTCGTAATGCACGTCAATTTGCTCTACAAGCAATTTATTCTTGGCAAATTAGTAAAGAAAATGTTGCTGTAGTTGAAGAACAGTTTATATCTGGTGGAAAGTATGATGAAGAAGAGCATCATGCCGCAGAGCCTGCTCTGATTGCACCAGAAACCGATGTAGCATACTTTCGCGACCTATTAACTGGTGTTGCTCTAAGTCACATGGAATTAGATAGTAAACTTCGTCCATTCGTTTCTCGTCCTATGCAGGATTTGGATCTGATGGAACTGGCTTTACTTCGTCTTGCTATGTACGAGATGACTCGTCGTGAAGATGTACCTTACAAAGTGGTCATTAATGAAGCGATTGAACTTGCAAAAGTATTCGCAGCTGAAGATAGCCACAAGTTCGTGAATGGTGTCCTTGATAAGGCTGCACCGCACGTTCGTAAGAAGAAATAAAAAGTAATAATCAAAATAGGTCAGCTTATGCTGGCCTTTTTTATGACTAATACTGGGCGATTAAAGGGGTTGTTTACCTTAAGTTGCGTCCTTCTCTTGTTTGTCTTAAAGGGTATGAGCATTTATTATGTCTGGTGAGTTTAATCTAATTGATAAGTATTTTGTTGGTCGTCAATCGCAGCGTAAAGATGTCTTACTTGCCGCGGGTGATGACTGTGCATTAGTGAAAAGCCCCAGTAATGTTGCCATCGCAATTAGCACTG
The DNA here is from genome assembly GCF_029958905.1 of Vibrio sp. YMD68. Taxonomy (NCBI): domain Bacteria; kingdom Pseudomonadati; phylum Pseudomonadota; class Gammaproteobacteria; order Vibrionales; family Vibrionaceae; genus Vibrio; species Vibrio sp. YMD68. The sequence continues at coordinate 2,498,974 of NZ_CP124614.1, read as the reverse complement.
ATACGCTTGTCGCGGGGACTCACTTCTTCGCGGATGCTAACCCTAGTTGGGTTGCTCATAAAGCGTTGGCCTCAAATATCAGTGATTTATCTGCAATGGGAGCAACGCCAGCATGGGTCTCTTTCGCATTAACGATGCCAGAACCTAATGAAGAATGGCTCGCTCCGTTTTGTGATTCGTTTTTTCGTTTAGCAGACTACTTCGGCCTGCAATTGATCGGTGGTGACACAACCAAAGGCCCACTTAGTCTCACTTTAACTGTGCAGGGTTTTGTACCAGAAGAAAAAGCGCTACGCCGCAGTGGAGCAAAAGTAGGGGACTGGATATATGTCACTGGTGATCTGGGCGACAGCAAAGCAGGTTTGGATGTCATCTTAGATAACGTGAAGGCGCATAAACAGTACGCAAGGGTTTTGGAAGAACGCCATTATCTCTCTTCACCTCGGGTGCTCGTAGGGCAAGCTCTGCTTAATTTGGCTTCTTCCGCGATTGATATTTCCGATGGGCTTGTTTCCGACCTCGGTCATATTATGACTCGCTCAGGGGTCGGTGCGTCCATTGATGTCGATGCGCTACCACTCTCTAAAGAGTTGATGGGTTTTACCCAAGATCAATCCGTTGCACAGCAATATGCGTTAACCAGTGGGGAAGAGTATGAGCTGTGCTTTACTGTGCCAGAATACAATAAAGGGTCCATCGAAAGCGCCCTAAGTCATACGGGCACAAAAATCACGTGTATTGGTCAAATTCGTCCTATTGGCACGTTTGAGTTAAGAAAGGGTGATAAAGTACTGGACTGGCAACTGAATGGATACGATCATTTTAAGGGAAAACAATGACAAACCCTCTTTCTAGAATTTCTTTGCAAAACCCTTGGCACCTTTTAGCGACGGGATTTGGGAGTGGACTTTCGCCCATTATTCCAGGAACAATGGGTACGTTAGCGTCGATTCCATTTTATCTGTTATTGGTTCAGCTTCCTCTGTGGTTATTCATTGTCGTTATTCTTGCGTCAGCCGTTGTTGGTGTGAAAATCTGTCAAATCACGTCTGATGATATGAAAGTCCATGATCATGGCTCTATCGTTTGGGATGAATTTGTTGGTTTCTGGATAACGATGCTGATTGTACCCATGTTAGGTATCTCCATTTTTGATTGGAAATGGGTAGCGGCTGGTTTTGTACTCTTCCGTTTCTTCGATATGGTAAAACCTTGGCCTATTGGTTGGCTTGATAAACGGGTACATGGCGGTTTAGGGATTATGATTGATGACGTTGTTGCGGGTATTATGGCGGCAATATCGCTCTACTTTGTTGGCGGGTATGCTGGCTGGTAGTGCATACAACGCATTATTTTTCTATTAAATAAAAAGAGACTCCTATAAGGCGCCTCTTTTTATTGGCATACTGTCGATCATTGGTCGTAACTATTTGAGTTTTTCTAAGTCAGATTCAATTTCTGTTATCTTACTCGATACGACTTTTTCAAGGTGACGTAAGTCTTTCAATATTTTAGCTTTTATATCCATTTCTGCCAGTTTTTCAGGCTTAGTGACTTTATTTAACTCATCGATCACCAATGTCAGGTTGCGATTTATTTCCGTCACTTCTTTGTATTGATGACTTCCGCTATCTACCAGTACATTCTTTATTTGACGTGGATATTTAAACTTGACGCTTTTGGCGAATAACTCGCCCTTTTGCTTATGATAATAGATCTTTAACACATCCTTGTGCGCTTCTTGTCGTAACGAATAACGCTCAATTTGCTTAGGGTTTTGAACTCCTAGGCCTGTGAGGTTTGGAAACATAGGCTACCTCTAACTCGTGATGTTAAATGAATAAAACTCTCATTAATGTAGCAGCCTATATTCGTGGTAGATAGCTGACAATCAAAACAACTGCGCAACTTGTGGGCAAGATCGCGATTAATTGGGTGCTAGCTCTGCGATATTCTCGATGAGCTTATTGCGCAGTTGAATTTGTGCTTCCTCATCTAATCTGGCGCCATGGCCATTGGTTAAAATAAACAAATCTTCTGCACGCTCTCCGATGGTTGTGATTTTTGCAGCGTGTAAACTGATGCCTAGATCAGAGAAGGTCGCGCCCACTGTGGCGAGTAATCCCGGCGTATCCAGTGCGACAAATTCCATCAACGTTCGTTTATTGCTCTTCGTCGGTAGGAAGTCAACTTTAGTCTTCACCGTGAAGTGTTGCAGATTTCTTGGGATACGGCGGGTTTTTATTTTCGTTGGTCTACCATCTTCGATCACATGAATCAGATGTTTGATGACCGCTTTGTGGCGAGTTTCGTCAATGGACTCGCCGTTCTGATCGAGCACCATAAAGGTATCGAGCACGAAGCCATCTTTGCTGGTCATAACCTGAGCGTCGTGAACGTTGAGGTTGCGCCTATCCAGCTCCGCAACCACGGTAGCGAATAATGCGTTCTGATCTTTACAATAGACGAACACTTCAGTGCCGCCTCGCGTTGCTTTTTTACTGATCAAAATGACGGGTTTATTCTTATCCTCTTGATTCAGTAAATGAGTGCAATGCCACGCAATTTGGGTGTGGGTGTGGCGTAGGAAGTAATCGGCTTTAAATCGTTGCCAGAGAACCTCTATTTCACGGGCAGAGAAGCCTTCTTTACGCAGTAGCGCAGAGGCAAGCTGTTGATTATGGCGAATTCGATCACGCACATCGACGGGGTTTTCTAACCCTCGTCTCAGTGCTCGTTGAGTGGAATAGAAAAGTTCGGCCAACAAGGTTCGTTTCCAGCTGTTCCAAAGTTCTGGGTTGGTCGCGCAGATATCCGCAACGGTCAAACAGACTAAATATTCAAGATGCTCTTCATCTCGAACTTTCTTTGCAAATTCTGTGATGACTTCGGGATCATAAATATCACGGCGTTGAGCGGTGACAGACATCAACAGGTGGTTTTGAACGAGCCAGGAAACCAGTTTGGCTTCTGGTTTTGATAATCCATGCTCGATACAAAAATCGTAAGATTCAACCGCGCCTATTTCTGAATGATCACCATTTCGACCTTTTCCGATGTCGTGGAATATGGCGGCGAGCAATAACAGCTCTTTTTTATGTATGCGTGGAAACACTTCACAGCAAATCGGATGCTTATCGTGGTTTGCCGGGTCATTGAAACGGTTAATGTGTTTTAGAAGGCGAATACTGTGCTCGTCCACAGTATAAACATGGAAGAGGTCAAATTGCATTTGGCCAACGATTTGGCTCCATTGGGGGAGGTAACTTGCCAGTACCCCAAGCTTATGCATCAGGCTAAATGCTTTGTGTAGGCTGTTAGGGTGGCGAACCAGCGCTATAAACTTCTCTCTGGCGGCCGGGATAACATGAAGAAACTTATTCAAGCGTCGTCTTGCTGTGCGCAGCTGCCGCATCGTTGAAGGGGCGACACCTTCGATAGAAGAATCGTTAGCAATATGAATAAACATATCGAGGATGGTTTCGGGTCTGGCTTGAAAAAGAGCCGGCTTACGTGCTTCAATCAACTTACCTTTACGCTGAAAATCACTGCTCAGCACAACGGCGTCATATTCCACACCATTTTCAAGTATCGCCTGATCAAACAACTTGAGCAGCATTTTGTTTAATTCAGCAACGCGACGCAGAGTCCGATAGAACTCTTTCATCATCATCTCGACACCTCGATTACCGTCACCACTAAAGCCAAGACTTTCTGCGACTTGTGCTTGATGCCCAAAGGTGAGTCGGTTGTCGTAACGTTTTAGCTCAATATGCAGGGCAAAGCGAACTCGCCAAAGAAAGTCCTGACACTCAACCAGCTCTCTGTACTCAGCATCGGTCAAAAAACCGTATTTACTCATTTCCAATAGAGAAGTTGCACCGAAATGTCGTCTCGCAACCCAACTCAAAGTATGGATGTCTCGCAAGCCACCAGGAGTCGATTTGATGTCCGGCTCGAGGTTATAAGTCGTATCGTGATAGCGAGCATGACGCTGCTTTTGTTCCTGAATTTTCGCTTTGTAAAAGTCGTCACTGGGCCAAAAAGAGGGAGAGTTGATATGTGTACTTAATTGGCTGAAAGTATCTTCACAGCCACACAGTAATCGCGCTTCTTGTAAGTTAGTCGCCACGGTTAAATCTGCTTTACCAATGGTGACGCATTCTTCAATAGACCGAACAGCGTGCCCGACTTCTAGTTTCAAATCCCACAGTAAGGTGATAAAAGCACTGACTTTAGCGCCCAAAGACTCAGGGAGGGTTTTCTTGGATACGATGAGAATGTCGATATCAGAAAGAGGGTGAAGCTCACCTCGCCCATAACCGCCCACGGCAACGAGACTGATATTAGGCAGTTTGTCGAAGCCGTACTCGACCCAGATTCGATTGAGCAACTGGTCCATGTAATCCGAGCGGCCTAAGACTAAATCTGAAATAGGGTGGTGAGATAAAAATTCGTTTTTTTGGTAAAGAGAAAAAAGATCCAATTGCTCTTTGAGTAACGAAATTGATAGTTGGTCAGTTGAGAAGGTTTGTGGCGATTGATACGGCATATTCAGCGATCCATGCAATGTGAATATCGATATTAAGACGTTTAATCTATCAGATTGATGCAGATAAAAAAATATCCCTGCGAGGCAGGGATATTAATCATTAGTTTTTCATGATTCTTGGTATGCTTTCTTCGCTACGAAGGGTTAATACCTCACAACCATTAGCGGTAACAAGCAATGTATGCTCCCACTGGGCGGAGTTTTTACCGTCTCCGGTATAAACGGTCCAATCATCTTCGGCATCGACACTACAGCCAAATTTGCCTGCATTGATCATAGGTTCAATAGTAAAGCAGTGGCCTTCTTTTAAGACTCGACGATCGGAGTTTTTGTAGTGAACAATTTGTGGCTCCTCATGAAATTCATTTCCAATGCCGTGACCACAAAAGTCTTTAACGATTGAAAACTTATTACGAGGGTTCTTCTTGTTGTTTTCTTTGATGTACTTTTCAATTGCCGTACCGATATCACCAACAGTCGCACCTGGCTTCACTTTGCGCATTCCGACATACAGGGCTTCCTGAGCAACCATACATAAGCGTTTGTCTGCAGGGGAGACATCACCCACTAAGAACATCTTGGAAGTATCACCGTGATAGCCTTGAGGTCGAGTGCTTAAGTCCGCGCCTTCCTCATCAGGAATGATAACCGTGATATCAACATTAAGAATGTCACCATTTTTCAATACAGCGGGTTTCAGTTGACCATTGCTGCCTTTCTCATCCTGGGAAGCAGGAATGCCATGACAAACGATATGGTTGATCGAAGTACAAATCGACTTAGGAAAACCATGGTAGTTAAGAGGGGCAGAGTAAGCACCTTTATCTGTGGCGAAATCATGACAGATGGCATTTAACTCATCGGTTGTTACCCCTTCTTTTATATAAGGTTCAATCATTTCTAGAATTTCGGATGCCAGTTTGCCAGCGATACGCATTCTTTCGATTTCTTTCTGGGTTTTGATTTTTATAGACATTAGCGCTAATTCTCGGCCAGTTTAAGGTGCTCTCGACAATAATGATTCGTATTCTATCAGGAAGTGCTGAAAAAGTGTATGCGTCTCAGTGGGCGGTTCTCACTGATATTCGGATGAAGTAGGGAAATAGACTCAGCGGTAACTCAATTGGTTAGGTTTTTTTACTAGCCATATAGTGTGAAAATATGGTATAAAGCGCGCCGGAATATCGGTCAATTATCTCTATCACTGGCGATAGTGGCTGCTATATTCCACTCACTTTAATTTAATTCACACACATTCCGACACATGTTCCGGGGTGCCTCAACTATCAAACTATTTGTGCTTAAACAAATAGATGTTAGGGGTCGGAGTCATGGGGAGTGTGGAGGCCTAACCCCATAGAGGATTTTAAAATGGCAACTGTATCAATGCGCGATATGCTTAAAGCTGGTGTTCACTTCGGTCACCAAACTCGTTACTGGAACCCAAAAATGAAGCCATTCATCTTTGGTGCTCGTAACAAAGTTCATATCATCAACCTAGAAAAAACCGTACCAATGTTCAACGAAGCTCTAGCTGAACTAGCTAAAGTTGGCGAGAAAAAAGGTAAAGTTCTTTTTGTTGGTACTAAGCGCGCTGCATCTGAAGCTGTAAAAGAAGCTGCTGTAGCTAGCAACCAGTTTTACGTTAACCACCGTTGGTTAGGTGGTATGCTAACAAACTACAAAACTGTTCGTCAGTCTATCAAACGTCTTAAAGAGCTAGAAGTTCAAATTCAAGACGGTACTTTTGATAAACTTACTAAGAAAGAAGCTCTAATGCGTACTCGTGAAATGGAGAAGCTAGAGAAATCACTTGGTGGTATCAAAGATATGGGCGGCCTACCAGACGCTCTATTCGTAATCGATGCTGATCACGAGCACATTGCAGTTAAAGAAGCTAACAACCTAGGTATCCCAGTTTACGCTATCGTTGATACTAACTCTAACCCAGACGGCGTTGACTACATCATTCCTGGTAATGATGATGCAATCCGTGCAATACAACTTTACCTAAACGCTGTTGCACAAACAGTTGTTGAAGGTCGTAACAAAGATGTAGCTGCTCTTGCTGGTGAAAAAGACGGTTTCGTAGAAGCTGAATAATAGCGGCTCTGAGCCATGCTAAATGGGTACATCTTGTAAAGCATGTATCGATTAAGTATTAGTTAGCATCGGGGGCCCAATATAGGCCCCTGATTTTTACCTTATTTCGAATTAACTGAGGAATAGAGAATGGCAACTGTAACTGCTGCTCTAGTAAAAGAACTTCGTGAACGCACAGCTGCGGGCATGATGGAATGTAAAAAAGCACTTGTTGCTGCTGAAGGCGACATTGAGCTAGCGATTGAAAATATGCGTAAATCTGGCGCAGCGAAAGCAGCTAAGAAAGCTGGTAACGTTGCTGCAGAAGGCACAATCATTATTAAAGAAGCTGACGGTGTTGCTGCGCTTCTTGAAGTAAACTGCCAAACTGACTTCGTAGCAAAAGATGCAGGCTTCCTAGCCTTTGCTAACGAAGTTGCTGAAGTTGCTCTAGCTGAACGTCTAGACATTGAAGCACTTCAAGCTAAGTTTGAAGACGCACGTATTGCTCTAGTAACCAAAATTGGTGAAAATATCGGCATCCGTCGCGTACAGTTCGTTGAAGGTGCAGCTATCGCTTCTTACCGTCACGGTGAGAAAATCGGTGTAGTTGTTGCTGGTGAAGGCGATGCTGAAACACTTAAGCACGTGGCTATGCACGTTGCTGCTTCTAAGCCTGAATTCTTGAACCCATCTGACGTACCTGCTGATGTAGTTGCTAAAGAGAAAGCGGTTCAAGTTGAGATCGCGATGAATGAAGGTAAACCTCAAGAAATCGCTGAGAAAATGGTTATCGGCCGCATGAAGAAATTCACAGGCGAAATCTCTCTAACAGGTCAAGCTTTCATCATGGAACCTAAGAAAACAGTTGGCGACATTCTTAAAGAAAGAAGCGCAACGGTTACTGACTTTGTTCGTCTAGAAGTTGGTGAAGGTATCGAGAAAGCAGCTGAAATGAGCTTTGCTGAAGAAGTAGCAGCGGTTCAAAAAGGTTAATCCTTTTGTATGCTTAATTATTAGACCGTAGCCAAGGCTGCGGTCTTTTTGCGAAAAGCATTTGACGATTTCAGTGATCAATGAATATTGGCAGCGCACACAACACTCAGTATTTATTCATGACCGTTAATCAAAACTATCACTTTTTGGAAGGTAAACTCCATGACTACGAACCCTAAACCTGCGTATCAACGTATCCTGTTAAAACTGAGTGGCGAAGCGCTGCAAGGCGAAGAAGGTTTTGGTATTGATCCTGCAATCCTTGATCGCATGGCTCAAGAAGTAAAAGAATTGGTTGAACTTGGTGTTCAAGTTGGCGTAGTAATCGGTGGTGGTAACCTCTTTAGAGGTGCGGGTCTTGCAGAAGCTGGCATGAACCGTGTCGTGGGTGATCACATGGGAATGTTGGCAACAGTAATGAATGGCTTGGCAATGCGTGATGCGCTTCACCGTGCTTATGTTAATGCACGTGTTATGTCTGCTATCCCACTTAAAGGTGTCTGCGACGACTATAACTGGGCCGATGCAATCAGCCAGTTACGTCATGGTCGTGTTGTAATTTTTTCAGCTGGAACAGGCAACCCGTTTTTCACAACAGATTCTGCTGCATGTTTGCGCGGAATTGAGATTGAAGCTGACGTGGTTCTCAAAGCGACAAAAGTAGACGGTGTATTTACTGCTGACCCAGTAGCTAACCCTGATGCAGAGTTGTATGATACGCTGTCTTACAACACTATTCTTGAAAAAGAACTTAAAGTCATGGATTTGGCGGCGTTTACGCTAGCACGTGACCACAAAATGCCAATTCGAGTGTTCAATATGAACAAACCAGGCGCATTGCGTCGCGTGGTTATGGGCGAAACGGAAGGTACATTAATCAGCGACGTCGATTAATGTACGTATTACTATCACAAGTGTATGGTGGTAGTAGACCTTAGCTTAGAGCCCTAAATGGCTTTCCTATACTAAGAATGAAAATCAAGGTGAAATTGTGATCAACGAGATTAAAACAGACGCGCAAGAGCGCATGGAAAAAAGCGTCGAAGCGCTAAAAAATAACCTGACAAAAATTCGTACCGGTCGTGCACACCCAAGCTTACTTGCTGGCCTTTCAGTCGAGTACTACGGAGCACCAACGCCATTAAATCAGGTAGCGAACGTTGTAGCGGAAGATGCACGTACTTTGTCTATCACTGTATTTGATAGAGAGCTTGCACCTAAAGTTGAGAAAGCGATTCTCGCTTCTGATCTAGGTTTGAACCCAATGTCAGCGGGTACAGTGATTCGTGTTCCATTACCACCGTTAACTGAAGAGCGTCGTAAAGACTTAGTTAAAATTGTTCGTGGTGAAGCTGAAGGCGGTCGTGTTGCTATTCGTAATATCCGTCGCGACGCCAACGGTGATTTAAAAGGTCTTCTAAAAGATAAAGACATCTCTGAAGATGAAGAACGTAAAGCACAAGACGACATTCAAAAGTTGACTGACTCTGCGATTAAAAAAGTAGACGAAACGTTAGCTGTTAAAGAAAAAGAACTAATGGAAGTGTAAGTAAGCACTTTGATTGTCTCTAGAAGCGCTGTGTAAATGGCACAGCGCTTTTTTATTCTATATTCACTTCAACCCATCGAACAGCCTCTATGTTAAATACTCAGTTATCAACCGAAGCGCTACCTAAACACATTGCCGTTATAATGGATGGTAATGGTCGCTGGGCTGAAGCCCAAGGTAAGCCGAGAGTTTTTGGCCATAAGAATGGTGTTACCGCAGTTCGTAAGACCATCAGCACCGCAGCCAGACTAGGTATTGAAGCCGTCACGTTATTCGCCTTTAGCAGTGAAAACTGGCGACGACCGGAGGAAGAAGTCGGTGTATTGATGGAGTTGTTTATCACTGTATTATCAACAGAGATAAAAAAGCTGCATAAAAATAATCTTCGTTTACGTATTATTGGTGACAAAAGTCGCTTCAGTGAACGTTTACAGAAAAAGATCAGCCAAGCCGAAGAAAAAACGGCAGACAATACGGGCATGGTCATTAATATTGCCGCAAATTATGGTGGCCAGTGGGACATTACGCAGGCAATGAAAAAGCTTGCGAAAGAAGTTGAACAGGGGAAGCTCAGTTCAGACCTGATCAATGAAGATCTTATTTCATCTCATTTAACCATGTGCGATATTCCGGATGTTGATTTGCTGATCCGAACGGGTGGAGAGTGTCGAATCAGTAACTTTATGTTATGGCAATTAGCTTATGCAGAGCTTTACTTCACACCCATTTATTGGCCAGAATTTAGTGAAGATAACCTAATTGAAGCAGTGACTTGGTTTGTTAATCGTGAGCGCCGTTTTGGGTGTACAGGAAACCAAATCAAAGCATTGATGGAAAATTAATAAAGGATCCATTAGTTTGAAGCAACGAATTATTACCGCACTTATCTTAGCTCCCCTGGTGATCTTAGGGATTTTTGAGCTTCCGCTGTTTTTATTTGTCATCGCGATCGCGGCAGTTACTGGGATAGGCTTCTGGGAATGGACGCAATTTGTCGAGCACAAATCTCGTCTCCGTGCATTAGTTCCTTCATTACTCATCACCGCATTCAGCTTTGTTGTCATTGCCTTTGATGCAAAAAGCTTGAATGCGTTACTGCCTACGCATTATTTTGTGTTGGCGTTAGGCAGCGCTTGGTGGCTTTATGCCAGTGCGCTCGCGATTACTTACCCACGCTCTCGCCAATCTTGGCAAGCTTCTAACTTTTTAAGACACGCTTTTGGCTTGCTAACACTTCTTCCTTTCTTATGGAGCATTTTGATATTACGAGCTCAAGGTATTGAAACAGATGCCTATTATGGCGCAAAGCTTGTTCTATTTGTGTGCTTGATTGTCTGGGCGGCGGATAGTGGAGCATACTTTGCTGGAAGAGCGTTTGGAAAAAGAAAAATGGCGCCATCCGTCAGCCCAAACAAAACGATAGAGGGGCTCATCGGTGGAATTATTACGGCTATCATCGTTGGCTGGTTTACCGCGCAATGGTTTGGAATCGAATTTACGAGTTCCGCTTCTATGATAGTGATTACACTAATAACCGTGATTATTTCAGTGCTGGGTGACTTGGTCGAAAGTATGTTTAAGCGTGTTTCTGGCATCAAAGACAGCAGCAATATTATCCCAGGTCACGGTGGGGTTTTAGACAGAATAGATAGTTTAACGGCAGCGTTCCCTGTTTTTGCTTTTCTTTACTTCATCTTTTAATGAATAGGTAAGTGTTGACTTACCTCTCTAATTTACGGTTATAGCGATGCGTAAGCTGACGATTTTAGGCGCCACAGGCTCAATTGGTGCAAGCACATTAAAAGTGGTAGAGCAGAACCCCGAGCAATTCTCTGTGGTGGCTTTAGCCGCAAGCAGCAATGTGGATAAAATGCTGGAGTTGTGCCTTAGGTGGCAACCGAAATACGCGGTCATGGCGGATCTAAAAGCCGCCTCTTTATTGAAAGCTAAGCTATCATCTACCGCCCCTGGTATAGAGGTTTTAGCTGGGCCTGAAGCAACGTGTCACGTTGCTGAATTTAATGAAGTTGATACGGTTATGGCCGCTATTGTTGGGGCCGCTGGATTGCTGCCAACGATGGCAGCGATTAAAGCGGGCAAGCGAGTGTTACTGGCGAACAAAGAAGCCTTGGTCATGTCTGGTCAGCTTTTTATTGATGCGGTGAAACAGCATGGCGCAGAACTGCTTCCTGTGGATAGCGAGCACAATGCCATTTTTCAATGCTTGCCAAGTGAGATTCAAACAACCTTAGGCCATTGCGATCTCACACAGCACGGTGTTCAACATATCTTATTAACGGGCTCGGGCGGTCCATTTCGTTATACCGATGTCTCATCGCTGGTTAATGTCACACCTGAGCAGGCGATTGCTCACCCCAACTGGTCGATGGGGCCCAAAATTTCAGTCGATTCAGCAACAATGATGAATAAAGGGCTGGAGTATATCGAGGCGAAGTGGTTGTTTAATGCCAATCAGTCTGAACTGAAAGTGATCATCCATCCCCAATCGGTTATTCATTCTATGGTTCAATTTCGCGATGGGTCCGTGATCGCCCAGATGGGAGAGCCTGATATGGCTACTCCAATAGCATCGGCAATGGCTTACCCACAACGCGTGAGCTCCGGCGTTTCTGCTCTAGATTTTACCCGCCTTAGTGAGCTGACTTTCTTAGAGCCTGATTATTCTCGCTACCCGTGTTTGAAGCTGGCGATAGACGCTTGTTATGAAGGCCAGCACCTGACCACTGCGCTAAATGCAGCCAATGAAGTAACGGTTGAGGCTTTCTTACAACGACAATTAGGGTTTACCGATATCGCTCGAGTTAATGAAGCCGTCATGTCTAAAGTCTGTGCAACTGACTCTTATTCCGCGCCATTGGACTTGGAAAGCTTGCTTGAGGTAGATAAGATGGCTCGGGAAATGACGAATCAAATATTACGAGAGCATACAGCATGACAGGAATACTGTGGAATTTTGCCTCCTTTGTGATTGCGCTAGGCATTCTAGTCGCCGTGCATGAATTTGGTCATTTTTGGGTTGCTCGCCGCTGCGGAGTCAAAGTCGAAAAGTTTTCGATTGGCTTTGGCAAGTCTCTATGGCGTAAGGTCGGGAAGGATGGAACAGAATACAGCCTTTCAATGATCCCTCTTGGCGGCTATGTCAAAATGGTAGACAGCCGTGTTGATGAGATTCCCCCTGAGCAATACCATGTGGCTTTCGATAAAAAGCCGTTATTACAAAGAACAGCCATTGTCGCTGCTGGACCAATATTTAATTTCCTATTCGCTATTTTCGCCTATTGGGCGGTTTTTTTAATGGGTGTTCCCGCGGTTAAACCGGTGATTGGTGAAGTGACACCTTATTCTATTGCAGCGAAAGCAGGCCTAAAGCCGGGTATGGAACTTACCGCTGTCTCTGGCGTCAAAACTCGTGATTGGGAATCGGTGAATATGGGTATCATTGCTCATATTGGCGATGATAACTTAACGTTCACGGTATCGTCAGAAGAAGCTGTGGGCGTATCACAAATTAAGACACTTGATTTGTCTGAGTGGAACTTTGACCCAGAAAAGCAGTCTGCTATGGGGACATTAGGGTTTATGCCCTATCGACCAGAAGTTTCCATGACGTTGGCTAATGTTTCAGAGGGCAGTGCTGGTGCTCGTGCAGGACTGCAAGTGGGGGATACACTGCTTGCAGCAGACCAGGTTGAATTGAACAATTGGCAGCAGCTGGTTGAGGTCATTCAAAGTAACCCAGAACAACCGATTGAATTATTGATTGAACGAGACAATGAAAATCGTACTATCACATTAACTCCCGGTCGTCGCGATGATCACCAGGGCAAGTCGATAGGTTTTGCGGGAATCGCTTCGGAAGTCTCAGAATGGCCTGAAAAATATCGATTTGAACTGCAATATGGTGTATTTGAATCTATCAGTAAGTCGATTGAGAAAACCGGTCAGGTTATTAATTTAACGGCGACCATGTTGAAAAAATTGGTGGTCGGTGATGTCGGTCTCAATAATTTGAGTGGCCCAATTTCTATCGCAAAAGGGGCTGGTACAACCGCTGATTACGGGCTCGTGTACTTTTTAGGCTTTTTAGCGCTCATCAGCATCAATTTAGGCATTATTAATTTAGTACCATTGCCAATGTTAGACGGTGGTCATTTGCTGTTTTTTGCTATTGAAGCAATCATTCGTCGCCCAGTACCAGAAAAGGTACAAGAAATGGGTTTTCGAATCGGTGGTGCTGTTATTTTGTCATTTATGGCAATCGCAATTTTTAATGATTTTTCTCGCCTGTAAGCAAGGCTCAGGTTGTAGTGTAGTAAAGGAATAGCTAAGACAAATATGGCGATTAAAAAGATTCTGTTTGCAACGTTGTTAGCAACAAGCGTATCGGCAAATAGCGCAGAGAACTTTGTTGTTCAAGATATCAAGATCGACGGATTACAACGTGTGGCACTTGGTGCAGCGTTACTGCAGATGCCCGTCCGAATTGGCGATGAGATCGACAGTCAAAATGTTGCTGAGATTATTCAATCTCTCTATGCATCGGGTAATTTCGAAGATGTTCAAGTTTTACGTGATAACGATGTGCTCGTTATTCAAGTGAAAGAGCGCCCTACCATTGCCAGTATCTCTTTTTCAGGTAACAAAGCGATCAAAGAAGAGCAGCTTCAGCAAAACTTAGATGCTTCAGGTATTCGACAAGGTGAAGCACTTGATCGGACAACTCTCGCTAATATCGAGAAAGGTCTCGAAGATTTCTATTACAGCGTGGGTAAATACAACGCGACGGTTCAGGCTGTTGTCACGCCTTTACCGCGAAATCGTTCTGATTTGAAGTTTGTTTTTACCGAAGGTGTTTCCGCTAAAATCAAGCAAATTAACTTTATTGGTAATACAGTCTTTAACGATAAAGAGCTGGTCGGGCGTTTTAACTTGAATGTTGACGTTGCATGGTGGAACTTCCTCGCGGATGACAAATACCAGAAGCAAGTCTTGGCTGCTGATATCGAATCACTTCGCTCGTTCTATTTGGATCGTGGTTACTTGAAGTTTCAAGTAGACTCTACGCAGGTGGCAATCTCTCCTGACAAAAAAGGCGTATACATTACTTTAGGTATTAACGAAGGTGACGCTTATACGATTAAAGATGTTAGCTTCCGTGGTGAACTGATCGGTAAGAGATCTGAATTTGAAGAGATGATTCCGTTCGATTTAGGTTCGGTTTACAACGGTTCATCGGTTACCCAGCTAGAAGAAGAGATCAAGCGTGTTCTAGGTGAAGCCGGTTATGCGTATCCGCAAGTCAGAACCTTGCCCGATTTTAATGATGAAACGAACGAAGTTTCGCTAGTGATTGACGTCGAAGCGGGTAATCGTATCTATGTCCGTGATATTCGATTTGTCGGTAACAACTCAACGCGTGATGAAGTTTTGCGTCGTGAAATGCGTCAGATGGAAGGAAGCTGGTTAAACTCAAAATCAATAGAAACAGGTAAGACTCGATTAAATCGATTAGGTTTCTTTGAAACGGTAAACGTACAAACCGTGCGTGTTCCTGGAAGTGAAGACCAGGTTGATCTTGTTTATGATGTGAAAGAAGCGAACTCAGGCAGCATTAACTTTGGTGTCGGCTACGGTACTGAATCGGGTGTGAGCTTCCAAGTCGGTTTGCAGCAAGATAACTTTATTGGTTCAGGTAATCGTGTGGGCATAAACGCGATGATGAATGATTACCAAAAGAACGTCAGTTTAGATTACCGTGACCCGTATTGGACGCTCGATGGTGTCAGTCTGGGTGGTAAAATCTTCTACAACGAATTTGAAGCTTCTGAAGCGGGTATCGTTGATTATACCAATGAAAGCTACGGGGTCAGCATGACACTGGGTAGCTGGGCGAATGAGGTGAACTTTTTTGAACTGGGTGTAGGCTATACCCATAACAAGATCGGTAACTTATCGCCTTACTTGCAAGTTGAGCAATTCTTAGCGTCGCAAGCCAGTAATATTGATGATTCAGGCTCATTGAATACCAATGACTTCGATATTAATATTTCCTGGACTCGTAACCAATTAAACCGTGGTTACTTCCCGACTGCGGGTAATCACCAACGAGCATTTTATAAAATGACCGTACCTGGCTCTGACGTACAGTACTTCAAAGTTCAGTATGATATTCGCCAGTACTTCCCGTTGACGCAAAAGCATGACTTCGCCTTGTTGATGCGCGGTCGCTTAGGCTACGGCAATGGCTACGGACAAACCGATGGGCAAGACAATTTGTTCCCATTCTATGAGAACTACTACGCGGGTGGCTTTACTTCGCTGCGTGGTTTTGGGTCCAATTCAGCTGGGCCGAAAGCGGTTTATCGTGATTACTCTGGCTCAAATAATGGTACAGATACCGCGACAGATGACTCAGTAGGTGGTAACGCTGTTGCTTTAGCCAGCCTGGAATTGATTTTCCCAACACCGTTTGCGTCAGATGAAGTACGCAGCCAAATTCGCACGAGCTTATTTATTGATGCGGCAAGTGTGTGGGATACCGAGTTTGACTATCGTGATTCAGGTGCCGAATATGGCAGTGACTACTATTACGATTACTCAGATCCAACGAATTATCGTGCGTCTTACGGCGCAGCATTACAGTGGATGTCGCCGATGGGCCCTCTGGTCTTCTCGTTGGCATCACCTATTAAGAGTTTTGAGGGTGATGACGAAGAGGTATTCACTTTCACTATTGGCAGAACCTTCTAATAAAGGAAAATACTTTGAAAAATATCATGAAAGCGGCTGGTGTTAGCCTTGTTGTTTTAAGCACATCCATGTTTGCACACGCAGCAGAAGCAGCACAAAAAATAGGTTATGTTAATTCTGCTCAAATTTTTCAAGCACTTCCGCAACGAGAAGTGGTATTGCAAAAAATGCAAGAAGAGTTCAAAGATCGTGCAGCGGAGCTTCAAACGATTCAAGCTCAAGCTAAGACTAAAATAGAAAAGCTACAGCGTGATGGTGAATTGCTTGGCCAAGAGGAAGTTGAAAAACTTCGTATTGAGATTAGCCAACTAGAAAGCAACTTCCAAATCAAAGGTAAGTCGTTAGAGCAAGCGTCAGCACGCCGTGAAGCCGAAGAGAAACAGAAATTGTTTAAACTGATTCAAGACGCGGTTAATAAAGTGGCTGAAAAAGAAGGTTACGACCTTATTATTGAAGCGCAGGCTTTACAGTACGCGAAGCCTGAATACAATATTTCTGAAAAAGTTATCGACTCACTAAAATAATATGCTGAAACTAACACTTGCCGAATTGGCTACGATAACGGGTGGAGAACTGTATGGAGACGCAAGCGCTACTGTGTCTACCGTCGCTCCGATGGACAAAGCCGTTGAAGGTACCGTCACTTTTTTATCTAATGTTAAGTATGCCAAGCACTTAAATGATTGTCGTGCGACGGTTGTGATGGTGAAAGAAGCGCAGCGCGAACATTTTAAGGGCAATGTTTTGGTCGTTGACGATCCTTATATTGCCTTTGCAAAAGTGGCTCAAGCTCTCGATACCACGCCATCTGCTGCAAAAGGTATTGCACCTTCTGCGGTCATCGCTTCTGATTCCATCATCGGGCAGAACGTTTCTGTCGGTGCTAATGCCACGATTGAATCAGGGGTAACGCTGAGTGATAACGTGGTTATCGGTGCTGGCTGTTTTGTGGGTAAGAATGCATCCATTGGCTCTAACACTCAACTGTGGGCGAATGTTTCTATTTACCATAGTGTCTCTATTGGCAGTGATTGCTTAATTCAATCTAATACTGTTATTGGTGCTGATGGTTTTGGTTATGCCAATGAAAAAGGTGAGTGGGTCAAAATTCCTCAGCTAGGTACGGTCCGAATTGGTCATCGTGTGGAAATTGGCGCATGTACAACCATAGATCGCGGTGCGTTAGATGACACGGTGATTGAAGATAACGTTATTATTGATAATCAGATCCAAATCGCGCACAACGTGCACATCGGATATGGTACAGCAATGGCGGGTGGTACGATTGTCGCGGGCAGTACAACCATAGGTAAATATTGCATCATTGGTGGCGGAACGGTTATCAACGGGCATATTGAGATCGTTGATGGGGTCACTATCACCGGTATGGGCATGGTGATGAGAGGCATTTCTGAAAAAGGCATGTACTCTTCAGGTATTCCATTGCAGCCTAATCGTGAGTGGCGAAAAACGGCCACGCGTGTTCACCGCATTGATGAAATGAACAAACGTTTGAAGGCTGTCGAGAAACAATTGGAACCGAAAGCGGAATCCTAATTCCATCTTTCTAGGAAAAGGCTCGCGAAAAGCGAGTCTTTTTCGTCTATTATATTGAGCAAATAATTTTAAAGTTTTACGAAATAGGAATATGACTTTGACTACTGAAAATAAAACGATGAACATTACTGAAATTCAGGAGTTACTTCCTCATCGCTACCCATTCTTACTCATTGACCGCGTGACGGATTATGAAGAAGCAAAACACTTAACGGCGATTAAAAATGTATCAGTAAACGAGCCACAGTTCACCGGTCATTTTCCACAGCTGCCTGTATTTCCAGGTGTGCTGATTCTAGAAGCCATGGCACAAGCAACGGGCCTATTGGGTTTCAAATCGTTTGGTGCGCCAGCTGACAACGAGCTTTACTATTTTGCGAGTGTTGATAAAGCGAAATTCCGTAAACCCGTTGTTCCTGGTGACCAAATGGTGATTAAAGTTGA
Source organism: Vibrio sp. YMD68 (assembly GCF_029958905.1). Classification (NCBI taxonomy): domain Bacteria; kingdom Pseudomonadati; phylum Pseudomonadota; class Gammaproteobacteria; order Vibrionales; family Vibrionaceae; genus Vibrio; species Vibrio sp. YMD68. Next base: position 2,481,023 of record NZ_CP124614.1, on the reverse strand, counting down.
ATTTATTAAAGAGCGTCGCGGTATTGCTGCCTTTAATGGTGTAGCGACTGTCGATGGTGTCGTGGTCTGTTCTGCTGAGCTAAAATGTGCTCGCCGAGAGTTCTAATATGATTCATGAAACTGCAAAAATTCATCCATCAGCGGTTATTGAGGGTGAAGTAACAATCGAAGCCAATGTGACCGTGGGGCCGTTTACCTATATTTCAGGAAACGTTGTCATCGGTGAGAACACCGAAATCATGTCGCACATCGTGATCAAAGGTAATACGACAATCGGTAAAGATAATCGTATTTTCCCTTACGCCATTATTGGTGAAGAGAATCAAGATAAAAAGTACGGTGGTGAGGCGACAACGGTGGTTGTTGGTGACCGAAATGTGATTCGTGAAAGTGTTCAGATTCATCGTGGTACAACGCAAGATAAAGCGACCACAGTGATTGGTGACGATAACTTACTTTGTGTTAATGCACACATCGCTCATGATGTCATTGTGGGTAACCACACTCACATCGGCAACAACGCCATTTTAGGTGGTCATGTTACCGTTGGTGATCATGCCGGCGTGATGGCTTTATCGGCTATCCATCCTTTTTGTTCTGTCGGTGCGTACTCTTACGTGGGTGGGTGTTCCGCTGTCGTGCAAGATGTGCTTCCGTATGTGCTTGCGCAAGGAAACCACGCAACACCATTTGGCTTAAACCTGGTCGGTTTGAAGCGTAATGGTTTTGAAAGAACAGAGATCAGAGCACTGCAGAAGGCGTATAAGGAAATCTACCGTGCCGGTAAAACGCTAGAAGAAGCGAAACCAGTATTGCTTGAAATGGCGGCAGAGTTCCCATCAATTAAGCCGATGATCGATATGCTTGAGAGTTCGGAACGCGGTATCATTCGATAATTGCGTTAAGAACATTAAGAAAAGATCGCTAAATTCAGCGATCTTTTTTATTTTAAGTATCAACAGAAAGGCCGTTGCTAAATCCAGTAACAATGACACAAGCCAACCCATTCCGAAAAATGTCTCCAAACAAAAGGTGCCACATAAATGACGACACACACTAACAAGCCCTTAAGAATCGGTATCGTTGCTGGCGAACTGTCGGGTGACACCTTAGGCGAAGGGTTTATTCGATCTATCAAAGCCCAATATCCTGACGCAGAATTTGTCGGTATTGGCGGTCCAAAAATGATGGCTCAAGGTTGTGAATCTTTGTTTGAAATGGAAGAGCTTGCCGTCATGGGGTTGGTTGAAGTGCTTGGCCGCCTGCCTCGATTACTGAATGTAAAAAAGGAGCTGGTTCAGTATTTTATCCAAAATCCAGTGGATGTTTTTGTTGGAATAGACGCCCCTGATTTCAATCTGAGATTAGAAAAAACACTGAAAGACGCGGGAATAAAAACGGTTCACTATGTCAGCCCTTCCGTGTGGGCCTGGCGACCTAAGCGTATCTTCAAAATTGATGCGGCAACGGATCTGGTGTTGGCATTTTTGCCTTTTGAAAAAGCGTTTTATGATCAATACAATGTGGCTTGTGAATTCATTGGGCACACACTGGCAGACGCTATCCCGCTTGAGAGTGATAAAGCTCAAGCAAGATCGTTGTTACATTTGGATCAAGACAGAAAGTGGCTTGCGGTTCTGCCAGGAAGCCGTGGCGGAGAAGTAGCCCTAATTGCCAAACCATTTATTGAAACTTGCCAGCGAATCCACAAAAAGCACCCTGATATGGGGTTTGTGGTCGCCGCGGTCAATAAAAAGCGCCGTGAGCAGTTTGAACGTATTTGGCAGGCTACGGCGCCTGAACTCGAATTTGTCATTATTGAAGATACGGCGCGTCATGTTATGACCGCTGCTGATGCGGTATTGCTCGCTTCAGGGACGGTTGCGCTGGAATGCATGTTGGTAAAACGCCCGATGGTGGTGGGTTACCAAGTGAACAAATTAACGGGCTGGATTGCTCAAAAGCTATCGATTACCGAATTTGTCTCGCTGCCTAATGTGTTGGCGGGGAAAGAGTTGGTTAAAGAGTTCATCCAAGAAGAGTGTCACCCTGACTTCCTATTTCCTGCTTTGGAAAGTGTGCTCGACAGTGATAACTCTGCGTTGATTGAAAAATTTACTGAAATGCATCAATGGATCAAAAAAGACGCCGATCAACAGGCTGCTAAAGCGGTACTCGCTTTGATTGGTAGAGTCTAACTAGCCGCTAACTTGCTATTTGTTATCGTTATTGAATACGGCTATTCATGAACCTGTGATAACTGGCGTTGAGCAATCAAAAAAACGTTTTAAAAGCAGCAAATCAAGACAGACGAATTGAGAACAAACATGGTCATTGCAAAGAAGAAAGCCGATAAAAAAGAACTGCCACCCTTTGAATACCCGCTGGGCTATCAATGCATTGCAGGTGTTGATGAAGTGGGACGTGGGCCGCTAGTGGGTGATGTGGTCACTGCCGCTGTGATTCTTGATCCCAACAATCCTATTGAGGGTCTGAACGATTCAAAAAAATTGTCTGAGAAAAAACGCTTAGCACTGTTACCAGAAATTAAAGAAAAAGCGTTAGCGTGGTCGGTCGGTCGCTGTTCACCACAAGAAATCGATGAACTGAATATCTTACAGGCGACCATGGTCGCGATGCAAAGAGCGGTAGCAGGACTCGCCATCAAGCCTGATCTCACCCTGATTGATGGGAATAAAGTGCCTAAACTCGATATGGATGCGCAAGCTGTGGTAAAAGGCGATTTACGCGTGGCCGAAATCAGTGCCGCCTCGATTATTGCCAAGGTTGTACGTGACCAAGAAATGGAAGCCTTAGATAAAATACATCCGCAGTTTGGCTTTGCGAAACACAAAGGATACCCGACAAAAGCGCACTTTTCGGCGATTGAAGAGTTTGGGGTGATTGAAGAACACCGTAAAAGCTTTAAACCTGTAAAAAGAGTTTTGGGATTAAAGTAGTCAGCCCCTTTATTCCTCTCGTCAATGACGTAAAATAGCGAAAGCTTCTACTCAATATGATATTAGCGGCATGAAAACAGAGCGATGCCGCTTAGGAAACCATCCATGTCAGATCCCAAGTTTATTCATCTTCGTGTTCACAGTGATTTTTCCATGGTCGATGGCTTATCCAAAGTCCCGCCGTTGGTAAAAAAAGTCGCTGAAATGGGCATGCCTGCTATGGCACTGACAGATTTTACCAACTTGTGTGGTTTGGTTAAGTTTTATGGAACCGCCCATAGCTGCGGGATTAAACCGATCATTGGCGCAGATTTTTCGGTTCGATCTAAAGAATTTGGTGATGAATTTTCTAAGCTGACCATTCTTGCGTCCAACAACATCGGCTACAAAAACCTCACACTGCTTATTTCAAAAGCTTATCTCCGTGGGCAAGTGCTTCACCAAACCGTTATTGATAAAGAGTGGCTCATAGAGCTGTCTGAAGGGCTAATTGTTCTCTCTGGTGGCAAGCATGGTGACATTGGTAAAGCCTTGTTGAAAGGCAATAACGAACTTGTCGAAGAGTGTGTTGCCTTTTATAAAACGCATTTTTCTGACCGCTTTTATCTAGAGTTGATTCGCACAGGCCGTGTGGATGAAGAAACCTACTTGCATTTTGCAGTAGAGCTAGCGGAACAGCGAGATCTTCCCGTTGTTGCGACCAATGAAGTGGTTTTTTTAACCGAAGACCTGTTTGATGCGCATGAAATACGCGTTGCGATTCACGATGGCTTTACCTTGGAAGATCCAAGGCGTCCGAAACATTACAGTGCTCAACAATATCTGCGTACTGAAGCGGAAATGTGCGAATTATTTGCAGATATTCCAGAAGCGTTGCAAAACAGCGTAGAAATCGCCAAACGCTGTAATGTTACCGTTCGTTTAGGGGAGTATTTTCTACCTAATTTCCCAACCGAAGGATTAAAAATCGAAGACTTCTTGATCAAAAAATCTCAGGAAGGATTAGAAAGACGTTTAGCGTTCTTATTTCCCGATGAGCAAGTCCGCGCTCAACGACGTCCTGAATACGATGAGCGTTTAGCCATAGAGCTTGAAGTGATCAACAACATGGGTTTCCCGGGTTACTTCCTTATCGTGATGGAGTTCATTCAGTGGTCCAAAGATAACGATGTTCCGGTTGGTCCTGGGCGAGGCTCCGGTGCGGGTTCTTTAGTGGCATACGCGCTTGATATCACTGACCTCGATCCACTTGAATACGATTTACTTTTCGAACGTTTTCTTAACCCAGAGCGTGTTTCCATGCCCGATTTCGATATCGATTTCTGTATGGATAAACGTGACCAAGTGATTGATCACGTTGCTGAAATGTATGGCCGTGATGCGGTATCTCAGATCATCACCTTCGGCACCATGGCGGCAAAAGCCGTTATTCGAGATGTTGGGCGAGTATTAGGGCACCCATTTGGTTTTGTTGACCGCCTATCAAAGCTCATTCCACCCGATCCAGGAATGACACTGACAAAGGCTTTTGATGCCGAACCTGCGTTGCCCGAGCTTTACAATAATGATGATGAAGTTAAAGAGCTGATTGATAAATGTCGTATCTTAGAAGGGTGTACCCGAAATGCAGGTAAGCACGCTGGTGGGGTTGTTATTTCACCAACGACGATTACAGACTTTGCTCCTCTTTATTGTGATTCGGAAGGGAACTTCCCGGTTACCCAGTTTGATAAGAATGATGTCGAAACGGCGGGCTTAGTTAAGTTCGATTTCCTGGGGCTACGAACGTTAACGATCATTGACTGGGCGCTAGGGCTCGTGAATCCACGTTTAGCCAAAGAAGGGAAAGATCCGATTCGGATTGACTCTATTCCCCTGGATGATCAAGCCTCATTTAACCTGTTACAAAACTCTGAAACGACGGCGGTATTCCAGCTGGAATCGCGTGGTATGAAAGACTTGATCAAACGACTTCAACCAGACTGTTTTGAAGATATTATCGCATTGGTTGCTTTGTTCCGCCCGGGGCCTTTGCAATCGGGCATGGTGGATAACTTTATCGACCGTAAGCATGGTCGGGAGGCAGTGTCGTACCCAGATGAAACGTGGCAGCACGAATCGCTTAAAGAGACGCTAGAGCCGACTTACGGCATTATCCTGTATCAAGAACAGGTCATGCAGATTGCACAGATCCTCGCTGGCTATACGCTTGGCGGAGCGGATATGCTGCGTCGTGCAATGGGTAAGAAAAAGCCAGAAGAGATGGCGAAGCAGCGTAGCATCTTTAAAGAAGGGGCTATCGCAAACGGTGTCGATGGTGAACTATCGATGAAGATTTTTGACCTAGTAGAAAAATTTGCAGGCTACGGGTTTAACAAATCTCACTCTGCTGCTTATGCTCTGGTCTCTTATCAAACATTGTGGCTTAAAACGCATTATCCAGCCGAGTTCATGGCTGCGGTAATGACGGCAGATATGGACAACACCGAGAAAGTGATCGGCTTGGTTGACGAATGTATCCGAATGAAACTCAGGTTACTGCCACCAGACATTAACGCGGGGCTATACCGTTTTAATGTGGATGAAACCGGCGCGATTGTGTATGGAATCGGCGCAATCAAAGGAGTAGGTGAAGGACCGATTGAAGCGATTTTAGAAGCAAGAAACAACGGTGGCCACTTTAAAGACCTGTTTGATTTCTGTGCGCGTATTGATTTAAAACGCGTTAATAAGCGAGTGATAGAAAAGCTCATTTACGCGGGGGCACTGGATCGATTAGGGCCGCATCGAGCCGCTTTAATGGCGTCACTCAAAGACGCAGTAAAAGGGGCTAGCCAGCATCACCAAGCAGAAGCATTTGGTCAAGGTGATATGTTTGGTGTGTTGACAGAAGAAGCGGATGTCATCGAGCATAAGTACACAAAAGTGGAACCCTGGCCGGAAAAAGTGTGGCTAGAAGGCGAAAGAGACACGCTAGGCTTGTATTTAACCGGACATCCGATCAATGCTTATTTGAAAGAGCTAACAAAATACACCAGCTGCCGATTAAAAGATGCAACACCGACAAGACGAGACCAATCCGTTACCATTGCAGGCCTTGTGATTGCGGCAAGAGTGATGACGACTAAACGAGGTGCTCGCATTGGTTTGATGACAATCGATGACCGATCTGGCCGAATGGAAGTGATGTTGTACTCAGATGCGCTTGATCGGTATGCAGAATTGTTAGAAAAAGATAAAATATTGGTCATTTCTGGACAGGTCAGCTTTGATGATTTCAATGGTGGTCTTAAAATGTCAGCGCGCGAACTGTTGGATCTAGGAACCGCCCGAGAGAAATATGCTCGAGGTCTATCGGTTTCCATTAATGAATCACAAATAAACAATCAATTTTTTGAGCGCTTTAGCCAAATTCTAGAGCCTCATCGAGCAGGGACCATCCCTGTCAATATATATTATCAGCGACTTGATGCCAGAGCTCGACTCACGCTTGGTACTGAATGGCGAGTGACGCCCAGTGATGTATTGTTAGACGAATTGAAACTGCTACTTGGTCGTAACCAGGTAGAACTCGAATTTAACTAAAAATTTAGCCTCATATAGGGCGCTAAGTAGAAAAGGATCAATAGATGAGCCTCAACTTTCTTGAATTTGAAAAGCCAATTGCTGAACTAGAAGCAAAAATTGAAGCTTTACGTGATGTATCTCGTCATGGCGGTGATACAGCCGTTGATTTAGATAAAGAAATTCAGCAGCTTGAAAAGAAAAGTTTAGAACTGAAAAAGAAAATATTCAGTGATCTTGGCGCATGGGAAACGGCTCAATTAGCGCGCCATCCACAACGTCCTTACACACTGAACTACGTGGAAAGTGTCTTTACTGAATTTGAAGAGTTGGCAGGCGATCGTGCTTTTGCTGATGACAAGGCGATTGTCGGGGGGGTTGCCCGCCTAGAAGGTCGTCCTGTTATGATCATCGGTCACCAGAAAGGCCGTGAAACTAAAGAAAAAGTCATACGTAATTTTGGTATGCCTAAGCCAGAAGGTTACCGTAAGGCGTTACGTCTTATGCAAATGGCTGAACGCTTTAAAATGCCAATTATTACCTTTATTGATACCGCCGGTGCTTACCCTGGGGTTGGCGCAGAAGAGCGTGGGCAATCTGAAGCCATTGCGAAAAACTTGAAAGTCATGGCGGGCTTAAAAGTGCCTGTTATTTGTAATGTTGTGGGTGAAGGCGGTTCTGGTGGTGCTCTTGCTATTGGTGTGGGTGACTACGTTAACATGCTCCAGTATTCGACATACTCGGTTATTTCTCCTGAAGGTTGTGCTTCCATCTTATGGCGTGATTCAGATAAAGCGCCACAAGCGGCAGAAGCGATGGGCTTAATCGCACCACGTTTGAAAGAGCTTGAGTTGATCGATGAAATTATCGAAGAGCCTCTGGGTGGTGCGCATCGAAATTATGCAGAAGTGTCAGAAAACATCAAAGCAACATTGATTAAGCAATTAGAAGAACTCGAGCAGTTTGATAATGACTCATTGTTAGAGCGCCGTTACCAGCGCTTAATGAGTTACGGCTACTGCTAATCCTTGCTTAGTAACGAACAAAAGAGCTAACTCGGTTAGCTCTTTTTTGTATCTGACGTTTGGTCACTGTGATGGCTTGACGTAAGATATTTAAGCCAAAGGTCATCAGAGTATTGTAATGAACCCTCTATATACACTTTTCACCCAAGTGATTACCCTGCATAGAAAGCCAGATTCTCGACTCGTACTGGCCTTGAGTGGTGGTGTCGATTCTCGAGTACTACTCGACTTATTGATGCGGTATAAAAGTGATCACCCTGACGTAGTCTGTTTGGCAGTGCATGTTCATCATGGTTTGAGTGAGAATGCCGATGAATGGGTGAGTCAATGTGACCGTTGGTGTCGAGACTCAGAAATTCCACTTGCCGTTGAAAAAGTGGTATTAAAAAAAGACTCTGGTGAAAGCATTGAAAAATTAGCGCGTGATGCTCGCTATGCCGCTCTAGCTAAACACATACACCGTGACGATTTACTGTTGACAGGTCAGCATCGAGATGATCAAGTTGAAACCTTTTTACTGGCTCTCAAGCGTGGCAGTGGCCCTAAAGGGTTATCTTCTATGGCGGAATGTTTACCATTTGAACTAGGTTACCAATTACGTCCATTGTTGACGGCCAGTAGAAAAGAGATTGAACAGTTTGCTCATCAGCAGTCACTAGACTGGGTTGAAGATGAAAGCAATCTAGATACTCGATTCGATAGAAACTTTATCCGTCACAGTATTACGCCCCCTTTGCTAGACCGGTGGCCTTCTTTTTCTCAATCGGTACAAAGAAGTGCGGCCTTATGTGCTGAACAAGAAACCTTGCTTGATGAGCTCTTACAACCAGCGTTGATGAACATGGTTGGCGATGATAATCAGGTTGTCTTATCGACACTGTCCACCTATTCGGTGCTGGCCCAAAAGCGATTATTGAGGATGTGGCTTGAGCGTTGTGGCTCCTTGATGCCAAGTCGTCAGCATTTAGAGGCGATTCTTGAGCAAGTGATTGGCGCTAAGAGCGACGCAAATCCTCAGCTTAACCTATTGAATGGCCAGATAAGACGATTTAACGGTGGGTTGTATTTTATCACTGACCACCAGGACGTCAGTCAATGGACAGCGCCGTTAAGCCTTAATCACTCTCTGTTGCTGCCTGATGGGTTAGGGGAGATTAATCTTAGGCCACGTGACGCTGTGCAAGGGAAGGTCACGTCGGTCGATGCATGCCCGCAGACGGTCTCTATTCGAGGTGACTATACTGGCTCGTTGAGTGTCATTTTTGACCCGCAGGGGTTAGCGGCGCATCCTTCGTCTCGGGGGCATAGCCGGAAATTGAAAAAGCTGTTTCAAGAGTATCAGGTGCCAAGTTGGTTAAGGCGTCGAACTCCCATTATTATGAATGACAGCCATGTCGTCGCGGTGATGGGGCTTTTTGTAACCAAACCCTACCAAGGGCACGATTGTGAAGTTTATTGGGACAAAAAGTTGGAATTTGTGCAAAAATAACTATAAAGAAAGAAGTATTAAAATAAGAAAAGGGAAAAGCAATGAGAAATGTAGCAATTGGATTGATTCTAGGTATGGGCTTGTTAAGTGGTCATGCACTGGCTGGTGACGTAGCCGCCGGAAAAGCTAAAGCTGCTATTTGTGCCGCTTGTCATGGTGCAGATGGTATGGCAATGATTCCTGGTTACCCACACCTAAAAGGCCAAAATGAGCAGTACTTAGTGAGCTCGATGAAAGCGTATAAAGATAAGCAGCGTAATGGTGGTTTAGCAACCGTGATGCAAGCGCAGGCCAGTCTATTGAGCGATGAAGATATCGCCAATCTCGCTGCGTATTATTCAAGCTTAAAGTAATACGGCAGAACATTTGAGCCCAAGCTATTCGCTTGGGCTTTTTATTTGTGACTATTCAGTCAGTTGATTATTGACCGTCAGTTGATTGTTGATTTTAGCTAGTCAATAATAGGCAGATTATTGACTTTTAAGGGATGAAAATGAAAAAGATTGAAGCCATTATTAAGCCGTTTAAATTAGACGATGTACGAGAAGCATTAGCGGAAGTGGGAATTACAGGCATGACGGTTTCTGAAGTGAAAGGCTTCGGACGTCAGAAAGGTCACACTGAACTGTACCGCGGTGCAGAATACATGGTGGATTTCCTACCTAAGGTCAAACTTGAGATTGTCGTGACGGATGACGTTGCAGAGCAATGTGTTGATTCTATTATTGAAACAGCGCAAACAGGCAAGATAGGCGATGGTAAGATCTTTATTACCGATGTTGAACGTGTCGTACGTATTCGTACGGGCGAAGAAGACGAAGAGGCAATCTAAGGAGCCTTTGGGCTCCTTTTCCCTTTTTACTCTCCTAATTCTTATTGCCTAACTCCTAGCACCTACCTCCTAGCACCTAACTAAGGCAATCAATATGCTTGATGGATCGATATGAACAGAACTCACCTCTTTTTCCTAGCTTTAGTATTGAGTGTATTGGGTTTTTCTTCTGTCTATTTCATCTTCAGTGTATCAACAGAGGCCAGTGTCACGGTACTTAATACCAATGCACCGCCTAAGCTTCAGTGCCATCAAGAACTCAACACTCTATCAATTGATAATGAGGGACAATTAGATGTTCTGGTCTGGAATATATACAAGCAAAATCGCCCCAACTGGCATGAAGTACTGACGTCACTGTCCCAATCCCGTCAATTGATTTTATTGCAAGAAGCCAGCATGACCGATTCTTTTAAAGGGTGGTTAATCGAAAAAGGGTGGCAAGGAAATCAAGTGGAAGCGTTTAAGGCGCTTGATGTTTCATCGGGTGTTCTAACTATTGCTACCGAGTCGCCCTCTTTAGCCTGTGCTTACTTAGTTGTTGAACCCTGGCTTAGGTTGCCTAAATCGGCGTTGTTTTCTTTATATTCATTGTCTGATGGTCAGCAGTTAGCGGTCGTGAATATTCATGCGGTTAATTTTACCTATGGGGTCGTTGAATATCAGCAGCAATTGGATGTCCTAGCGAAAGCTTTGTTACAACATGAAGGGCCGATTATTTTTGCCGGAGACTTTAACAGTTGGAGCCATGAGCGAATGGATGAACTGGCTGAATACTTGCAACCATTGGGCTTGGTAGCGGCGTCTTTTAGGCCAGATAACCGTAAGCAGTTTGTGAATGGTCTAGCACTCGATCATATTTTCTATCGAGGTTTGACCCTAAAAAAAGCAGAAGCACCACACAGTGATGCTTCTGACCATAACCCATTATTAGTGAGTTTTTCTCTATAGTACGCTCGTTAACGGCTCTCGCTTTAGCTGACGATGATATAAATAGCCCAAACTAAGAAGTATCCAACCCATGGAAGGGCAGAAATAACGATAGCCTGCCCACGTTCAAATTCTGTCCAAGTCAGCACGGCCGCATAACCAAGAACGATATACCAGGGTAATAGCAAAGGAACCGAACTGGCAAACTGAGACCAGTCATTGGTGAGCGGTAGCTTGATAAGACCATTGAGACTGTTGAGATCGGCAGCGTATGTCATCACCTGCCCATGTTTTAACAGCACACTCACATAGCTGGCGAAGTCACCAATAATAGCAGGGAACATAATCACTGAGCTGGCGGCAAACCAGCGCCAAAAACTTTGAGGTTGCTGGCTGGCTTTTGTTGCTAGGTTAAACCAAAGCGCGAGCATGACTATGGACATTGTCCGGCCAAGAACATCCGAAATGATTTCACCTGCCATTAAGGTATTGGCGTCCAGAAGCTCAAGTTGCGCAGGGTTTGTCTGTGCTAGTTGGGTCGATAGCTCTGCGTATAACCAGTCAAAATTAACGAGGTCAAAGTAAGCGCCCCAAAATAGAAAAGGGCTCAATACGAGAAATAGATAAGGCTGCCAACCCCATACCGCATGCTTGTGCAGTGTGACAAAAGCAGAAGAAGGCGATCGGAAAATATCCACTAACATCATGAGTGGGTTACTAGACGACATCATACACTCACCTTGGTTACATCAACGTACAATTTTAGTTTTTGTCCAGGTTGCAGGTATTTACCTTTATTCAATTCATTCCATTTCACAATATCATTACTCTTTACTTTGAATTTATTGGCGATACCACTGATGGTATCCCCTGAGCGTACTTGGTAGAAAACCGTCCGAATCACCGAACCGTCCGACCCCTTTTTCCAGATAACCAATTCTTGACCGATACGAAGTGTGTCACGTGGGCCCATACCGTTCCATTTTGCTAATGATTGATGAGAGACTTTATTTGCTCTTGCTATCGTCCACAAGCTATCGCCACTTTGCACCTTATGCGTCAATTTATACTGGCCTCTGGAGCGTGATTGGGTTTTTGCTAATCGGTTTGTCGCGCTCAGAGCGTAGGCTTTTTCGTCTTGTGTCGATGTTGGAATCATTAAGTGTTGCCCAACTCGAATATTGTGACCGGGTAGGTTGTTCGCGGTTTGTATGACACGAGTCGTGGTGTTGTATTTGCTCGCTAGAACGCTGAGGGTGTCGCCAGATTGTACTTGGTAGCGGACCAAACGCATACCTTTACCTCTGTTTTCGTCTACTTTTTGCTTGAATTGTGCCACGGATCTAACCGGTAACAACAATTGTTGATGTTTATCCGGTGCGGTTGCCCATTGGTTGTACGCTGGGTTTAAGCTTTGAAGTTCTTTCACGGAAATGTTGGCATAATTGGCCGCAATCGCGAGATCGAGCTGATCGTTAGGATTGACGAGTTCAACCACCGGGGTGTTCGGAATTGCGGGTATTTCGATACCGTACTTTTCTTGATTGGCTATGATATCAGCAAGGGCGAGAAGCTTAGGCACATAACCGCTGGTTTCTTTTGGCAGATCCAATGCGAAGAAATCAGTAGATTTGCCCAAATTTCGATTCTTACGGATAGCACTGTTGAGTCGTCCGCCACCACTATTGTAAGCTGCGATTGCGTGATTCCAGTCGCCATCAAAACGAGTGTTTAATCGTGTTAAGTAGGTTAGCGCTGCATCGGTTGCGGCAACCACATCACGACGGCCATCGTACCAAAAATTCTGTTCTAGACCGAAATACTCCCCAGTGGCCGGAACAAACTGCCAAAGCCCAGCAGCACTGCCATGTGAATAAGCGAAAGCGTCAAAAGAACTTTCTACAATAGGAAGTAAAGCCAGCTCAAGTGGAAGACCTCTTTGCTCAATTTCATCAACAATCAGATATAAAAAAGGTTCAGCACGTTTGGAGACCGTTCTTAAATGCCCAGGGTGCTTGAGATACCATGTGCGGTAATAGTCAATGCTCTTGTGCTCTGGGATCTCCATTTGCAACTGCATTCCAATACGGTGCCAGACATCTTGTTGAGTTTGTGGCGTCACTTCAGCAATAGGTTCTAATTTAGGTGCTGTTGCTTTTAACTCATCTTGATTATCACCAGTGGATGTTGGCAGGTGAGCGACATCTTGTGTTGGTTGTGAGGTTTCAGACTCCCCAGTAGTAGACGATGATTCCGGTGGCTGAGTAAGTTGGCAGCCTGTCAGTAACAGTGCCAAAACCCAGCTGTATTGTACTCGCATGTAACAGCCCTTTTTTAAAACAGCTGCTGATAATACTGGTCCGGCCCCACAAGTGACAAGCTAGAAAATGCTAAAATTCGTTCTTCCACTCACGTAACGCGGAAAAAACGGAAAGTGGGTCAATGTTTTCTGTTCGATTTGTCACCGATTTGATGACCGATTCCTCTTTGCAACGAAGAAATGGGTTGATCAGCTTTTCAAGTTTGATAGAGCTCGGAAGAGTCGAGTGCTTCTGTGGACGAAGTCGATTGACATCATCTCGGTACTGGTGAAGTCGCTCATTCTCTGGCTCAACCGCCAGTGCAAAAGAAACATTACTTGCCGTGTATTCGTGGGCGCAGTAGATTTTTGTCTCTTCAGGCAGTGCGGCTAGTTGCTCCAAAGCCGTATGCATCTGCGCGTAAGTCCCTTCAAAAACTCGACCACAACCCGCCGAGAAAAGCGTATCTCCACAAAATAGATGCCCTGCACCGACATAGCCAATATGCCCGAGTGTATGACCCGCTAAGTCGAGCACATCGAAAGACTCTCCGAATAACTCGATTTTATCCCCACCATTTACGGCGTGTGTGAGTGTGGGAATCGGCTCTTTTTCCGGGCCGACAACATCAATGCCCGGATACTGACGAACGAGCTCAGGAACACCGCCTATATGGTCATGATGATGATGGGTAATTAGGATGGCGTCTAACGTCAGTTGGTGCGCTTCTAAGTAAGACAGGACGGGGTTTGCATCACCAGGATCGACCACAACGCAACGGCCTTCTCTATTTTCTATCACCCAGATGTAATTATCATTAAATGCAGGTATGCTTTTGATACGTATCATGGTTGAGTCTCCCGTCACCTAGGTTGAAGCAGGTTATTAATGAATCCAGCACGCAATGAAAAGAAGCTTGAAAAGCCACACTCATGGTCTCAGCTTAAAAATGGCGAGTGGGTGAACAACGCTATTCAAACACGCCTTGATGAGTGGTGTCCAAAGTTATTTGGGTATCATATGTTGAAGTTGGGCGGTTTAAGCTGTGAGTTGGCAACTCAACACTGCAATATCCAACACCAAGTCAATTTAGATGTTCATAACCCACTGCACAATGTGATCGCTGACGGTTATGATTTGCCTTTTTTGGAGAAAAGCTTTGATACGGTGATTATGGCGCATCAGCTGGATTACTGTAACGACCCTCACAGAATGTTAAGAGAAGTCGATAGAGTGATGATTGATGATGGTTACCTCATTCTCACAGGGTTCAACCCGATCAGCATCACCGGTTGTGCTCGATTCCTCCCGTGGCGTAAAAATAATTTGCCTTGGAGTGGGCGAATGTTCACACCGAATCGAATTAAAGATTGGTTAGGGCTATTGAACTATCAGGTGATTGAAAGTGATACATTTGCGTTGTTCCCGATGCAAAAGTATCAACCGATGTGGACCTGGTGTGAGAACAGTTTAGGTGATTGGGCCAGCCCACTAGGAAGCCTCTATTTCGTGGTGGCGCGCAAGCGGACTTATCCTTTAAAACCGATCAAACCTCACTGGCGATTAAAGCGAAGATTATCGCCAGTCAGTATTAACTATCGAGTGAATCGCATCGTACAGAAGAACTGGGCAGACAAGAGGTGATTTAAATTTGGAGATAAGAAAACAGAGAATCGCTGCTTCTCGTTTTTTGGTTCTCTACTCTAGGTTCTAAGCGAGCTAAAATGTTAACCCGCTTCGTAACCTGTGTCTTCTTCTGTCGGGTTTTCTGCCGCGGTACGTGCCAGTTCATCGCACATCTCGTTTTCTCTGTGCCCCGCGTGTCCCTTAACCCAACGCCAATCGACCGTGTGACGCGCGGTTTCTTTGTCTAGCGCCTGCCATAAATCGGCATTTTTTACAGGTTTCTTCGCTGACGTCTTCCAGCCACGTTTTTTCCAGTTGTGAATCCATTGAGTAATGCCTTGGCGAACATACTGACTATCGGTGGTGAGGACAACCTCACAGGGTTCCTTCAGTGTTTGTAAAGCAACAACGGCGGCAAGCATCTCCATGCGATTGTTGGTGGTCAGGTTATAGCCTTTGGCGAGTGTTTTTTCAGTTTCTTTATAACGTAATACGACACCATAACCACCAGGGCCTGGATTACCTAAACAAGAACCATCTGTGAAAATTTCCACTTGTTTCGTCATGATTTGATACTATTGGGTTAAGCACATTATTCGCATAGTCTGACACATAATTAAATATGAATACCAGTAGCAATTTAGAGCAAAATGTAGAGCAAAAACGAATCATCGTTCTCGATACCGAAACCACCGGTATGAATAGAGAAGGTGGGCCTACCTATCAAGGGCATCGTATTATAGAAATTGGTGCTGTCGAGATCATCGGTCGAAAGCTCACTGGTCGGCATTTTCATGTCTATATCAAACCAGACCGTGAGATTCAGCCTGATGCGATAGAAGTTCACGGTATTACTGATGAATTTTTATCAGACAAACCGTCTTATAGTGAAGTGCATCACGAATTTATTGAGTTTATTAAAGGCGCCGAATTAGTTGCCCACAATGCCCCCTTTGATGTGGGCTTTATGGATCATGAATTCAGAATGTTTGATAGCTCTGCGGGTCAAACCACGGATTATTGTGACGTGACCGATACCCTAGCCATGGCGAAACGCATGCCAAACATGCCGGCTAGGAAGAACCTGGATTCATTGGCGAAACACTACACGATTGACACCTCAGCGCGTATTCTTCACGGCGCTTTGCTCGATGCGGAAATCCTAGCTGACGTCTACTTGGCGATGACGGGGGGGCAAACGTCGCTTCAATTCAGCTCTGAAGCGGGGGGAATTAGTGGTGTAACGATAAAACGTCTCAACGCAGACCGAAAAGCGCTAAAGGTTTTACTGGCAACGGCCGATGAAGTAAAAGCACATCAAGAAAGGCTTGATATCGTACAAGAAAATGGCAGCTGCCTCTGGCTAAAGTCATAAGCCCTTGCCAAAAACAGGAGAAATACCATTGAGGATTTTAATCACGTTCATGAGCTTGATGCTGTGCTTTAGTGCGAGTGTCGCCAGTGAAGAATCTTCTATGTCGCTGCTCGATAATCGTTTTCGAGTGGATCCTACGATAAAGCAAATCACCTTTGTCATTTATCGTGAACAATCTTCTAAACCCGTTGTGTTAGTTAGGCCTGATGGCAAAAAATACTATGCATGGCGAAGCCCTGACAACGTTCAATGGTATCAAGAATCATCGCTGGACATTATTTCTATTGATGATCCCATGCCGGGTCCTTGGCAAGCGGTGGGCAAAGTCACGCCCAAAAATAGAATCTTACTCATCTCTCATTTAGCGTTAGAAAGCGATACATTCCCAACCCGTTTATACCAAGGTGAAGAGATCAAATTCACCGCGAAACTGACCTCAGATGGTGAACCTTTGATTCTGAGAGATTTTCTTGATCGAATCAGCCTTAAAGTGACTTTTACGAAGTTTGTGGAAAATGAGCAGGACTTGATCAGCGAAGCCAGGCCAGTTCCTGAGGTTTTGGGTGTCTTTTCTGATGATGGCACAGGACTTGATGAATTCCCTGGCGACGGAATATTTACCGTGGCTTTACCAATATCCTCGCAGCCAGGTAAGTATCGGGTAAGAATTACATCAGGAAATGGCATCTTTTTAAGGGCTCAAGAGCAAGAGGTGTTGGTTTATCCTACACCGATTCAGCATACCTTTATTCAATCTCGAGATACTGAAACGGCTCACCAAATTATTCTTTCCGGAGAGCAGGGGATGGTCAAACCTGGGTCTTTGGCAGCACAAATTGATCACACCAATAGTGACGGTGAACTCACCTCCGTGTCTGGCAGTGCCATTGAAGAATCAGAAAAACTGGAACTTTGGGTTCCCAATAGTGAAAAAGTGGGTAACTATCAATGGCAAGGAAAGGTGTTTGCAACGGATATGGCCACAGGTAGACCGCTGACGTTTATGGTGACCGATCAAAGTTATAATATTCTAGAGGAAATCGATTTTGAGAAAACACGGTTGATTCAAGAAGAGCAACAGAGAAAACAGCAGCAACTTCTTGAAGAACTGCGAATCAAAGAAGAGAAGGAAGCGGCTCGGACACGCAGCATGATTATCATTGGTGTCGGCAATATTGTGGCCATTTTAGTGGGTCTGGCGGTGTGGTTCATACGACGAAAACTCAATGCGGCTAAAAAGGCGTTACCAGAAATGCAGTTGGATATGCCCAAGAAATAAAGCGTTAAGTAACGTTGTGATTTAAAAAAATAGCCAGTCTCAAAGCAAAATTAAACAGATAAACAGATAAACAGATAAACAGATAAACAGATAAACAGATAAGCAATAACAGTTGAAAATGGGTAGAGAAAAGGCCGATTAACTCAGTGGTTAATCGGCCTTTTTGTACTTGCTAGTTGAGAGAACGATTTTTAGGCTACGTTACCGACCTCAGGATATTGAGGCTTTGCAGCAAGGTCCTCAGGGCTAAAGTCGTCAACATTGATCACGTACAGACGCTCCACTTCTGCTTTTCTCAGTATCGCCGCTTCTGCGTCATCGATAAGGTTGTTTTCTAATCCAATTTCAGCGACCTTATCGAGTGCTAAGAACGCTCTACGCTGCTCTAGCCCCTTGCACACTTTATCGAAGATTGGCTCAGCTTGAAGAATGATCTCCAGTGCTTTCTCTATACGGCCAACTGGATTAAACGGCGTATCTTCAAGGTACTGGTTTCGACCAATTCGAGAACGAGTCTCACTTGGAGTTTGAATGATTTTTGCCACTTTACTGTCCAGCTTATCGCTTGGTGCTCGGCGTACTCGACCAAAAGGAAGAATAAGGATACGAAGTGCTGAAGCGATAACTCGGTTCGGGAAGTTCGCTAAAAATTCATCAATGGCCACTTCCGTTTGTTGCAAACTATCTTGTAGGCCCCAGTCAACCATGGCTTTATCTTCTTGAGGGCGTCCATCTTCATCAAAGCGTTTCAGCGTCGCTGAGCTTAGGTAAAGTTGGCTTAGAATATCACCCAGTCGAGCCGACATTCGCTCTTTGCGCTTTAACGAACCGCCCAGCACAACCATTGAAATATCCGATAGTAATGCCATGTTGGCGCTGTAACGATTCAACTGCTGATAGTAACGCTTGGTGAAATCTTTGGTCGGAGCCTCAGAGCCAAAACCATCAGTGAAACCAAACCAAAGGCTGCGAACCAGATTACTCATGGTAAACGTAACATGGCCGGCTAGCGCTTTATCGAAATCTTCCAGCGCACGTTCGCCTTCTGAATGGGCCGCGTTCATTTCATCCAGAACATATGGATGACAACGAATCGCCCCTTGACCATAGATGATTAATGATCGAGTGAGAATATTGGCACCTTCAACGGTGATAGCGATTGGTGACCCTTGGTAACCGCGTGCTAAAAAGTTCGAAGGCCCCAAACAAATGCCTTTTCCGCCAACAATGTCCATTGCATCAATGATGCTGCGTTGTCCACGGTGAGTACAGTGATACTTAACGATTGCAGAAATAACAGACGGCTTTTGGCCTAAATCGATACCAGCCACTGTTAGGCTACTCGCAGCATCCATGACATAAGCGTTACCAGCAAGGCGTGCTAGGGGTTCTTCTACCCCTTCCATGTGACCAATGGGTTGCTTGAACTGGCGGCGAATACGAGCATAGGCTCCGGTTGCTAACGCGGCTGATTTAAGACCTCCAGTTGAATTTGAAGGCAGTGTGATACCACGCCCTACGGATAAGCACTCAACGAGCATTCTCCAGCCTTGCCCTGCCATTTTTTCGCCGCCGATGATGAAGTCAATCGGAACAAAGATGTCTTTACCCTGGGTTGGGCCATTTTGAAACGGAACATTAAGAGGAAAGTGACGGTTGCCGATCTCAATGCCTTTAAGATCGGTAGGGATCAACGCACAGGTGATACCTAGATCTGGCTTGTCACCCAGTAATCCATCGGGATCTCGCAGTTTAAACGCTAAACCGAGGACCGTTGCTACCGGTGCAAGTGTAATGTAGCGCTTGTTCCAGGTTAGGCGCATGCCCAACACCTGTTTGCCTTGCCACTTACCTTTACAAACAACCCCAAAATCTGGAATTGAACCGGCATCTGAGCCTGCTTCTGGGCTGGTTAAAGCAAAACAAGGTATTTCGATGCCATTCGCTAGACGAGGTAGGTAGTGATTTTTTTGCTCTTCCGTACCGTAATGTTGGAGGAGTTCCCCAGGGCCGAGTGAATTTGGAACGCCGACGGTTGATGATAGAACGCTCGACACACCAGTGAGTTTTTGAAGGACCAAAGATTGCGCATAGGCAGAAAACTCAAGCCCGCCATATTTTTTCTTAATGATCATGGCAAAGAACTTATGGTCCTTTAGATATTGCCATACCTCTGGAGGCAGATCGGCAAGTTCATGAGTGACTTGGTGGTCATTAACCATGGCGCACACTTCATTCACCGGGCCGTTAAGGAAAGCCTTTTCTTCTTTGGATAACTTAGGCGCTGCGATGCTGTGCAGGTTTTTCCAATCCGGTTTGCCTTTAAACAGTTCGGCTTCCCACCAAACGGTACCTGCGTCGAGGGCTTCTTTTTCTGTTTGCGACATCGCGGGCAAGACTTTTTTAAACAGCGTGAGCGCTTTTTGGCTGAAAACACCTTGTCGTACGGACGGCACGGTAAACAGCACAACCGCCGCAAAATAGAGTGCCCAACTCAAAAATCCTGCATTCCCCCATATTGATAGGGCAAACATGGTGGCTGTGAGCGCCACTAATGACATGACCAGCGAGCTTCGATGGTACAAACAAAGGGTAAAAATAGCGGTGAAGCTAAGTATAGAGAGCAAGGTTTCCATGGCGTTTTCCTTTTCTAGCCGTTTATTGCACTGTAATCTAATAAGAGGTCTAACCAGTAGAGTGTAAACAATATATTAATAAAATGTAAAATACCAATGTGGTTAAAAAGTGATCCAAGTAGAGTGAAAGTTCTAATAGTGAGCGGTGAGTGGTGATTTATATTCATTAATGCGTGCCTAAATTCGATTTCTTACTGGCTAACTATCGACACTGGAATTTGTTTTAGTAAACTCAGGGGTAAAGTGGTAACAAAGATTACGCTTAATCCAATTCAACAAGAGATCACAGATATGTATCAGGAATTAATTAAAAGCGAACTGACAGAAGCTGCCGAAGTATTGAATGCGTTTTTAAGTGATGAACAAAATTTGGCACAAATTGAAGCCGCCGCTAAGTTGATTGCCGATTCGTTTAAGCAAGGTGGTAAAGTACTCTCTTGTGGCAATGGCGGTTCTCACTGTGATGCTATGCATTTTGCAGAAGAGCTGACAGGGCGTTATCGAGAAAACCGACCGGGGTACCCAGGCATCGCTATCTCAGATCCGAGCCATATTTCATGCGTAAGTAACGATTTTGGCTATGATTCTGTGTTCTCTCGTTATGTCGAAGCCGTTGGCTCAAAAGGTGATGTGCTGTTTGGGTTATCTACGTCAGGCAATTCAGGGAATATCTTGAAAGCGATAGATGCTGCAAAAGCAAAAGGCATGAAAACAATCGCATTAACCGGAAAAGATGGCGGAAAAATGGCCGGGCTAGCGGATGTTGAAATTCGCGTTCCTCACTTTGGTTATGCCGACCGTATCCAAGAGATCCATATCAAAATTATTCATATTGTTATTCAGCTTATTGAAAAAGAGATGGCGTAACAACGTTCGTATTTGCTTAAAGGATTAGATGAAGCCATGTGTGAATTGCTCGGAATGAGCGCTAATGTACCAACCGATATCTGTTTTAGTTTTACCGGGCTAATTCAGCGTGGTGGCAATACAGGGCCACACCGAGATGGTTGGGGAATTACGTTTTATGAAGGAAAAGGGTTTCGAACGTTTAAAGACCCGAAGCCGAGCTGTGATTCTAAAATAGCGGAATTAGTGCAGCATTACCCAATAAAAAGCCGTGCTGTCGTGAGCCATATCAGACAAGCCAATCGAGGCTCTGTTAATTTGGAGAATACTCACCCGTTCACTCGTGAATTATGGGGACGCTACTGGACTTTTGCTCATAACGGACAGTTGTCCGATTACGATGACTTAAATACCGGTCGGTTTAGGCCCGTTGGAGAAACCGACAGTGAATTGTCTTTTTGTTGGTTATTGAAGCAGTTAGAAGAACGTTACCCAGAGCCGCCTCAAGACATGGTCGGGGCATTTCGATTCATTGCTCAGTGTTGTGATCAATTGAAGGAGAAAGGTGTATTCAATATGCTTTTATCCGATGGCGAATACGTAATGACGTATTGTACTAATCACCTTTATTGGATAACAAGGCGAGCCCCTTTCGGTAAGGCGAGCTTGATTGATGAAGAAGTCACCATTAACTTTTTAGAAGAAACCACGCCTAATGATGTTGTCACCGTTGTTGCCACTCAGCCTTTGACAGACAACGAAATTTGGCATCGCATGAAGCCGAGCGAATTTGGTATTTTTCACTTTGGAGAGTTGATTGATGGCAATGCGCACAAGTTAGAAGATGTTGCGTTTGCAGAAGCCAAACCACGTTGCCAAGCGCCTTCTCAGCCATTAGCTTAAATCGACAATGACGCTATGCAAGAAGGGCGATACAAAAAGGGTTGATGCTTCCACATCAACCCTTTTGTTTATCTGTTTGCTCTATCAATAGAACTACTCTTGAGCGTATCCATGGATGCCCAGTTTTTCACCGTCTAAGAATGCTTTACCGTCTTCCATTTTTAAGCGCCCATCAACAAACCATTGAGCCACTAATGGGTAGATTTTATGCTCTTGTGTTTGAACACGTTCGGTCAGCACTTCAACAGTATCCTCATCAAAAATAGGCACTTTTGCTTGTAGGATAACGGGGCCACCATCGAGTTGCTCGGTAACAAAATGCACGCTTGTACCGTGCTCTTCATCACCGGCGTGGATGGCTCGTTGATAGGTGTTTAAACCTGGATATTTCGGCAGTAGTGAAGGGTGAATATTGATCATTCGGCCTAAGAAGTGACGAACGAACTCGCCACTTAAAATACGCATGTAACCCGCCAAAATGATTAAATCAGGCTGATACCCATCCATCTGACGCATTAATTCCCTGTCAAATGCATCACGAGTATCAAAGGCTTCTGGATCGATAAAGATACCATCTGCGCCCGCTTTTTTTGCTCGCTCAAGAGCAAAAGCCGTTGCCTTGTTCGAAAAAACAGCCGTCACTTTACCGCTATCAATACTGGTTTCACAAGCATCGATAATCGCTTGTAAGTTAGAACCATTCCCTGAAACTAAAACAACTATGCTCTTCATATTTAGTTGATCTCAACCTGTTCTTCGCCCGCTTTTGCTTGAGCGATTTCACCGATAACCCAAGCGTTTTCACCTTCTTGCTGAAGCAGTTTCACCGCTGCGTCTGCTTGGTCTTTAGGTAGGGCAACAACGAGTCCAACACCACAGTTAAAGGTGCGGTACATTTCGTGAGTGGTCACGTTGCCTTTTTCTTGCAGCCAATTGAAGATTGCAGGCCATTCCCAGCTTGAACCATCAACAACCGCTTTGGTACCTTCAGGAAGTACGCGTGGGATATTTTCCCAGAAACCACCACCAGTGATATGAGAGATCGCGTGGATATCGTGCTCTGCAATCATCTTAAGTGCTGATTTAATGTAAATTTTAGTCGGCTCTAGAAGGTGCTCACCGATAGTGCGTCCGTCTAGTTCTTCCGTCTTATCAGCGCCAGACACTTCAAGAATCTTACGAATAAGAGAGTAGCCATTAGAGTGTGGTCCACTTGAACCAACCGCGATAAGCGCATCACCAGCCGCGACTTTGGTGCCATCAATAATGTCTTCTTTTTCAACAACACCTACACAGAAACCAGCAACATCGTAGTCTTCGCCTTCGTACATACCTGGCATTTCAGCGGTTTCACCACCAATAAGTGAACAGCCAGCTTGAATACAACCTTCCGCAATACCGGTGACAACGTCTGCAGCGGTATCGACATCAAGCTTGCCGGTTGCGTAGTAGTCTAGGAAGAATAGTGGCTCGCCACCTTGAACAATCAGGTCGTTTACACACATAGCGACTAAATCGATACCAATTGTGTCGTGCTTGTTCATATCCAAAGCAAGGCGGAGTTTAGTGCCTACGCCATCAGTGCCAGATACTAAAACAGGTTGCTTGTAGTTAGTTGGCAATTCACACAGTGCGCCAAACCCACCAATGCCACCCATCACTTCAGGGCGACGAGTACGTTTTACCGCACCTTTAATTCGGTCAACAAGCGCATTGCCTGCATCAATATCAACACCAGCGTCTTTGTAGCTTAGAGAAGAGTTATTTGCGCTCACAGGGAAGTCCTCGGATTTAAGTTGGATATGAAAACGGCGCTATTCTACCAGTGCTTAAACATAAAGAGCAAACGTTTGCGCGAGTTTTTTTATTGATCTATCCATCCTGAAATAGAGTTTGTTATCGTGTATAATCTGAGGGTTTGTTCAAAAATACTAAAAATGCCGGAGATGAAAATGAAAGTGGTTGAAGTTAAGCACCCTCTTGTAAAACACAAAATTGGTCTAATGAGAGAAGGTGATATCAGCACGAAACGTTTTCGTGAGTTAGCAACCGAAGTCGGAAGTCTACTTACTTATGAAGCAACAGCTGATTTTGAAACAGAAACAGTGACTATTGAAGGCTGGAATGGCCCTGTAGAGGTTGATCAACTGAAAGGCAAAAAGGTAACGGTAGTGCCTATTTTGCGTGCAGGTCTGGGTATGATGGATGGTGTTCTTGAGCATATGCCAAGTGCACGCATTAGCGTTGTGGGTATTTACCGAGATGAAGAGACACTAGAACCGGTCCCTTATTTCAATAAACTGGCTTCTAACATCGATGAGCGTATCGCGCTTGTTGTTGATCCAATGCTAGCGACTGGCGGGTCAATGATCGCGACCATTGATCTTCTAAAAGAGCAGGGTTGTACTCAGTTTAAGGTGTTGGTACTGGTTGCTGCGCCGGAAGGTATTGAAGCATTAGAGAAAGCGCACCCGGACGTTGAGCTGTACACGGCTGCCATTGATCAAAAGTTGAACGACAAAGGTTATATTGTCCCTGGCTTAGGTGATGCTGGCGATAAGATTTTTGGTACGAAGTAATTGTTAAATAGAACATAATGCGAAAAGGGAGTGATGATCGCTCCCTTTTTATTTTTGATGCACTATTTTTTTAAGCTTAATGTGCCTGGCTTTCGTGTTCTTGAAGAAGAACTGTGAGCGTCGCTGTGCTTATTCGAGGCATTCCCCCCAGTGCGGTCAGGACGAACCGGTGCTTTGCCATGAAAGTTCTTTTTGCCCTTGTTTGAGTTTGGTGCGTGACGAAACTCATCCGCA
Organism: Vibrio sp. YMD68; assembly: GCF_029958905.1. Classification (NCBI taxonomy): domain Bacteria; kingdom Pseudomonadati; phylum Pseudomonadota; class Gammaproteobacteria; order Vibrionales; family Vibrionaceae; genus Vibrio; species Vibrio sp. YMD68. The sequence goes on along the minus strand of NZ_CP124614.1, from coordinate 2,456,445 downwards.
TTTTGTCCTCTAAAGGTACGGTTTTTCTGGTTTCGTCTTGCGGTGCTCGATTGATTTTCTTCACGGCTATCAAACAGCTTCGCATCCGTAGCTCGACGAATTCGTACACCTTTCGCATCATTTTTTGAGGCGTCTTCGGTTCCGCTTGAGTCTTCACACATCGCGAGAATCTCATTCACTTCTTCTTCGCTTAGGTAGCGCCATTCTCCATTTGGAATACCATCAATAGAGATATTCATGATGCGAACTCGGCGAAGTTTAAACACTTCATAGCCTAACGCTTCACACATGCGACGAATTTGGCGGTTTAGGCCTTGAGTCAGTACGATGCGAAAAGAGAACTTGGTTTCTTTGGTTACTTTGCACGGTAGCGTCACGGTATCGAGAATATGAACCCCCGCAGCCATGTGTTTTAAAAAGTCATCGGTGATCGGTTTGTCGACACGAACCACATACTCTTTTTCGTGGTTATTTCCTGCTCGCAATATTTTATTGACGATATCGCCATCATTGGTCAGAAAAATCAAACCATCGGACGGTTTATCAAGGCGGCCAATAGGGAAGATACGTTTGTGGTGACCAATAAAATCAACGATATTGCCAGGAATATCTCGTTCCGTTGTACAGGTTATCCCTGTTGGCTTATTAAGAGCGATATAGATAGGTTTTTCTTTAGACCGAACCGGATTATCATCAATGCAGACCTCATCACCTGAAACCACTTTAGTGCCCATTTCAGGAATCTTACCATTAATGGTTACACGTCCCTGTTCGATAAGTCTATCGGCTTCTCGGCGTGAACAAAATCCGGTTTCACTGATGAACTTATTGAGACGTTTAGCGCCTTCTTGAGACTGAGTATTATCTTGTGACATGGTGGTGGAGTGGTTCTGAGATGTCGTCTGTTTTTTCTGTGGCATAGTGACCTCGTTACGTTTCACAACGGATTAATGTTCAGCAAAGCAGTATGTCGCTTATTAATTGGGCGGAGTGTAGCATTTCACTCAAGGTTATCCCATTCGTTTTTGGTGACGCTCTCTATTCTCGGCTTTTTTATCATCACTTTTTCGTAGCATGAGGTAAATCGCGCCAGTTCCTCCATGAAACTGAAGGGCGCTATGGGCGCATTGGACATCCCGAATTTGAGTCACCCAACTGGCTAGGTGACTTTTCATCAACGCTGGGGGATTAGAGTGGGCGCCCTTGCCATGCACAATAAGTACGGTCCGTATATCCCATAGCAAACACTGCTTTAGAAATTTTACGACTTCTTCACGCGCTTCTTTGAGTGTCTTTTTATGCAGGTCTAATTTTGCTTGAATAGGGTATTTCCCAAGGCGGAGTTTTTTGTACACACCGTGCTGAACACCGTCTCGTTTAAATTGAATTAAATCTTCGGGCTTTAACAGAGGGGCGTAATCAATAGAGAGGTATTCTGGGTCGTCTTCCGTTAACCAAATAGCCGCTTGTTGCTTAGCTTGCTGGGCAATAGAAACGCTGTGCTTGTGCTTTAATTCAGCAGTGTCGTGCGTGAGGGGTTTTACATCCCCCATCATCTCTTGAAAAAGAGAAAAATCGTCATCATGAGACATCAGTGACCCCCAATTAATTGTCTTTTATAAGGAGATTAATTGGGATAACGCGAGGAGTCTAGAAAATTTCAACAACAGAAACCAGAAAGCAGAGCAAGCACTCGGGCTACTCTGCTATTACGGTATGACATCGTTAGGCACTCAGTTAAGTGCCTATTTAAGTCGGGCGTTTTAAGCGTTAGTTTGAAGGGTCATCTTTAAAGATTTTGTAGATGAAAAAACCACTAAAAAAGAGCATGAGACTAAGAGTGGTAAAAATGACGATCATTGAAGAGAGACCCACTGCGTTGCCAAATAGGAGTTGAAGCCATAATTCCATAATTTTCTTCCGACGATTAGTGATGGCTTTGATGTTACGTGTTGGTTAAATGGTCGTTACTGATCCAGATCAAGCCTCATAAGGCTGGTGAATGTTTGATGGGCATGGTGTGTTTTCCATCACAATTATGGGCAATTGGATGGTAATTAATCGAACGATGCTGTTTTGGGTAAAAAAGCCTTCAAAGGACTTGCGTTAACGTAATTAATAAGTAATATACCCATCCGTTGACAGCGAATAGCTGATTAGCATCTCGGTGAATAGCGCAGCTTGGTAGCGCATCTGGTTTGGGACCAGAGGGTCGGGGGTTCGAATCCCTCTTCACCGACCACATTAAAAAAACCGCAGCAGACATGTTGCGGTTTTTTGCGTTATGGCTTCCGTTCAAGTTCGCTACGCCCAAATCTAAACAAGCTAGCCTAGCGTCTTTGGTTTAGGACCAGAGGGTCGGGGGTTCCCCGTGGTTTTAGAAACAGCCTCTTCACCGACCACATTAAAAAAACCGCAGCAGACATGTTGCGGTTTTTTGCGTTATGGCTTCCGTTCAAGTTCGCTACGCCCAAATCTAAACAAGCTAGCCTAGTGTCTTTGGTTTAGGACCAGAGGGTCGGGGGTTCCCCGTGGTTTTAGAAACAGCCTCTTCACCGACCACATTAAAAAAACCGCAGCAGACATGTTGCGGTTTTTTTGTTATGTCGATCTATACAAATTTGCATTGCGCTTTTTGTGTTTTCGAGAGCTTTTTAACTTCAAACCCTCTCTCTTTCAGCGACTCGATTAGGTTGTTTTTACCGAGCAAGTGAAGCGTACCAACCACAACCAAATATCGACCGCCTTCTAGAGCGACGTTTTTTTCTCCTGGAATATTTCTAGAATCGAGTTTTTCTGCCCAATCAAGATTTCTGTCGGTCATCATGCGACGCTCTAATTCTTCGGATAGCTGGCGAGCTTCTGCAAATTGCGCCATGTTATTGGCATCACCCAGTGCCCAGCTCTCTATTAAGCAATTTACGTCTTGTTGCGCGGATTGATATTCATCCAAGGCGGCAACGAGTAATTCTTTACCGTCATTGGGCAATGTCGCTAATAGATCGATTTGAAACTGCAGTGACTCTAAACCAATGATGTCTATGTCTTGAAAGATAGCGTCATAAAGTAAGACATGATCAACACCGAGCGCTGTTTTCAAACCCATTTGGTTTAGGCTACCCATTTGAATGGCGAGGGCGGCTGTCCAGGGAGGCATGCTTAAAAGCGTTTCAGACGCCAGATTAAGTTCTTTAGCAATAAGGCTTAATTGCTTTTTTTGAGGTTCTGAGAGAACGGTTTCTGCCGTATGAGTGGCGATGGGATACACAATATTGGCTGTTTTACGAGTATCGGCTTCCAATATCAAACCATCACTCGTGCGTAAAAACTCGGTAATAGAAGAAGGTAGTGGATACATCTTCTCGTTACCGACATGAATGGACCCAAGAATCATCAATTCGTATGGTCCTTTTTTAGCGGACCAGTAAAGCGGCTCACTGGATGTTACCGAGCTGAATAATAGTAATGAAAGGCTGAATAATAGGATACGCATAATCAAGCTCCGAATTGGAATGAACAGAAATGATAGTCGCACACAAAAGCAATTGAAACAGCGTGATGAATCTGTTTACGTTTCATTAGGGCTGATGCGAGTCAGTACGGCCTTTCGATTGATATGACTTATGGGTTAGCCCTTAATGCGGGGTTCTGATAAATATTAAGTCAGTGCCCAGTGGAAATGTGAGATAGGTCAAGTTATGTAGGTTCCCGAACTTTGATTTACTAAAGCTAGATAAAGAGAGCGTGATCAAAGTCATCATTTGCTTTCTATAAAAAATAAAACGGACGATACACATCACATTATGTTTTTTTATATTTTATTTTATTTTTATAACTGAATGATTTATATATTATTTTTATATGTCTCAGTTCGATAGTGTTAACTGGATCACTCTATCTGCCAATTTATTTTTCGGAGTGAATTAAATGGTGCAGTATTCATCTCAAGCCAGGAAGGCAATCCCTTATTGACGACTACTGATGGTGATTGAAATACCAAGTTTACAGTCGTACTAAATTTTTAAAGGCAGTTAATTATGAAAAAAATTATCGCTCTAAGCGCTCTTTCTCTTGCTTTCGCTTCAAGCGCATTCGCTGGTTCTTCTTACGTTACTGGTAACGTGCAATTCCACAGCGAGAACAAAAACCCTAATGCAACTTCTACTTTAGAAGCGGGCCACACTTTCGATAACAGCATTGGTGGTTTAACGCTACTGACTGAGTTTGACGGTATTTCTCTTGGTAGCTACGAAGGCGAATTCAATGAAGGTGTAGGCGCTACTCCTTACATCACTTTAGGTGCTGAGCAAAGCTACGCATTTAATGACAACCTTTGGATTGCTGTTGGTTACCACCACCTACTTAACAATGGCGAAACAGTTCAAAATCGTCCTCTAGTTAAAATTGGTTACAACTTCGACAACGGTATTGCTATTAGCAACCGTACTCGTTACCACAACATTAAAGACAGTGATAACGATCAATTGCGTTTTGATAACCGTATCGGTTACACACTAGAAGATGCGCCAGTAGTATTAGCGTACAACAACGTATTCGTATCGGTTGATAACAGCGACAACACTATGGATCACGAGTTCCGCGCTACTTGGACTCGATCTGGCGTTCAACCATACTTCGAGCTACGTAGCCAAGGTCACGGTGCTAAAAACCTAGATGGTTCTGATAAGAAAGAGAATACAGCATTCGTATTCGGTGCTTCTTACGGCTTCTAATTAAGCTGTAATGGTTTAGTTTGTCCAAACTAAAGTCCCAATGAAAGAGCCTAGCGATTTGCTAGGCTCTTTCTATTTATACGGCAACTTTATTTATGCAGATCAGGACGTTTTATTTCGCTTCGTAATGGCGGTACTCAAACGCTTGGCCTTCATCATTAAAAGCGTAGACGGAATAGGCATCGCGATTCTTTCCATACTCCATTCCAGGCGATCCCATCGGCATACCCGGAACCGCCAGACCTTTAGCATTTTTAGGCGGGTTTTCTAAAAAAGATTGAATGTCTTTGGCGGGAATGTGACCTTCAAAGACATACCCATCAATTTCAGCCGTATGGCAAGAAGCTAGTTTTGGGGTAATGCCAAACTTCTTTTTGATTGGGTTCATGTTCTCGTGCAGTTCTTCTTTGACGGTGAACCCAGCCTCTTCCATATGGGTTGTCCAGTCACCACAGCAGCCGCAATACGGCGATTTGTGGTTAATCACATCTGCAGCAAGGACATTGGCAGAGAAACTACTGATCAGGGCGAGAGTAAGGATTTTGAATTTCATAATAGCCTCTATGAGTTGAATTTAGGTTTAAATAGACGTAAACGGTTAGCGTTACTGACCACAGTAATTGAAGACAGAGCCATTGCGGCTCCTGCAACCACTGGGCTTAATAAAAAACCGAAAGCGGGAAACAAAACGCCTGCAGCGATGGGAATACCCAGCGAGTTATAAACAAATGCGCCGAATAGATTCTGTTTAATGTTGGTGACCGTTGCTCTAGACAAAGCGATGGCATTAACCACCGCCAGTGGTGAGGAATTCAATAGTGTCATTTGCGCACTTTCAATGGCGACATCACTGCCACTCCCCATGGCGATACCCATATCGGATTGGGCTAGGGCGGGAGCATCATTGACACCATCACCGACCATCGCTACTTTTTCGCCTTGTTGTTGCAATTGTAAAATGTGGTGCGATTTTTCGTCAGGAAGCACTTGGGCAATAACACGATCAATCCCCAGTTGTTGTGCGATTGCATTGGCTACCGATGGGTTATCGCCTGTTAACATGACGGTTTTAATGTGTTGTTGTCTTAGGGCATCAATCGCTGTTTTGGAGTCTTCTTTAATCGAATCAGACAAAGCAATGATGCCAATAAGCGTGTTATCAACAGCAATAGCGATGGATGTCCAGGCTTGAACTTCACTTTGCTGAAGGGCCGCTTGTGCGTTTTTCATATCAATATTTAGGGATTGGAAGTAGCTAGGGGAAGCGATAAGCAGTGTTTCTCCGTTCACTTTGGCACTAATTCCTCTGCCTTTAAGGTTTTGAAAATCCTCTATGGCTTGTGGAGCGATCTGATGCTGTTTTGCATACTGGCAAATGGATTTTGCAAGGGGATGCTCTGAGTGTTGTTCTGCACTGTAGGCATATTGCAACACTGTTTGCTCAGAGACGCCAAACGAAACGACTTTTTGAACCGTCGGGCTACCTTGGGTCAGGGTTCCCGTCTTATCGAATACCACGGTGGTAATCTTGCTCGCAGTTTGTAGGACATCGGCATCTTTAATTAAAATGCCCATTTCAGCGGCTTTACCAATTCCAACCGTAACTGACAGGGGAGTCGCGAGTCCAAGTGCGCAGGGACAAGCGATAATAAGCACCGTGGTGGCTGCAATTAACATATAGCTCAGTTTTGGTTCAGGGCCATAAAGGTACCAGACCGCCATCGAAATCATGGCGATAACCATAACCACCGGAACAAACACTGCGGAAATTTGATCCGCAAGTTTTGCAATGGCTGGCTTGCTACTTTGCGCTAAACGGACAAGCTGTATTATTCGTGCAAGCATGGTTTCAGCACCCACCCCTGTGGCTTCGATCGTCAAGCTGCCATCCTGATTTAACGTTCCTGCCGATACACGGTCAGATTGTTGCTTGAGTGTTGGGATGGGTTCGCCAGTGAGCATTGCTTCATCAATATAGGATTCACCACTTTTCACAATGCCATCCACTGGGATTTTCTCACCAGGCCGAATTCTAAGCAGCATCCCTTTTTTTATCTCATCCACCGCAATGGTTTGGGTAACGGTGCCATCGCTATCTGATGTGATTAATGTCGCCGATTGTGGTTGCAAGTTAATCAGTGCTTGCAGGGATTGCGTTGTTTTGGCTTTGGCTTTGGCCTCTATATAGTGGCCTAACGAAATGAGACCAATGATCATGGCGGTTGCTTCAAAATACACATGCCGAGCATTTTCTGGGAACCAAAACGGAAAAGCGACCATGAGCATCGAGTAGAACCATGCCGCCCCAGTACCGAGAGCAATCAATGTATCCATCGTGGCTCGACGATGTTTTACTGCTTTTAAGGCATTGACATAGAAAAGCCGACCTGATGTCATCATCAAGAATAAGCATATGATCCCCACCGCGCCCCAAGCGACCTGATCGGAATTGGTGCGGATCATCATATTTCCACCAAGCATCCCCCATAGCATTAATGGGCCACCTACCAATAATGCGCTGATGGCGTTTTGCTTATGGCGATTTAGCTCGAGCAATCTTTGAGTTTTTTGCTTTTGTTGGGAAACCATCGGATCGTTAAGCACTTCAGCTTGGTAGCCCGCTTTATCAATGTCGATAAGAAGGGCTTGTTCGATATCTAAGCCGATGTTTTCTTGTCTGATTTCAACCATTGCACTTTGTTCTGCTAGGTTAATTTGCACAGCAGTAACACCTTCAACCCCATTTAACGCTTTTTCGACCGATGAGACGCAACTGGCGCATGTCATTCCATCAATGGATAGGTGCAAACGGTGGTGCTCTGCTGGTAAAACTTCATCTGAAGTCATGACTTTCGACTGGCTGATAGCTTGCTGGTCTTCTTCTGATTGAATTGCTGATGAGTTCTCTGCAACAAGCTGAGCGTTATACCCCAGTGAAGTGACTAATGCTTGAACGTAAGTGTGATCGTTAATGGTATAGACGGTCAGTAATGCTTTGGTCGCAGAGAAAAGACCAATAGAGTCATCCTGTTCGATCAACTGGCTAAGTTTTTCTACACAGCGAGAGCAAGTCAGGCCTGAAAGCGTAAACTCAAAATAGTGCCCAGCGTTATAGCCTAAATTTTCGATGATCACTGCAAGTTGATGAAAAGAGGCGTCACTGCGCAGCTCGATTTTGTCTTTTGAAAGAAAATCAATATTCACGGGGTACTGCTCGTTTAACGCTTTGTCTACTTTTTTTGCACAGCCCATGCAATTGAGCCCAATTAAAGGTATGGAATATTGATTCATGGTTATCTTCCTAAGTTCCTTGCATGGTAAAGAGCATAAACCTTACCTTATGGGTAAGGTCAAGGTGCGAATCAATGAACTTCTATTTAGGCATTGATGATTAAAATGCGATTGAACTGTCAGGTGAGTGTCAGATGAGCTGAAAAAAATGTGAGATCTTAATCAAGATTTCAGCCTGATTAATATAAAAAGGAAAATAAATACAAAAAACGCATGTGATTGAGATCTGTATTTTACCGTTACTTACCGTGTTTATGTGACCTTGATGAAGGTTTGGATGCAGTGGGCCTAAAATACATTATTTTATGTTTATTTAAGACTCTGTTTTCATTGGTTTTATTTCTTTTATCTTTATTTTTATTTGAAGTGTGTCGAATAAATATTGGCTTTATTTTTTATTGGAAAAAAAGTTTGCAATATTTGCCTCGTCCATGAAAAGCAGTGCAACGTTAGTCAGCTATTTAGTCCAGTAGTTCCCTGCGTTGCTAATAAAAATATAAATAAATTCCTAACAAATGGGAAAGGGTTAAAACAATGAAAAATGTATTTAAGAAGTCTCTAGTAGGCGCAGCAGTCATGATGGCCGCAGGTACTGCAAACGCATATATGATTGGTGATGCTAACGATGCAAACGTTGAAGTTTACGGTGTAGTTTCAATCTCTGCTGTAGATTACGGCGCTTCTAATGCTGCTGGTCCTGATGATGGTTGGGCATTAGAGAATGAAACTCGTGTAGGTTTTCGCGCTGCTAAAGTGATGACAGACAGTGTGACAGCGTTTGCACAGGTAGAGTCGGGTTGGGTTTTAGATGACGGCGCCAAACTGGGTAATCGTGATACGTTTGTAGGTATGCGTGGTGATGACTGGGGGCAAGTTCGTTTTGGTCGTATGCTGACACCACTATATGAACTGGTTGACTGGCCTTATTCTGCATCAAACTTAGGTCGTACATTCGACCGCTCATGGCGCAGCGGTGAACGTTACCACTTTGATCGTAAGAGCCAAATGGCGCGTTACGACTCTCCAATGTTTGGTGACATGGTTAAATTCAGCTTATCTGGCGGTAATGGTAGCGAAAATCATGAAGATTCAAACTTCTTCAGTGGGTCTATTTCTGTAACACCTGTCGACATGTTAACACTGCACGCGGCGTACGAGACTGCTAAAGGTACGATTTTTGAAGGCGGTGAAGATGCCTACTGGGATACAAATAACCCTGTACCACCGGGCGAAACTCCAGATTGGAAGCCAGGTAAAGCGGCTTCTGTCGGTGATACTGACTCGGCATTTGTAGGTTTTGAACTTCGCCCTATGGATAGCTTTAATATTCTTGGCGCGTACAAAACAGGGTCTTATGATTCAACAAATAGCGGTGGCGGTTACGGATACACGGAGCGTGAAATCGATGCTTACTCTATTCAAGCAAACTACTACCATGGCGCGATGAACTTCCGTGTCGGTTACGCCGATCAAACAGGTAAGACAGATAACCAAAAAGATAAAGATCTAGATGTTACCTCTATCTCTGGTGAGGCGGGGTACTCGTTCAATTCTGTTTACACATTTGTTCGTCTAACTCAGCAAGATGATACTGTTTATGATAAAGATCTAATGATCCGAATCGGTACAGAGTGGGTATTCTAATCCATTCCTAAACGGTATATTCTGGCGGGCTTAATGTCCGCCTTTGTTGTTTCTGCAAGTTGGTAATCTTATGAAAAAATTAGCTATATTATCTCTCGCGCTCTGTAGTGCTTTCTCCTACGCTAAAACCACGATCCAAACGGATTCTCGTGTGGAAATATTAGCGGTTAATCAAGAAATTAATCAAATAGCCAATTCAGGTAAGGGTGACCTACAGATTGAAAACGGTCAAAATCAACTGTTGGTTCGTGTTACTGCCATGATTGATACCAACGGTGGTAAAGAGAAGTTTAACTCGTCGCCTATGGTGGTTACGTTTGATGTCAGTGATGAGACCTTATTGTTAGAAACCCCATTTGTTATCCGTGATCAGAGAGCCGTTAATAAATATAACCGTGACCCAAGAGTAAAAGTAACCAGCTCTGGCGAAGCGGTGTCTATTACCACCGATGTTATAAGCAATGAAACGTTTGCACTCATTAAAGATTACGAGGCCATGCTCAGTAGCTATAACCAAGCGGGTGGTCAAGCTGCGATCGTTTCGAGTAGCGTAGCGGCGGCATCTATCGCGAAGCCTGTCACTCTGCCTGAAATCGAATCCTCTAAGAAGCAAACGAAACCTGCAAGCAAGCCTAGTTCTCTGCAAGCTGATTTTCTTGAAATGACACCTGAACAGCGCCAAGAGTTTGTATCTTGGGCGGTGAAAAACCTAAATAACTAGTGTTTGAGGTTAGAGGCGGACTAATTAGCGATCATTCCGATTGTAGTATTACTGATCGGTGCTAAAATAATGCGCAAATTTTAGCATCGTTTTTGTATCCAAAATCAGGTGCGTTCTAAAATCATTAAGGTAATTTCATGACGGTTAAAACTCGCTTTGCTCCAAGCCCTACAGGCTATCTTCACGTTGGTGGTGCACGTACAGCCCTCTATTCTTGGCTTTTCGCTAAAAACCAAGGCGGTGAGTTTGTTCTACGTATTGAAGACACGGACCTTGAGCGTAACTCTCAAGAAGCGGTTGATGCAATCTTAGAAGGCATGCAATGGATGGGTATGGAATGGGATGAAGGCCCTTACTACCAATCTAAGCGTTTTGACCGTTACAACGAAATGGTTGATAAGCTACTTGCTGAAGACAAAGCATTCAAATGCTACGCGTCTAAAGAACTGCTTGATGAGATTCGTGCAGAGCAAGAAGAAAACAAGGAAATGGCTCGTTACGATGCGAACCACCCTAAAATTGTTGCAGCAAACGAAGCAGCAAAAGAAGGTGATGCATGCGTTATCCGTTTCCGTAACCCGAAAGAAGGCAGTGTAGTATTTGATGACCAAATCCGTGGTCGCATTGAAATCGCGAACAGCCAACTTGATGACCTCATCATTCGTCGTACAGACGGTGCACCCACATACAACTTCGTAGTTGTAGTGGATGACTGGGACATGGGTATTACACACGTTGTTCGTGGTGAAGACCACATCAACAACACACCTCGTCAAATCAACATCTATGAAGCACTAGGCGCGCCAGTTCCAACTTTCGCTCACTGTGCAATGATTCTTGGTGATGACGGTGCGAAACTTTCTAAGCGTCACGGTGCTGTTTCTGTCATGCAATATCGCGACGAAGGTTACCTACCCAATGCACTAAACAACTACCTAGTTCGTTTAGGTTGGTCTCACGGTGACCAAGAGATCTTCTCTCAAGAAGAGATGATTGAATTCTTCAGCTTGAACGCAATCAGCAAGTCTGCATCTGCATTCAACACTGAAAAACTACTTTGGTTGAACAACCACTACATCAAGACTTCTGAACCTGAATACGTTGCAAAATACCTGCAATGGCACCTAGACGCGCAGAAGATCGATACAACCAACGGCCCAGCTATCACTGAAGTGATCACGCTAGTTGGCGAGCGTTGCAACACGCTTATCGAACTTGCTGAGCAGTCTCGTTACTTCTACGAAGATTTCTCGGAGTTTGAAGCTGGCGCAGCTAAGAAGCACCTACGTGGTGTTGCTAAAGGCCCACTAGAGCTTGCTCTTGCTAAGGTTGAAGCACTTGAAGAATTCACAACAGCAAACATCAAAGATGGTGTGATTGCAGCCGTGTGTGAAGAGCTAGAGATCGGCATGGGTAAAATCGGCATGCCACTTCGCGTAGCAGTAACCGGTGGCGGTCAGTCTCCTTCTGTTGATGCAGTGATGGAGCTTGTTGGTAAAGAGCGCGTAATTACTCGCATCAAGATGGCTCTTGAGTTCATTGCTGAGCGTGAAGCTAACGCTTAATTGAGCTTTTGCTAGATTCAAAAAAGGGTCAGTAACTTGGTTACTGACCCTTTTTATTTGTCTAAACTTCGTTGCTTAGAACTTTAGCGATTGGAGTTTTGTCGATCAGAATTCTGCTGATCAGGACTGGATTCGTTATAGCTTGTCGTCGGCAATCATTTGAGTCGCTTGCGCGGCTGTTTTCTTATCGAACAAGATATCCATCATCGCTTTGATGCGTTCCATATCGTCACCAAACTTAGAAAAGTTTCCGCTGTTTGGCGCTTTAAACTCAACGTTGCCTACGCGTTGTTGATCTTGATAGGCCGAGATCTTAGCGTCTGCCACAAAGGTTCTGAAATCCCAACTCCAACGAGAGACATAATCAAGCGTGATGCCCTCTGGATTATGTTCTGAACCGTCTGCAACGACTTTACATTTGACTTGATTATTCAGACACCAATCAAGCATGGAATCGAGGAAAATGCTGCGTGTTTTTACATCTTCCACGATCGTGATATTTTCGACGTTGTTTGCTTCAGGAAGTGCATTGCCCGAATACTTCGGAGCACTACAACCTGCGAGTAAAAAGAGCACAACAAGAGCTAGCCAGTTTTTCATTATCTATCCTAAGTTTTTTTGAAGATGATGGAAGTGTTGATGCCGCCAAAGGCAAAGTTATTGCTCATTAGGTATTCAACATTTAATTTACGGCCAGAGCCGGTGATGTAATCAAGCTTGCCGCAGCGCTCGTCGATGTTCTCAAGGTTCAATGTTGGGCTGAACCAACCTGAATGCATCATCTCGAGGCTTAACCAAGCCTCAATCGCACCACATGCGCCAAGCGTATGGCCAAAGTAGCTTTTTAGTGAACTGATTGGCACTTCGCCGAAAATATTCGCGGTCGCATTACTTTCTGCAATATCGCCTTTTTCTGTCGCGGTACCGTGCGCTGAAACATAACCAATTTTCTCAGCAGGAAGCTGTGCGTCTTTCAGTGCTTTCTCCATACAAATCTGCATGGTTTCCATTTGAGGTTGAGTCACATGAGCGGCGTCACAATTGCTGGCAAAGCCGACAATCTCAGCGTAGATTTTTGCGCCGCGAGCAACGGCATGCTCGTATTCTTCAAGAACCAGCGTACCCGCGCCTTCACCGATAACTAAGCCATCGCGTTCGCTGTCGTAAGGGCTAGGCGATTTTTTAGGTGAGTCGTTTTTTAAACTGGTAGCAAAAAGGGTATCGAAAACGGCAGACTCAGTTGGGCATAGCTCTTCACCGCCACCGGCAACCATCACGGTTTGGTAGCCGTGTTTGATCACTTCATAGGCGTAACCAATCGCTTGGCTTCCTGAAGTACAGGCACTGCTGGTGGGAATCACGCGGCCGCGTAGGCCAAAGAACAGACCTACGTTGACCGCAGCGGTGTGTGGCATCATCTGCACATAAGTGGTTGCGGTAATCGCACGTGTCGACTTCTCATTGAGCATTACACCGAATGCGCCAACCGCATCGGTACTGCCCGTTGAAGAACCGTAGGCAATGCCTGTTTCGCCATTGGTTAATACATCGTGACCAATTAAGCCCGCTTGATCTAAAGCATTTTCTGTCGCAACGGTTGCTAGGCGAGACACACGTCCCATGCCTCGAACCTGTTTGCGTTTGTAGTGTTTTGGCAACTGGAAGTCATCAATAGGCGCAGCTAGCTTAGTGTTGAGACCATCATATTGCTCAAAGCTTGGCATGTATTGGGTCGCGTTTTCGCAGGCTTTTAGTTTTGGCTCGATGTGCTGCCAGTCATTACCAAAGGCAGTAACACCAGACATGCCAGTTACAACAACGCGGCGGGTCATACTAAGCCTCCATTAACAGAAATTACTTGACGAGTTACGTAGCCTGCAATATCAGACATTAGGTAACTGACTAGGCCTGCCACTTCTTCTGGTTCGCCCATGCGGCGCAGTGGCACTTGGGGAAGTGCATGGTCTTTTACGTGCTCATCAACCATGCCTGTATCGATTAAGCCTGGAGCCACACAGTTCACAGTGATCTTGCGCTTTGCGAGCTCAAGAGCAAGAGACTTGGTTGCGCCAATCACACCGGCTTTGGCTGCCGCATAGTTAGTTTGACCGCGGTTGCCCATGATGCCCGATACGGAAGCCAGAGTAACAATTCTACCGCCTTTGCGTTTTTGAACCATAGGCATCACGCACGGGTGAAGAACGTTGTAGAAGCTGTCGAGGTTGGTATGGATAACGCCGTCCCACTCTTCTTCCGTCATGGCAGGGAAGGCCGTATCACGAGTAATTCCCGCGTTGTTTACCACACCATAGTAGGCGCCATGTTCAGCAATATCAGACTCAAGCTTTTCACGGCACTCACTGCGGTTACTTATATCAAATTGGATCAGACGTCCTGCGCCACCCAATTCAGTGATCGACGTTAGGGTCTCTTCGGCACCTTGCTTGTCACCCATGTAATGAACGGCGATTTCAAATCCGTCTTTCGCGAGTTGAATAGCGATCGCTTTACCAATGCCTTTGCTGGCACCAGTGACTAAAACCTGACGGGTCATGATGGGCTCCTAGTTTTCATTTCTTGTAATTTTTGTTCGGTCGGTACGTAGACATTGAGTTGGCATTGAGCCACTAGCTCGCCTTGGTCCTCGACTCTTGCGGTAAACACGGCCATGCCACTGTCTTCCATCAGTTGCTCTGCGTATATATCAAGGGTCTGACCTTGAGTAAATTCATCACAGAGTGATTTATAACGACGAGAACCCAGTAAGAAACCGATGGGGGGAGTGGTGCCGTTTTTTAGTGCGTGGTATCCAGACCATGCCGCCACAGACTGCGCCATAAACTCGATGCCGACATAAGCTGGGACAGTTTGAGATTCGGCACCAAAAAACAGATTATGGGCACCAATATCGACCTGACAGTGGATCGACAACGCCTCTACGTTGATAGCACGATCGATTAATATCATCGGAGCATCGTGTGGTAGGAGTTGGTCTATGGAAGGAATATCAGTCATTTACTACACCAAAAATCAGGCTAATGTTGTTGCCACCAAAAGCAAATGAATTGCTTAAGATGTTCTTTACTTTAAGTTTCTGTGCACAGTTTACCAAATCAATCTCAATATCCTCAGCTTTATCCTGACATTTTTGTAAGGGAAGCGGTAAGTCATATTTTAAAATATGCCATGCAATTGCAGCCTCTATCGCACTTGCGGCTCCAAGAGTATGCCCGGTGAGCGGCTTGGTTGAGCTAACGGGAACCTTGTTTGCAAAAATACGGTGTATGGCTTTGCTTTCCATTGAATCATTGAGTGGTGTTGCGGTGCCATGGGCATTGATATAACCGATGTCTTCTGCTTGTAAGTTGGCAGAATTTAGCGCTTTTCTCATCGCTTGCTCTGCGCCATTGCCTTCAGGGTGAGGGGCTGATATATGGTGCGCGTCAGAACTATCACCACACCCTAACAGTGCAATATTGGGTAGGTTGTTCGATGGTTTTATTTTGCTAAGCAGCATAAATGCGGCGGCTTCTCCAATATTAATACCATCTCGAGAAGCACTAAAAGGCTGACAATGTGTCGTTGAAAGCGCTTCCAGACCATGAAAACCATTGAGCGTCAGTTTACATAAAGTGTCTACACCTCCAACCAACACAGCATCAGCCATTCCAGAATCCAACAAGCGTTGAGCGGTCAAAAATACACGGCCACTGGACGAGCAAGCGGTCGAGATTGCGTAGCTTGGCCCTGTCAATGAGCAATATTGACTAACAAACTCAGAGGTATTGCCTAGTTCTTGTTTTGAATAATGGTAATGCTCAGGAAACTCACCGTGTGCCAGTTTATGTTTGAATGCCGCTTCGCCGTCTGAGATGCCCGAAGTGCTAGTGCCGATAACCACAGCAATTCTGTCTGCGCCAAATTGTGATTTTGCTTGTTCAATAGAGTCTTTGATTTGATTAAGAGCTGATAGCGCCAGTTGATTGTTTCGAGTGGCGTAATGCGCTTGCTCTGGCGGGATCTCTGGCAGTTCGCCAGTCACCTTACCGATGACAGTCGACTTGCCATCATTCAGCATATCGTAGACTTCAACCATGTTGGATTCGCGCATATCTTTGAGGCAGCCGTGAATGTCAGCAACGCTTGAGCCTAGCGCCGAGTGGAAACCACAATCTTGGATGTAAATAGGCATAATGTTCAGCTCTTACTTGGGTTATCAGTAATCGTTGAGTTCAACGTTTGTATGGTGATGGTGTAGCCTTGAATCAAATGCTTGAAAACAATGTCTCCAGAGAGCTTCGGTTCATTAGCTTTTGCTTGATACTCGATACGAATAATGGCTTGTTGGTTGTCGTCAAACACGGTTCTTGTATTGTCAGTATCGACTAGATGCCAACCTATGGTTTGCAAAGGCTGAGTCCAGGCTTCAGTCGGCCATAAGGTCAGCATTAAATTAAATAACACCTGCTCAGGTTGCGGCAGGGTTGCGCCAAGACCGGATAGAACTTGAGTCTCAATGGCTTGGTTCTGGTATTGCAGCGATAAGATGCGCGTTCCCCAAGAGGAAAAGCCCGCCAACACGACTTTATCTGGTGTGACTTCGACTTGAACAGGCAGTTGTTGCGTATCGTCTTGCCATGTTGCGCTGATCAGCTGGCTCGCCGTAAATGAGTACCCCAGTTCAGCAGGCAGCGGCAAGGCTAGCTCGGTGTCTTTGTTGATTGCGACACTTGCGCCTGTAGGCTGTTGAGACACCATCGAACAAGCGCTGAGTAGTAAGCCCAATCCAACGGCGAGCGCTATCTTGATTGTTTTGTTCATCTAAAAGCCTCTCGAGAGTTTGATTTTTCCGCTGCTTGTTCGTTGTTGATTGCAAGTGGCGAAAGCAACCACGCGACGAAAATACCAGTCAGGACGGTAACACCGAAGCTATGAATGGCATGAGTTTGACTCAATGATAATAAGCCAAACGAGAGTAGCGTCGTGAGGCCTGACAAAGTAATTGCTAATAAGGTGCTAAGCGATTTCTTCTGCTCAGCAAAGAACAGGGTGTAGTCGATGCCAATTCCTAGAATCAGAATCAGACCCAGTAAGTTAAACAGGTTTAAGGTCGAACCTAAAACGCCAGTGACCGCTAGCCCTGCGATTCCCGCAATCAATGACGGCAGTAACATCAACAGGCTCTGTTTTACGCCATAGCGCCAACCTAAAACCATTCCAATGGCTGCCAATGCTATCAATAGTAGTTCGGTGATCTTGACTCTGTACTCAGCAAAAAGCGACGAGATTTCATCGGCCTTATTGAGGAACTTAATATCTTGTTGCTGAGCAAAACTTGAATCAAGCCATTGAGAGAACAGCTCTGAGTCAGTGACATTTTTGATCAAAATAATAGACGCCGCTTGTCCATCAATTGGCTTTAACCAAAGAGGACGAATGGGTTCTGATATTGGTGATGCTAAAAACCCATCAACGGTTATAGGTTCATAGTTAGGAAGCTCAGGGAAACTCGACCAACCGAGTGTGGTTTGTAAGGTCGCACTTTGGTTAGCGTAGAGCTGTTTAACCAACTGATAGCTGTCGTGTTGCTCTTGCTCACTTGGCAGATGCTGATTGACGCTGCGATAGCCAGAGACGCCTTGCTGATTGACCAACGAATCTAATTCCGAGCTGATCAACGCTAATTTATTCAGTAACGCCTGATTGCTGTTCGCCGTCACCAATAGCATATCCTGAGCACTACCTAGGCCAGAGATTTCTGAGATGGCTTGCTCTTGCTGTTTGAGTTGCTCTGGCATCGCCTGAAGTTGGCGAATATCGTCGTCGTAACGAACTTGGCTGATTGACGCCACGCTAATAACAGTGACAACGATCGGCAAGCCGATTCTGAACTTAGGTTTTCTCCATAAGTTTAGCCATGCATGCCATAGGTTCGCTAACGGAAGTTCGCGCTCTTGGCTTGGTTTCGCCGCTAAAACGGGGTACCAACACACTACACTGGCGTAAGCTGCAATGAGTCCAATTGACGAGAACAAAGCAAGCTGTTGTAAGCCAGGAAAAGGCGCGACCAACAGACCTAGATAGCCAATCAAGCTGGTGATCAGACCCAATGTGATCGCAACAAGAATATGTTTCAAGCCTTTGTCGCTTTGCCATTTACTTCCTGCTGCTAAGCGGTCAGTGAGGTAATGAAAGGAGTAATCGATGGATACGCCAATCAAACTGGCGCCAAACACTAAGCTGAACAAGTGAATTTTTCCGAAGATAGCGACGGTGCTAGCGAGTGCAACCAGTAATCCAGTGCTTATCGAAAGCAGAGACAAGGCAAGTGGCAGGGCGCTACGAAACGTCAGCCACACCAATAAAATAACACCTGCCAGTGAGCCCAAACCAATGGTACTGATTTCTGATTTCGCGCTTTCGGTTCCGTAACTGGCGTAGAACACCACACCGGTATGTTGCACTTTGACGCCAAACTGCTTTTCGACCTCGCGCTCAATTGAATCAAGATAATGAAGCTGCTCTTGAATTGCCAAACTATAAGGCGAACCCGCCAGAGTAGCTGTCACCAAAACATGAGTTTGCTCATTAGATTGAGTGGTGAGGTATCCCTCTTTCAATACAAAGTTACTTGATTGAACGCCAACTGCACTGATGTAGTCGCGAAATAACAGGAAAGGGTCGAGAGATAGCTCTGCTGCAGTGACGCCTGAAAATGGGTTGTACAACGACTGAATGACATGTTGAGCGCGAGATTCGGGCGAGTGTGTCAGTGTTTCTTTTTGTTGACTGGTTAACAGTTGAGCGCGGTGACGAAAATAGAAATCACTCCACTGGCTTTGAGTGCTGGCGTTGATTTTTCCTTGAACTTGCTTAAACAGAGTTGGCTGACTTGAAAAAGCTCTTTGGTTGAGAGCTTTTTCAAAAGCGTCGGTCGCAATCATGGCTTGGTCTATGTCGGGGGCGCTGATGATAAACACCACTTGCTCGCTCATCGAGCTGGATATCTGCTGAAAGGCTTGTTCGACCATGGGGTCTTGCTGGTTTTCTGGTAGTAACTTTAGAATGTTGCTTTCAATCGGTACCGACGAAGAAAAAGCGAACTGTTTTATTAACAATCCGCTAAATAGCACTACGATAACAAGCCAAACAAGGGCCAGGCTAGAGTTGGAATTGTTGCTCTTCAGCATCTGATAATACTTCCGGTAGATGGCTCAATTGGCTAAATTCGATCACCGTGCTGTCTCCACGGATCTCTCTCAGTTCGATGCGTTCAATATCATTTTGACCTTGCAGAGTAATGGCTTCAAATACCGCGTTCATCGGCGCACTTTTAGGCTTTAGAGTGAGCGTCCATGACTTATTCTTTGCATTTTCACCAGAGCTTGTAGCAGTTGCTGGCTCAAAATCGAGTGCGAACTGTTCCTGAAGTTTTTGCGTATCGCCGTGGAATACCGACAAGAAGATATGGCTGAAATAAAACGCCATTGGATTTTCTTTGTCGGTGATGATTTTTGCGGGTTGATCAGCAAACCTTTGGCTCAGTTTGTTATCGGTGAGCACCAGGCTCACAGGAAACGGGGTTGCTTGCGTCCAAAGTAAACCACTCGACTTATCTAATAAAAACGTGCCTTGTGACGTCAAAGGTTGGGTGAACATTTCCATGTTGCGCGTTTGGGTGAACTCACCACGCACTATGTTGTTTGCGCTTAATACGGTTTGCAAATCTAAAATAGAGCCGACGGTTGCTGAATTTTCGTTAGCAATAACAAAGCTATTCGCCATCACACAGGAAAGCCCTAGTAGTGCGATGCTGATTTGCTTACGTCCGCGCTTAAATAGACTCATGTTTCACCTGCTGCCGTGTGTTAGATACTTGAGATTGTTCTGATTGTTGGCCGCACGGTTGCTGATCAGTTGATTGAGGTAAGCAGCCAAACTGGTGCCAGTGCTCGACTTTATCGGTAAATATTTTCGGTGAAGCGAAGCACATTTCTTGTTCTTCGATAGTCACCGCAACCTGCATTGTGTGGGCGCGTGTCATACGAGCACCGGTGTTGGCATCATGAATTTCATAATCGACGCGCAGGCGGTTTTCCCACTCGGTGAGCTTCGCCGTTACCTTAATCTTGTGATTAAACGGTATCGCCTTTATGTATTTCACGCGGGTATCGATGATAGGCCACATGTAGCCTGAATCCTTCATCTCATGATAGTTGTACTCAATCTTATCCATCATGATGCGTCTTACTTCTTCAAAAAATCGGAAGTAGTTGCCGTGATAGATCACGCCCATTGGGTCGGCATCTTGGAATGAGGTGACAAGTGTCACCTCAGATTGTAATGGATGAAGGATTTCAGACATAAATCGCTCTCAACAATATTGCGTAAAGGGTTGGCTACTCTATGAGTAAGGTTCTTTTAGTAAAGTGACCAATACTGATTTTGAATACGAGAAATAAAGTGGCGTAGATCGCCTTCAAGCGGGCGGTCCTCGACTATAAACTCAAACTCTTTCAGGACTTCGTCGCGAATATGCTTGAGGTTCTCACTCATGTGGTGCTCATCAAGTTCATTGTGGCGCTTACGAAGTTCAAGTGCTTGTGTACCAGCAAGTAGTGACGCAGCCGCAACTTGTTCTGTCAGTTCAAGAACACGTAAGCAGTCGCGAGCCGCAATGGTACCCATGCTGACCTTGTCTTGGTTGTGACACTCTGTTGAACGAGAGAACACGCTTGCTGGCATCGTGTGTTTCAATGCTTCTGCTGTCCAAGCTGACACGCCAATCTGTACTGCTTTAAAGCCGTGGTTGATAGGCTTACGTTCGCCTTCAGCACCCGTTAGGTTGAATGGCAAGCCGTTGTTGAACTTGTAATCCATCAGCTGGGCCATTTGGCGATCAAGTAGGTCTGCAAGATTCGCTACTGCTGTTTTTAGCGTATCCATTGCCATTGCGATATGACCACCGTAGAAGTGTCCACCGTGCAAAACGCGTTCGTTGTCGCCATCGATAATTGGGTTATCGTTAGCGCTGTTGAGCTCGTTCTCGATCATTTGGCGTAGCCAAGGTAGAGAGTCTTGAACGACACCAATCACATGCGGAGCACAGCGTAGCGAGTAACGATCTTGTAGGCGATCACTGTTACGTGGCGGGCGATCCGCTTGTAAGTCATCACGTAGCCATGCAGCGACTTGCTGCTGGCCAGGGTGCGGTTTCACTGCGAACAAGGCTTCATCGAAGTGGAAGTCGTTGCCGTGCATACCCACAGACACCATTGCTGTAATTTTTGTTGATAGCTGAGCTAGGTATTCCGCACGTTTGTATGCAATACAAGCCAAAGCCGTCATTACTGACGTGCCATTCATCAATGCCAAGCCTTCTTTTGGCTTAAGCTTGATTGGTCTAATGCCTAACTCTTTGTAGACGTCGCTAGTAGGGCGAACTTCGCCTTTATAGATAACATCGCGCTCACCAATCAGTGCTGCTGCTAAGTAAGAGAGAGGCGTTAAATCGCCACTGGCACCCACCGATCCTTCTTGAGGAATTCGCGGTGAGATTTCTTGATTAATTAGGGTAACGATCTGGTTGAGCAAATCATGAGTCACACCAGAGACACCTTGTGACAACGAACAAAGGCGCGTTGCTAATACTGCGCGAGCTTGTTCGTGAGACAGTATTTCACCTAAGCCACAGCCGTGAAAACGCGTTAGATGCAGTGGTAATTCATCAACAAGGTTTGGTGGGATCGCAACGGTACACGAGTCACCGTAGCCGGTTGTCACGCCATAAATCACGCCTTCTTCTTTCAATAGGCGCTCTAAGAAAGCAACACCGCGGTCGATTTTTGAGGTGAACTCGTGACTTGAGTTCATCGAGGCTTTTGCGCCTTGGGAGATAGCGACAACGTCTTCAATCGTGAGGCGTTCGGCACCAAAAGTGATGCTATTTGGATTCTTTTTCGTCATGGTGCTGGTTGCTCAATGTCCAAAAATTAAAAAAGTTATACCACTGAAGCGGTGCTTTCAGTGTGTAGTGCTGAAGTCGGTCTGCGTATTGTTGAACGACTTGCTGTAAAGATTGTTCGCGTGTTTTTCTAGGTAGCTCGATTCTGTCGCTAAAATGCTCGAAATAGACATTAAAATGCGGTTTTGCTTGTGAATCGTCGCGTAACCCAAACAGCAAAAATACAGGTGCTTTGAGTACAGAGGCTAACATGAATGGTCCTTGGGGGAACGGCGCTTCCTTACCCAAGAACTCAGCCCATACTGAACGGCTCTCTTTGCTGGTGGAGGTTCTATCGCCAACAATCACAATCCACTCGCCTTGTTCCAGCTTCTGCTGCAACAAGATAGCAGTATCAGGCCCCATTGAAGTCACCTGAATCAGATTTAAATCAGACTGCGGGTTGACCGCTTTCATGACAGAATTAAAACGCTCAGCGTGCTCGGTGAAAACCAGCGCATTGATTTTGATGTTCGAGTGTCTGCGACCCAAAGCTCGGCACAGTTCGATGTTGCCAAGATGAGAACCCAGAATCAGCACACCTTGTTGGTTTGCCACCATGCTCTCAAATTGTTCTTGACCATGAATGCTCAGGTTATCGACCGAAAAATCCCCTTTCCATGCAGCCAACTTGTCTAGCATGGTATGGCCAAACGAGAGCAGATGGTTATAACTGGTTAATTCCGCTGGTAACTCAATATTCTGTTGTTCAGCGTATGCCTTAAGCTGAAATAGGTACTGTTCTGAGGCGTTTCGTGCACGTTTGCCCGTTAGATGGTAGTAACGCATCACACCGCGCAAAATCAGATTAAATACACCGCGACCTAGTAGAGTATACACCGTTAGTAACAGTTTGATTCCCAGCACAGTGCCGCGCTCTTGAGTGCGCGACCAGTGTGGTTGTTCTGGACCTATTTGTTCGGAATTTGCCTGTCTTGAATCTGCCGAGTAACCTTGGCTATTTTCAGCCGATAAATTCTGCACTGAGTCCGATTTGAAATGGCGAGCGATCAATTTTGGTACTCTTGGTAGCATGCCGAAGAACAATCGCGTGTGCATCCAGCTGATTTTTATGTTGTCCCACAGCGCATCGAAATGAGAGGTGCCGTTTTCAGGATAGATGACTCGTGTTTCAACGAAGTCGATGTCGCAGCCTTCCCAATACAGTCGAACCAGAATCTCGATATCGAAGTCCATTCGAGACCCTACATCGTATTTGCTGAGCACAGCTTGTGTTTGGTTGATCGGATACGCTCGAAAGCCACACATGCT